>DATCLO010000164.1:0-55120 GCA_036563875.1 Cyclobacteriaceae bacterium
GTCCTGTACTTCTTGAGCGTATTGAGAGACTTGCCCCTTACCGTCTTGATATACTGGGCTACATACTCATTGAAGACATTGGGATCTATTTTCTTGTGAAAGAAAGTGGAGAGGCTCTGCATTGAGACCCCGTTTCCAAAGGCGCGCTGGCGGAAGTAGAACTGATAGAGCAATTCGATCTTGTCCCGGATCATCTTGTTTAGTTCAAACGCCCCCGGATGGTTGGCCTTGACCCAATGGTTGACCCTGCCGGTCCAGTATCTCTGGTCAATCCGCTCTCCAATGCTAAAATACTTGGTTTGCCTGTCGACCGTAATCCGGATGAAGATGGTATACCGGCCGGTCTTGTTTTTCCGGTTATCCTTGTTCAAAACCGCATTAAACGTGCATCCCATGACTGCTGATTCGCTGGTGCCATGGGTCCAAAAATGCTAAAACATTTCAGGAAACAATTACCTCGAATTACCTCGAATTAACGTGAATCGGAATGGCGGATTGGGAGGCTAACTAAATGAAAAAGAGAACGTTAGTTCACGTTCTCTTTTGGGTTCGTAGCGGGGGCAAGACTCGAACTTGCGACCTTTGGGTTATGAGCCCAACGAGCTACCAACTGCTCCACCCCGCGATGTATTCCTTTATGATAGTTTCACCTACCAATGGGGTCCAAAAGTAGGCCCAACATTATTACAAACCAAATTTTCTGTGAAAACTCGGGGGCAAGACCTGCCTGCCGACTACACGTTGGATCAACTTCAAGGAGACGGCTCGGCAGTCACGCAAGCTCGAACTCGCGTCCGCTAGCCAGCGGATATGAGCCCAACGAGCTACCAACTGCTCCACCCCGCGATGTAATCACTGAAACAACCCAATTTCGGCCGGGTACGTTCCAATGAGGTCCCAAAAGTAGGGGCAACAACGCCAAAAAACAAACTCACACTCTGAAGCGATCCCAGGGCGGCGCGGACAGCAGCGCTTTCCGGCCGCTTCGGATTTGCTCCGGGCTACCATATCGGGCAAAATCAGCGATATTTGCTGTCCCTGCATTCGAAAATGTCCGAAAAGCCCTTTAAATCCGGTTTCGTTAGCATCGTCGGTAAGCCCAACGTGGGGAAATCGACCCTCATGAACCGCCTGGTGGGGGAACCCCTTTCCATTATCACGCCGAAAGCCCAGACCACCCGCCACAGGATCATGGGGATCATCAATGGCGACGGCTACCAAATCGTGTACAGCGATACGCCGGGAATCCTGGAGCCCAAATATGCGCTCCACGAAGCCATGATGCGGTACGTGAAAGTATCGCTGGAAGATGCCGACCTGGTCCTGCTGCTGGTCGAGCCGGAGGAAAAATTCGACGCGGATACCTATGGACGCTTTGGCCGGCTCTCGGTGCCTGTAATCGTCGTCATCAACAAAGCCGACACGGGCAGGGGGTCCCAGATCGCAGATAAGATGGCCTACTGGAAGGAACAACTCCCCAACGCAGCCGCGGTACTGGCCATATCGGCGCTGACGGGCGAAAACCTGTCGGAGCTCCTCGACACCGTCGTGGCACACCTTCCCGAACATCCCCCCTATTTCCCGGAGGATGAACTAACTGACCGCCCGGAACGGTTCTTTGCTGCAGAACTCCTGCGCGAGCAGATCTTCCTTCACTACGAACAGGAAGTGCCCTACAGCACAGAAGTTGCCATCAGTGACTTCAAGGAGGATGACGACATCATCAGAATCCGCGCAGAGATTTACGTCGAACGCGATTCCCAAAAAGGCATCCTCATCGGCAAGGGAGGAAGCGCCCTGAAAAAAGTCGGCATCGAAGCACGGAAACGAATGGAAGACTTCTTCCAAAAGAAAGTCTTCCTTGAAACGACTGTAAAAGTGGCGAAGAATTGGAGAAGGGAGAAGGAGAGATTGAAGAGGTTTGGGTATACAGAGTGAGGGGACAGTGAAAGAAGTAAAAGATGATCGGTAATCGGTGGGATATAGTAGAGACGCGCAACTTGCGCGTCTCATCTGGAAACGGACAACGGTACGACTGACCAGTTGGAAGTACCGTTACAACGCGCGCTGGACCCCTTTAGGGGACTAAGGGGCGTGCGGAGGGAGACGGCGTGTGAGTGTGAGTGGTAAGAAGTACCATCGATCCGTGGATTATAGTAGAGACGCGCAACTTGCGCGTCTCATCTGGAAACGGAAAAACGGTAGAGACGCGCAACCTGCACGTCTCTGAAATTCACGACACCACCGATTACCGATCACCAAAAAAGAAAGTGAATGAACGTAGTAGCTATCGTCGGTAGGCCTAACGTTGGGAAATCAACGTTGTTCAATCGCCTTGTCGAGAAACGGCAGGCAATTATGGACAACGAACCGGGCGTTACGCGTGATCGCCATTACGGGTATGCTGAATGGTGCGGGAAGAATTTTACCGTTATCGACACGGGTGGCTACGTCACGGGTTCCGAAGACAAATTTGAATCCGCCATCCGCCGCCAGGTAAAACTTGCTATCGATGAATCATCGGTAGTGATATTTGTCGTGGACGTGCGCGACGGACTCACGGGCTTTGACAAAGACTTTGCAAATGTCCTTCGGGCATCCAACAAACCTGTTTATATCGCTGCCAACAAAACCGACACCCCAGACAAGACTCCCCTCTCCGCAGAATTCTATCAACTCGGCCTCGGTGAGGTGTTTCCCATATCAGCAGAAAACGGAGCGGGTACTGGCGATCTGCTCGACGCCATCATAAAAATCTTCCCTGCTCCTGGTCCCGAAGACCCTGAGGGTGGCATACCCCGTATTGCCATCGTGGGTCGTCCCAATGTTGGCAAGTCATCGTTGCTCAACGCACTCGTTGGCACTGAGCGCAGTATCGTTACCGACGAAGCCGGCACAACCCGCGACGCCATCCATACGCACTACAAAATGTATGGCAAGAACTTCATCCTCGTAGACACCGCGGGAATACGCAAGAAGAGCAAGGTTAAGGATGACATCGAATTCTATTCGGTACTTCGCGCGCTAAATGCGCTCGAAGACTGTGACGTATGCATCGTTGTTATCGATGCCGAACGAGGACTCGAATCCCAGGATGTAAATATTATCAGCCTGGCTCACCGACAGGGTAAGGGGATCGTTCTTATGGTCAACAAATGGGACCTCATCGAGAAGGATTCAAAGACAAGTGATCGCTACAAGAAGCAGATACTCGAAAAGCTGGCGCCCATTGATTACATCCCTGTGATATTCGCCTCTGCGCTTACGAAGCAACGCGTATTCCAGGTTGTTGAAAAGGCTGTGGGCGTCTATGAGCGCAAGAATGCCAAAATTCCAACTTCCGTGCTGAATGACAAGATGCTGCCCGAAATCGTGCATTATCCCCCTCCAGCAACGAAGGGGAAGCATATCCAGATCAAGTACATTACGCAACTGAAGGCAAGGTTTCCAACGTTCGCATTCTTTTGTAACCTTCCTCAGTACATTCAAACGTCGTATGAGCGCTTCCTCGAAAATAAATTGCGTGAACACTTTGATTTTGAGGGCGTCCCGGTCAGGCTTATATTTAGAAAAAAGTAATTTTTCTTACCCCGGCCTAAGCCTTCCAAGCAATTCATACTATATTTGTTGGAATTTTTCTCAAAAACCTGTCAACTATGAAAAAACTGTTTGCAATCCTATTAGTCGCTTCGTTCGCATCGGCTGTCATCGCATGCGGTGGCGGATCGAAGAAGGAAGCTGAAACTACCGAAGAACCGGCACAAGAAGAAACGGTTCAGCCTATGGAGGAAGAAGCTCCGGCAATGGACACCACATCGGTTGAAACTGATACGACAGCTGCTCCGTAACCGGAACACAGAACGTGAAAATTTAAAAAAGGGCTTAACAGCCCTTTTTTTATGACAGAAACGACCCTACGCAAAATCATCGACAACCACGTTCCGCCAACAGCGGCATCATACGCCTTCCAACTGTGGAAGGAAACTCCCTTTGTCCTGAAAATTACACGCAGCCGTTCAAGCAAGGTTGGCGACTTCACCGGGTGTCGACATCACACCACACATCGGATTACCATCAACCATGATCTGAACCCCTATTTGTTTCTGATCACTTACTTACACGAAGTTGCACACCTTCGAACCTTCCTTCACTACGGCACTCGCGCAGAACCTCACGGTGAAGAGTGGAAGAGAATCTTCAGAAATCTTCTCTCACCGGTGCTTAATGATCAAGTCTTCCCTCCCCGGATACTGCATCGGCTTACGCTTCACATGGCAAATCCGAAAGCAAGCTCCTTCGCCGATCGTGAACTCACCATCGCACTGCGTGAATATGATCCAGGCGCGACTCACCATACAACCGTAGCCGACCTCCCGGAAGGATCCGTGTTTAAACTTCAAGGCAAATACTTTCGCAAAGGCAAACTAAGAAGGACACGAGTCTTGTGTCGAGAGGTACGAACGAGGCGGCAGTACCTCGTTCCAGCGGAAGCGTTGGTGACGGAAGCGCAGCTTTCTTTGTTGTGCTGAAGTGTTGATGTATTGATGTGTTGATGTTTTCTAAATCGCCGCTTGAGTGCCAATAGGATATTTTCTTTGGGACGCCCGAAAGGATATTTGAACTTTCATTTGTGTTTTTTTCCGCGATCAGATATTGAGCGCAGTAGTGATCGTTCGGAAGCACGGAAGCGGCGAAGAGCCAACTTCAACACGTCAACACATCAACACATCAGCACATTTCTTACTCTATGCGTCGCTGAATCAACCTCGCCGTCACCTCACACAACGCCTGTGGCGTTAACGTTCTCCATCTGTCGATCTGAAGGGTGCCGCCCATGTTGATGTAGCGGTCGATGTTGTATTTCATTAGTTCATCGCGAATAAAGTCGGGGAAGGAGACGGCGGCGATCCAGCCATCCCCGACGTCTTCGAACCACTCTTCGTAGTAGGAGTCGTCGGAGCCGTGAAAGTTCATGACGTTCTCGCCGATAAGAATGAAGCGTGTGATTCCGTTAGCAATCATGCTGTCGATCACGTTTCGCTTCAAATGCATTATGTCGTTGTTGATGGCGTCGTTCCACTCGCCAATGAATTCGATTATCGCGTAGCCGTTGATATAGTCGGCGAAGAGAACTTTAATATAGAGCGTCTCCGAGCCCATGAAATCCCAGGCGGGATCAATGTAATAACCGTAAATGGTTTCGGAATAGACGTCGTAATTGTACTCTTTGCCGTAGAAGGGCGATCGCTCGTCCCTGGCGGGATCGTAGTAGCCAAGCCAGTTGTAATATGGCTCAATGTCGTGCATGGCCGAGCCTGCTCTCCACCGCAAGCCGAACCGAGCCGTACTCTTTGAGCAGGCGCGCCGCCTCAAGTTGATCGACACCCAGTTCGTTCATAATCATACGCGTGCCGCGGTCGATAAGCTTGTTATTGCTCAGCATCATGTCAACCATCTTGTTGCCCTTGACTCTTCCCAGCTTGACCATTGCGGCCGTGGATATCATGTTAAGCACCAGCTTTTGCGCGGTGCCCGCCTTCATTCGCGTACTTCCCGTCACAAACTCGGGGCCAACAATAACCTCGATGGGATAGTCAGCATGACGGGCCAACTCTGTATTCTCATTACAGGTGATGCAGCCTGTTGTAATCCCGTGTTCACGCGCTGTGCGAAGACCTCCGATCACGTATGGCGTCCGGCCCGACGCAGCGATTCCGATCAAAACATCACCCGGTCCGATGTCGAATGCCTGGAGATCCAGCCACGCCTGATGCTCATCGTCCTCGGCGTGCTCCACAGCTTTGCGAATGGCAACATCGCCACCGGCCATGAGGCCGATCACGCGGCCATGTGGCATGCCGTACGTGGGCGGAATTTCTGAGGCATCGACAATACCCAGGCGACCGCTCGTGCCGGCACCAATGTAGAACAGTCTACCCCCTTCTTTCATTTTCGACACGATCACCTCCACCAAAGGTGTGATCTGAGGAATCGCACGCTGCACTGCCGCAGGGACGGTCATGTCCTCCCGGTTAATGTTAACCAGCAGGTCATGAATGCTCATGTCCTCCAGATGATCGTAGTGCGACGAGGATTCAGTTGTCGATACCATAGCTATTTGGGATTGTTGACTGCCCCGGTGCAAATATACGGCGAACGAGGCAAAGGGCTGCTACCGCGAACGCGTGGTCAGGTCGGGCTGATGATAAAGCGTCAGACCGGCGATTGGACCTTCGAGAATGTTCCGAACGGTAATTCCCTTGTCGTTCGCTACTTGCCGCAGGATGTCACTAAAATAAAATGCAATCGACCCGGTAAAATGCACAGGGTAGTTGCGGTAATTTTCATACCGCATCACGTTGTTTTCATAAAACTCCTCAAAACTGGAGTAGACGAGTTTATAGCAATACGGGTCGTCAAGATGTTGAAACAGAAATCGCGTAAAGCTTGCCAGAAAAGCGCTGGGCTTTTCGCGCTGGTACACGTGTTCCAGAATCTCTTCGCGGTGGAAGGGATAACGCTGCCTGAATTGTTCCGCCAATGCGGTGGGCATGTTTTCACGGAGATAGTCAACAATGATGCGCTTGCCCATGTAGGCGCCCGAACCTTCGTCGGCCAGTATCCAGCCCAAATTCGCTACGTTGTGGACGATTTTCTCACCATCGTAGAGGCAGGAGTTTGACCCTGTTCCCATAATGCAGGCGATGCCAGGCTCATGGCCGCAGAGGGCGCGTGCCGCAGCAAGGAGGTCCCAGCCAATTTCAATCTCGGCATCGGGAAAGAATTCCCGAAAGGCTTCCTGAACGGTATCCTGATTTTTTTGCGATGACACGCCGGCTCCGTAAAAGAATATCTTCTCAACGCGGTCCGTAACGAATGGCAACACCACGTCGGTAATGGTTTTCCTAAGGTCTTCGATCGGCTGGTAATACGGGTTGAAGCCGGGCCCATTAGCCTGGCCGATTGCCCCGTCGTTATGCAGAAACCTCCAGTCAATCTTGGAGCCTCCGCTGTCCGCAATAATTATCATCAGGGTCCTAAGCTGGTCAAACGCAGTACGATTTACTACAATCTCCTCTAGAATTCCAAAACACACACAACCCAAACGCCAAAATTCGGCATGATCGCGTTAATCGAGTCGACCGACTATGGAAAAGCGTTCGAATACACGCTCGGTGTGTGGCGCGTCAGCGAGTTCGTCGGTTAGGTCCTGTCCGGCCCAATGCTCATAGTGATGGCCGTTCCGCCAGAGTCGTGAGGAGGTGACGTCGTAAATGACACCCTTGTATGCTATCCAGATTTCTGGCCGGTCCTGCCCGTTGCGAAGGGCAAGCTGCTGACGGCTGAAGACAGGCACCGGGTCGTTCGTCATGCGGAACTGACGAGCTGGTTGTGGTCTTTGATGATGGTATACAAAAACTTCACCGGCGGCATGTCGGTCTCGACCCCAAGAAGCGACTTCACTTTTTCCGAGAGAAGATTAGCGGGACTGGCATTCCCTGTGTCACGATTAACTTCAAGCGCCTGATAGATGACCTCCATGTCGCTGTCGTTAAGCTGTGCCGCCTGGGGAAAGGTTGGCTCATAACCCTCTTCCGGCGTAGCGAAAACGTTGGCGGAACGGGTTGCTTCTGCCGGCACGAGCTTCACCACCGACGTTCCCGCTGCGATATCACCCAGACGTTGACCTTTGCCATTGGCTGCAATCGTGACGATCGCCAATGCGCCGCGAAGGATAAATACTTCCACGAGTCGAAACAGCCAACGCATCAGATATCCACCAATGGTTGGTGATGAACCATCGAGGTTCACAACTTTAATGCGCATCTGCCTTTTGCCCGGCGTTTGCCCGTTCATCAGGATTTCAAAAACGGGGTGGTACAGTAAGAAAGGCACCGTGATAAGCAGAACCCTTACCGTTGTTGAGAACGTGTACTCCTTAAGGATAAAATAGCACACAAAATTGTACGCGGTGAGGATGATTGCATCGATGAAAAATGCCAGCATGCGATCACCGAGGCTCGCTACCGGATATTCGATGAATACGTTCTGTGTCGTTCGGACCCTAATGGTTTCCATTTAACTTTCTAAATTAGGGGCTTTAGTAATATCCCAGAACTCAATTTACCAGATAATTTCTCAAAGAAAATGAAATTCACGCCGCTCATCTTACTTGTGTCCCTGCTTGTAGCCGGATGCACAAAATCTGCAAAGCAGGAAATGACCGATACTGCAGCTCCGCTGACAGAAGAGCAGCTACGTGAACAAGCAGATTCCCTGGCCCAGGCATTTATCATAGCCGATACGCATGTTGATCTTCCTTACCGCCTTGTTGAGCAAAAGATCAGGCCCGTGGGCGATGGCCTCAACGTTATCGTGTCAACGCGTGATGGCGACTTCGACTATGAGCGCGCCAGGAAAGGCGGCCTCGATGCTCCGTTCATGTCGATTTACATTCCTGCGTCGTATCAGGCCAAGGCGGATTTCGGTAAGGCTCTTGCTGACTCACTGATTGACATGGTTCGGCAAATCGCAACGGGGCTTCCAGACAAGTTTGCGCTTGCCATGACTCCTGATGACATCGAAAGGAATGCGGCAGAAGGCAAAATTTCCCTTCCGATGGGAATGGAAAACGGAGCGCCCATTGGTAAGTCGCTCGAGAACATAAAATACTTCTACGATCGCGGCATTCGCTACATAACCCTTACGCACTCCCGCGACAACCAGATTTGCGATTCATCCTATGATACCAAGCACACCTGGAACGGGCTAAGTCCTTTTGGAGAAGAGGTCGTGAAGGAGATGAACCGCGTCGGTATCATGGTTGACATATCTCACGTCTCTGATAGTGCCTTTTACGACGTCATTGCGGTAACAAGTGCACCGGTTATCGCTTCGCACTCTTCCTGCCGCCATTTCACGCCGGGCTTTGAACGCAACATGTCGGACGACATGATCCGCGCACTCGCGCGTAACGGTGGCGTTATTCAGATCAACTTCGGTGCCACGTTTGTCGATTCCGTTGCACGTCAAAATGAAGAAATACTCGATAACGTGATGGCGGAACTTAAACGCCGGAATCTCACGTCCCGTGATCCTGAAGCACAACCTATAATTGCAGCCTCAGGAAAAACGGCGAATGAACTTTATTCGGATGTTCAGCGCGTCGCGGATCACATCGATCACGTTGTTGCCCTTGTTGGAGTCGATCATGTGGGCATTGGTTCCGACTATGATGGTGTGGACGACTCGCTCCCCGTCGGGTTAAAGGATGTCAGCCAGTATCCTAACCTGATTCTTGAACTCTTAAAGCGGGGGTACAGCCACGCCGACATCCAGAAGATCTGCTACGGCAACATTTCGCGCGTGTGGAACGCCGTAATTAAGCAATCACAAGGAAAATAGTACATAGTAAGGCGCTTGCTTACAGTCTCTTGGCGAAGAAGTGTTATTTTGTCATTTCGAAAAATGACTCTTTGTGCGCGAGGCTGCATTCATAAAACTGAACCAGGAGCGCTGGAAGGGAATTGAAAAGGCCCTCGAGCCTGGCAAGCCGATTACGCCCGACAGGCTTGCAGAAATGTTCATCCAGCTTACAGACGATCTCGCTTTCGCGAGAACGCAATACCCTTCCAGTCGCACGACAACCTATCTCAATAACCTCGTTTCTCGGATCCACCTTGAGATCTATCGAAACAAACGGGAGAAGAGCAACAGAATCATCAACTTCTGGAAGTACGAAGTTCCATCGATCATGTGGGAAGTTCGCAAGCCACTGCTCTACTCCCTTATTATTTTTCTCACAGCAGGTCTCATCGGTACGGTGTCATCATTGTATGACGAAACATTTGTCCGACTCATCATGGGCGACTGGTACGTCAACATGACGTTGGAGAATATCAAGGAAGGAAAACCGACAGGCGTTTATGCAAGTGACGATGCATGGGATATGTTCCTGAACATCACGTTCAACAACATTATAGTATCGTTCCGGGTATTTGTCCTGGGTGTATTCACTTCAGTGGTCACCGGGCTTATGCTCTTTTATAATGGAGTGATGCTGGGTGCTTTCTTTACGATGTTTTACAAGGAGAGTCTACTTCTCCAGGCGGCACCAGTCGTAATGCTCCACGGCACAATAGAACTAAGCGCTATTGTTGTTGCTGGTGCTGCCGGGATTGTGATGGGGAACAGCATACTGTTTCCTGGCACGTATTCTCGGTTCGAGTCTTTCCGGCGCGGCGCACTTAGGGGACTAAAGATTGTGATGGGGCTGTTACCCTTCTTCATCGTAGCCGGCTTTATTGAATCCTTTATCACACGGTACGCAGATATGCACTGGATCATCAAGCTCATCATCCTGCTTGCTTCTGCGTTCGTAATGTTGTACTATTTTGTAATCTATCCTCGGCAGCTACACAGGAATGCAACATCTAACGCCAATTGACTTCCGCCAGGCTCACGACTTTGGTGGGGTCATGAACATGACTTACCGCTTCTTACGCGAGAACATCAAAGGGCTCGGCAAGAGTCTCCTGTTTTTTGCAGCACCTGCCGTTCTCCTGGGCGGTGTGTTCTACCGGGAAATCTTCACCCGGATGCTTGGGCTGTCCGGCACTTACGACGGTGGTCCATTCGGAACTGAAGAATATTTCGATTCGGCCAATTTCTGGATTTCATTGGGGGCCGCTCTCGTCTTCATGCTTATTGGTGGTGTGCTCACGGTAACCACCACGCACGCGTACATTCTCAAGTATCGCGAAAAGCAGGGAGGTCCAATCGATCTCGGCGAAGTATGGAAGAAGTCCCGAAGTCTTTTCTGGAAGACATTTGGAAACATGTTTCTCTACTATATCGGCATGGTACTCGCTGTAGTATTGATGCTGATTCCTGTAGGTATCCTCATATTCGTCGCCAGCATGATCAGTCCGCTGCTTTTAGGCATTTCTACATTCCTGTATTACGTGGCATTGTTCGTGCTCTGTATTTACTTCGGGATGATCTTCTTCATCTGCAACAAGGAGCGGATCGGCTTTTTTACCGGCTTAAGCCGGCTGACAAAGCTTACAAAGGGCAAATTCTGGAACACCGTTGGGGTAGGAGCGCTCAACGTATACATACAACTCGTGTTTGCCACTCTGTTCCTGATCCCCTGGTATATTTATCTGTTCATTTATGCACTTCACGCTCTCAACCCATTCGGCGTAGGGGCAGCTCCGGGCTTTTGGCAGGAAGCGATCGGAACCATCTTGTTTATGTTGTATTCGCTGGCGAGTACACTCTTAGCCGTACTTCCGTTGACAGCATTGGCAGTCCAGTACTACTACCTTTCGGAACGGGTTGAAGCAAAAGGTCTGCTGGCACGCATAGAAAACTTCGGACAACAGCTTCAAGTGGCTAGTCAGCATGAGGACTACTAAATTCTCCTTTTGCATCGGCCTTTTCTTTTGCCTCACGTTGAGTCTTCCGTTTCGGGGCTCCGCGCAGGATTATTTCAAATCGGACGTACCATACTACCGGAACTATGATTCAACCGCTGTAGACATTCGGAGGTACAGTGAGGACAAGATCAAAGGGCTCAAGGAAGATCCGGAACTCAGTTACGGGTATACGCAAGCGCGGATGACCCTATGGGATTCCTTTTGGTTGTGGGTAGCTTACCAACTTCGCGAATTGTTTCGGGATCGGGGTGGATCGCCTGAATGGGATCGGCTTATTCTGTTCATACTGTTTGCTGCCGCGCTTGTGTACACCATCATCCGGCTGTTAAAATTAAACAGCGTGAAAATCTTCTATGGAGAGAAGGAGAAGAAGCCTGTGGATCACATTGTCGTAGAGGAAGACATTCACGAGATGGACTTCGAAACGCTGATGAAGGAAGCGACAAACTCCGGAAACTACCGGCTTGCCGTGCGACTCCTGTACCTCTGGTCACTGAAGATGCTCACCGACGCAAACCTGGTAACGTGGGAACCCGGGAAAACGAATCACGACTACCTTTCCGAGCTGCGTCGTTCCGATCTTAAAGGCGGCTTTCGCCAGCTTAGCTATTATTTCGAATACGCGTGGTACGGCAATTTTCCCATCACGCAGGAACTGTACAGGAAGGTTAGCGGACTGTTTAACGACTGGAAAACGACGCTCTGAGTGAAAAAGGAAATCAAATACCTTGTTCTGCTCGGCGCCGCTGCCTTGATATATCTTCTGTTCAAGCTGTTCGCACCACGCGACCATGACTGGACCGTTACTTTCAACATTCGGGACAAGAATCCGTTTGGCGGATTTGTGCTTAACGAACTTATCGGTGATATCTTCCCTGAAAATCGCGTCGCGCATTCGTACGCAACCATATACGAACTATACGACACAATCAAAGCGCCGGTAAATTTTCTCAGCCTGTCGACAAGCTTTCACGCAGAACGCGCGGACATTGATGCCCTTCTTAAGAATGTATATGAGGGTGGTCATGCCTTTATCTCTACGGAATGGCTTTACGGACCACTGGCTGACACGCTTTCCATGAACTTCAGCGACTACTATTGGGAGGGCAATTTCTCCTTTACGATGAACAAGGAAGACACCGCCACGCTTGCATTTACAAACCCTTCGCTGCAGAGCTCTGCCGTGTTTCGGTTCCCGCGCAACAGTATCCGTCATTATATCCAGGAATTCGACTCGCTGAATGCCAGAGTGATCGCAACGAACGATCTCGGTCTTCCCATTACCGTGAGCATACCGTGGGGCAAGGGCCGTGTGATTATCAACAGCACGCCAATGGTATTTACGAATGCCTACATCCTCCCCGGCGACAATCCGGATTTTACGGCTTTGTCGCTATCCGTTTTACCAAAGGCTGACCTGGTCTGGACGGAATATTACCACCTTGGTCGGGCCGAGGTGCAGACGCCACTTCGGTTTATCCTGACCACTGAGCCGTTGGCATGGGCGTACTACCTGACCATCGGATCTGTTCTCTTGTTCATGTTTTTCGAAGCGAAACGGAAGCAACGTATTATACCCGTCATCAAGCCATTGGCCAACACGAGTGTGGAGTTTGTAACGACAATCGGCAACCTCTATTTGCACAACGGAGATCACAAAGACATCGCAGAAAAGCGGATCGCATACTTCCTGGAGCGCGTGCGGACAAAATACTGGCTCAACACCCAGAAACTTGACGAGGAGTTCGCAATGGCGCTCGCGCGACGTAGCGGAATCTCACGAGAAATTGTAGATGAAATACTGTCGCAAATGCGTCATGTTCAATCGCGAAGCAGCATCAGTGCGGAAGAACTCAAATCGTTGAACCAGGCGCTCGAAAAGTTTGAATTATCCAATGGTTCTAACCACAAATCTTAGCTTTACCATATCCTTACCTCAATGGAAGACAACACATTCGAAACACGAGTAGATCTCACCGCCCTTCGCGAAAGCGTCGACAAGATTCGGAGCGAAGTCGGCAAGGTCATCGTTGGCCAGGACGAAATGATCACGCTGCTCATTACTGCGATCCTCGCCGACGGTCACGTACTTATCGAGGGCGTGCCCGGCGTGGCGAAGACACTTACTGCGCGGCTTATGGCCAGCGTCATTTCCGTGAACTTCTCACGGATTCAGTTTACGCCTGATCTCATGCCTTCTGATGTACTGGGTACATCGGTATATAATCTCAAGACGTCTGCGTTCGAGTTCAAAGCTGGACCGATATTCTCCAATATCGTCCTCATCGACGAAATCAACCGCGCTCCAGCCAAAACCCAGGCCGCACTCTTTGAAGTCATGGAAGAACGACAAGTGACGGTCGATGGCCACACCTATCCCATGGACACACCCTACATGGTAATCGCCACACAAAACCCCATCGAACACGAAGGAACGTACAGGCTTCCGGAAGCTCAGCTCGACAGGTTTTTATTCAAGATCGCCGTTCATTATCCTTCCATGGATCAGGAAGTCGACATTCTGCGAGGCCACCAGGAACGGAAAGGTCAGATGCCGACCGGCAAGGTTTCACGCGTGCTTACGCCGCAGGAAATCGCCGCATATCGGGCAAAGGTACACGAGGTTTACTGCGAAGACCATCTCTTCCGATACATCGCGGGCATTATTCAGGAGACGCGTAACAGTCCTGCCCTCTTCCTCGGTGCTTCGCCACGTGCTTCGGTCGCCATCCTCAATAGCGCCAAAGCTTTTGCCGCTGTCAGCGGGCGCGATTTCATCACACCCGAAGACATTCGGTACGTGGCGGTACCTGCACTTCGTCATCGCGTGATCCTGACACCGGACAAAGAAATGGAGGGTGCCACCAGCGACGAGGTGCTCAAACAGATCATGGAGAAGGTAGAAGTTCCGCGTTAGTATGAAGCTGCTGCGAAGTCTGTATGTCAACAACCGCTTTTTCCAGTGCATTGGTGCCCTGGTAGGGTTGTTCGTGACTTCGTTTATCTTCCCATCTATCCTTATCATTCCAAAAATTCTTTTCCTGATTTTTGTTTCGTCGGCCATCGCCGACATTATCGCGTTGTATCGGATACGGAAAGGCATTCACTGTGTGCGTTTTGTACCGGAAAAGCTTTCCAATGGTGACGAAAACGAGATCCGCATTTTCCTGGAAAACTTTTATCCGTTCCGGGTAAGCCTTGATGTCATTGATGAGATTCCGCACCAGTTTCAACGCCGCGACATCAATTTCAAGTTACGATTGGTGCCGCGGACTACTTCCACCATCCGCTACACACTGCGTCCTGTAAAAAGAGGAGAATACCATTTCGGCGTTGTCAACGTCTTCGTGAGCACGCCGCTGGGCTTGTTCCGACGACGGTACAAAATGGGAAGCGACGTGATGGTGCCGGTCTATCCATCTTATATCCAGATGCGGAAGTACGAGTTGCTGGCCATCTCTGACCGGCTTACGGAAACCGGCATCAAGAAGATCCGCCGTCTGGGTCATAACATGGAGTTCGAACAAATCAAGGAGTACGTGATGGGTGACGACTTCAGAACCATCAACTGGAAAGCAACAGCGCGGAAGTCGACACTCATGGTGAACCACTACCAGGACGAACGTTCACAACAGGTTTATTCGCTGATCGACAAAGGACGTGTCATGCAGATGCCGTTTAATGGCATGAGCCTTTTGGATTACGCCATCAATGCGAGCCTCGTGATTTCCAACATTGCGATTCGGAAATCTGATAAAGCAGGCATTATCACGTTCCAGGACAAAATCGGAACCACGCTCGCCGCAGGCAAACAAGGGAAGCAAATGACCCAGATTATGGAAGTGCTGTACAACCAAAAGACCGCCTTCCGCGAATCGGACTTCTCCGTGCTGTTCACTCATGTCCGGCGAAAAATCAACCAACGAAGTTTATTGCTATTGTTTACAAACTTTGAATCGATATTTGGTTTGCAACGTCAGCTGCCGTTCATCAAAAAGCTGGCACTTCGGCACTTGGTGGTCGTAATCTTTTTCGAGAATACAGAAATCACGCAAATGGCCGAAGAGCCTGCAACTACCCTGCGAGACATCTACTACAAGACCATTGCTGAAAAATTCATTTACGAAAAGAAACTGATTGTAAAAGAACTTAACAAGAGTGGAATTCAGGCGTTGTTAACGAGTCCTGACCGGCTGACCGTTGACACCATAAACAAGTACCTCGAACTAAAAGCCAGAGGCATGATCTGATAGGCAGATCTTGATTGGCTCTCGCGAACGGAATCTATCTGCTTCGAATGAATCTTGGCAGCGAAACGATCGCACGAAAGTTCGTGGTCGCCAGATAGCACATCAAAATTTCGACCATGCGGTAATCTGTTCCGCGGTCAGGGGCGACCCTTCATGAATCACAATCTTGTATCGGAATGTCGCTGACGCTCCCGGCTTGAGGGTAAGATTCAGTTTTTCCTTGCCTTTGCTGAATATTTCCTGGCCGAGTGGATTAACCGCGAAGAGACCATAGCCACGCGCGTGCCAGTATGCCGGATAGCCGGGATTCTTTGGATGGTCAATGATAGTGACCGAGACATGGCGTCCGTCTTTCGTACCGGTGAGCGTCACCCATTTTGCCCGGGTTGACCACACATCGTTACCCCTCACGCCTTCACTGCTTAGATAGTCCCCGGTCGCGCCCTCAGTACTCGACACCTTTTCTGCGGTAATGTTACCGCTTTGATCAACGTAGTTCGTAGGTTCGTCGGACGGCAGTTCCAATTCACGCGCCACCCTTATTGCGAGAAAACCATCTTTCACATCCTTGAATGTCACCTCGGTGTCGGGAGCAGCACGCAACGTGCTGGTGCGATCGATAGCAAAATTGTCACCATCGACCGCAAAAATGTATGTCGTCGATTCAATCAGAAGCAGTTTGCCATGATGGTCTTTCCACAAAGCTTCAACCTCAAGGGTTGCCTTCTTTGTGGAGGCTTCCTTTGAAACGACTTTGTCGTGGTAGATCGTGCCATAACGTGGTCTTCGTTCGTACGGGATGGCGGTCGAGTTGTTCCAGAAGTCAAGACCATTGACGCTTTCATAGTTCATCCACAATCCAATGTGATGGGGATGGTCAACACGTTCACCCGGCCGCGGATCAAGCGGGTATCCGCGCGTCACCGTGATACCAGACACCGTCTTAACAGGAAACAGCACGGGCTTCATCACCGAGTCGAAGTAGCAATAAGCCGTGAGCAGCTTCCCGTTGTACAGAATGTCGATCTTCTTTTCGTTCGGCTTATCGTCGAAAGAAAACCCTGACTTCTGTGCGCACGAAGTGCTAACTCCCGTAGAGACGAGAATTGCAATGAACAATATATGGGCTACGCTCCTGGTCATCAGTATTTGAAGGGCTTACCTCCTACCATGACTTCCTGCGTGGCCTCGTCGAACGTGGCCTTCATTCCCGTGTGGGAGGCGGCCGTTGTCATGATACAGGCGATCGAGTGGGCATATCCTGCTTCAACAGGTGCGTTAGGTTCTTTTCTGCTGCGCACGCACTCCATCCAGTTTCTCATGTGGCTCGACGTAAGATTATCGGCTCCCGTGTTAGCGGAGGCGACCACTGTCTCCTTCACTTTTGTAAGGTCGAGGGTCGGAAGCAGGTTGGCTTCCATGTTCATTGCTTTCGCGTGCCGCGCCGAAAGTCCACCCTTAGGCGTCACCATATTGGTGTTGAGATTGAGTTCACCTCCATTTGAATAGTAAATCTCTGAGGGGTTTTCCTCGCCGTTGTGCATGCGCGACAGGAAAACAACCTGGAATCCGGAAGAAGGATCGTCCGCCGGACCGTAGTCGAATGCCGCCGTGATGGTGTCCCAATTCTTGCGTCCATCCTTCCATTGGTAGATTCCTCCATTCGCAACGACACTGCGAGGATGCTTTAGGCCCGTGAACCAGTGCACGGTATCGATTTGGTGACACATCCATTGTCCCGGCAATCCCGACGAGTAAGGCCAGAACAGACGGAACTCGAGATGCTTGCGCGGGTCGAACGGCTCGAATGGCCTGTTCATCAGGAATCGCTTCCAGTCCGTATCCTGCTCCTTCATCTTCTGAACAAGCTCAACCCTCCGCCAACGCCCGGGTTGATTTACGTTCCAGGTCAACTCAACCATTGTAATGTTTCCGAACTTCCCAGACCTGATGAATTCGTTAGCCGCGTGGTAGTTGCTGCCGCTTCGCCGTTGTGATCCGATCTGTACGATCTTTTTCGTTTCACGCACGGCTTTGAGTGCAACGCGCGCGTCCTCCATGGTTTCAGCGAATGGCTTTTCAACGTAGGCGTCACATCCTGCACGGACCGCCTCTGCGCAATGCAGGGCATGTTGAAAGTCGGCGGTGCTGATGATCACGGCATCGAGATCCTTCATCGCGTACAACTCGTCGTTGTTGACACACGCTTTGATGTCGTGACCAATCTTTTCCTTGATCTCGGCGTATCCTTGTTCACGCTTGTACTTCCAGATATCTGACACCGCAATCATGTCGAAGTTTAGTTCCTTGTTATGATGCAGGAAGCTCGGCAACAGTGAACTGCGGAAGCGGTCGGAGTAGCCCACAACGCCTACGTTTACACGGTCGTTCGCGCCGAGTATGCGTGCGTAGCTCTGTGGACTGAAAGCCATTGCACCAAGTGTGGCAGCGGCCGTTGTCTTGATAAAATTTCTCCGGGAGTTTTTCATGCGAATTAAAGGTTGAGTTTTTTCATCTCGGAAGCGGCGTAGTGACATGCTCGTGCAGTCATTGCCATATAAGTTAGTGAAGGATTAACACAGGATGAAGAAGTCATGAACGAACCGTCGGTAATGAACACATTCGGTACTTCGTGCATTTGATTGAACGCATTGAGCACGGATGTTTTCGGATCCCTTCCCATGCGCGCTGTCCCCATCTCGTGATTAGCGTTGCCGGGAAAAGACATGTCATTGTATGGCCGTACATCGCGAAAGCCCGCTGCTTCCAGCATTTCTGCAGCGGATGTTGCCATATCTGCGTTCATCGCGACCTCGTTCTCCCTGAATTTGCAGTTGATCTCGAGTACAGGTCGTCCCCATTTGTCGGTTTTGCTGCGATTGAGCACAACACGGTTTTCAGGATGAGGAAGACATTCCCCATATCCCTGCATCGAGAACGTCCAGGGTCCGGGTTCCGTTGCCGCCTCCTTGAGCGCCGCACCGATGCCTATTGAAGAGGCGTGTGACCATCCGCTGCGGCCGGCGCCGCCCTGTAAACCGTATCCTCTGATAAACTCTGATTTCTTGTCCCGGATGTTTTGGAATCGCGGCACATATATCTGAGTCGGGCGTCGACCGTAGTAGTATTTGTCCTCAAAGCCCTCCACGCGCGCTCTCGCACCCGAGCCCTTGTGGTGATCCATCAAATTTCTTCCCACCTGGTCACTGCCGTTTCCGAGTCCGTTTGGAAAGCGATTCGATGTGGAGTTGAGCAGGATGAACGTGGTCCCGAGTGTGGAAGCATTGAGGAAGATGACACGTGCCTGATATTCGCGCACTTCGTTGGTAATCGTATTGATCACTTCAACACCAGAGGCTCTGCCCTTCTTTTCATCATATACGACACGATTGACGAGCGTATCTGTGAGAACGGTGAGATTCCCTGTCGCCATGGCGACCGGCAGTGTTCCGGCGTTTGTACTGAAATAAGCACCGTATGGGCATCCGCGGTCGCAGCGGTTTCTGAACTGGCACTTCCCGCGACTCTGTTGGGCTTGTGTCAGGTTAGCGACACGGCCCATAATTACCTTTCTGCCGGGAAAAGCTGACTCCGTTTTGTCTTTGAAGTGGCGCTCGACACAATTGAACTCCATCGCCGGCAGGAATATGCCATCGGGAAGGTGGGGAATGTTCTCGCGCGCGCCGGAAACGCCGATAAACCGTTCTACATAGTCGTACCAGGGTGCAATGTCGCGATAGCGAATGGGCCAGTCGACTGCAACACCATCACGCGCATTTGCTTCAAAATCGAGATCGCTCCATCGGTAACACATGCGCCCCCAGAGTACTGAGCGTCCTCCCAGCACATCGGCACGAATCCAATCATAGCGCGCAGCCTCGATGTAGGGATTCTCAAGATCGTTAATGAAGAAATGCTTGTTTTCTCCGTGGATAGAGAAATGTCGAATCTGAATGTGATGCTTCTCCCGATCGGCAGTGGTAAGTCTGTTTCGATGTGGAAACGCCCAGGGATCGAGTGTTGCACCAGGATAATTTGGATGTTCAAGATTTTTTCCGCGCTCGAGCAGGAGGACCTTCAGTCCCATCTCACAAAATTCCTTTGCTGCCCAGCCGCCGGTGATACCCGAACCGACCACAATCACGTCAAAAGCCTCTTGCATCTCAATTAACAGGATCCGCTACCTTCATTCGATTGCAAAACATAGCAATTTTCCCTGGCGTTTGCTTCAGGATATGTGGTGAGGGGATTTCAACCTACCAAATCGGCATCGCCGAACCTTCCTGTAGTTGCAGGTTCTTGGGACAGAAGCGGTACCCGGATAATTATTACGGCGAATACGCGCTGATTTTTAAATCTGTTTTTATTTTTGCCCCCAATTTATCCATCCCTTTATCCCCAGAGATGCCTAGAGACAGAAGTATACGCTCCGTTCTGATCATCGGGAGCGGTCCTATTATTATTGGCCAGGCTTGTGAGTTTGATTATTCGGGATCCCAGGCAGCCCGTTCACTCCGGGAAGAAGGCATCGAAGTAGTTCTCATCAACTCCAACCCGGCGACGATCATGACGGACAACGTGACCGCCGATCACGTGTATCTTCTGCCGCTGACGAAAAAGTCCATCAAAACCATCCTTGAGAAACATCACATCGACGCTGTATTGCCTACGATGGGTGGCCAGACAGCGCTGAATCTCTGCATCGAATGCCAGAAAGCTGGTCTTTGGGAGCATTATGGCGTGCGCATTATTGGTGTCGACATCAAGGCGATCGAAACCACCGAAGACCGCGAAAAATTCCGGCTCAAGATGAAGGAGTTGGGTGTCGGGGTCTGCAAAGGTGCCACGGCCACTTCATTCCTTCAGGGAAAGGAAATTGCACAGGAAATCGGGTTTCCCCTCGTAATACGTCCTTCATATACACTTGGTGGAACCGGCGGAGGGTTTGTACACACTCCGGAGGAATTTGATGAAGCGCTCAATCGCGGGCTTCATGCTTCGCCGATACACGAAGTACTCGTTGAACAGAGCATCCTGGGATGGAAGGAGTTTGAACTTGAATTGTTACGTGACAACGTCGGCAACGTCATTATCATTTGCTCGATCGAGAACTTCGACCCGATGGGTATCCACACGGGAGATTCCATCACCGTTGCTCCGGCACTTACGCTTCCTGACACAGTATATCAAAGAATGCGTGACCTGGCCATCAAGATGATGAATGGCATTGGTCAGTTCGCTGGCGGCTGCAACGTGCAATTTGCACTCAACCCTGAAAACGACGAGGAGATCATCGGGATCGAGATTAACCCGCGGGTTTCACGTTCATCGGCACTTGCTTCCAAAGCCACCGGATATCCCATCGCCAAAATCGCCGCGAAACTTGCTATCGGTTACAACCTGGACGAGCTGAAGAATGCCATTACCGGCACGACGACCGCATACTTTGAGCCGGCTGTGGACTATGTCATTGTAAAGATTCCCCGCTGGAACTTCGACAAGTTCCATGGCGCCGACCGCAGGCTGGGACTTCAAATGAAGTCGGTGGGAGAAGTAATGGGTATCGGTAGAAATTTCCAGGAGGCATTGCAAAAAGCTTGTCAGTCACTGGAGATCCGTCGCAATGGACTCGGCGCTGATGGCAAGGAACTCCATCATCAGGAAGAGATCATGCACAGCCTGGCGAATCCTACGTGGAACCGGCTGTTTCACATTCACGATGCCATCAAGGTAGGGGTACCGTTAAAGACCATACAAAAGATTACGAAAATAGACCGCTGGTTCCTCGACCAGATCGAGGAACTCGTGGAACTGGAAAAAGAGATTGAAGAACACGACATCAACTCGATCCCCCCGGATTTGATGCGCAAAGCAAAAGAAAGGGGCTTTGCTGACCGGCAGATTGCACACTTACTCCACTGCTACGAGAGCGAGGTGCGCCAGGCTCGCATCGAGATGGGGATCAAGCGCGTCTACAAACTGGTTGATACATGTGCCGCGGAATTTGCCGCCAGCACGCCGTACTACTACTCGACGTTCGATTCTGAAAATGAATCGATCCGTTCCGATAAAAAGAAGGTGATCGTGCTGGGATCTGGCCCTAACCGAATCGGACAGGGAATTGAATTTGACTACTGCTGTGTTCACGGCGTCCTCGCGGCGAAAGAGTGCGGTTACGAGACGATCATGGTGAACTGCAATCCCGAAACTGTATCCACGGATTTCGACATCGCTGATAAGCTCTACTTCGAGCCCGTGTTCTGGGAACATCTTTACGATATCATCGAGCATGAAAAGCCCGAGGGTGTGATCGTTCAGCTGGGCGGACAGACAGCGCTGAAGCTGGCAGAAAAGCTGAACAAATACGGTATCAAGATTATTGGCACATCCTTCGAATCGCTCGACCTCGCTGAAGATCGCGGCAGCTTCTCGACACTCCTCAAGGAATTGTCAATTCCGTATCCGGAGTTTGGCGTTGCTACCGACCCGGACAACGCCCTCGAGGTGTCGAAGCAAATCGGATTTCCCCTCCTCGTTCGTCCTTCCTACGTACTTGGTGGACAGAGCATGAAGATTGTGATCAACGAAAAGGAGCTGGAGGAGCACATCATCGATATCTGGAAGCACCTTCCCGAGAACAAGGTGTTGCTTGACCACTTCCTTGACGGAGCCATAGAAGCAGAGGCTGACGCCATTTGTGATGGAGAGGATGTTTACATCATCGGCATTATGCAGCACATCGAGCCTGCGGGCATTCACTCAGGCGACTCATACGCTGTGCTGCCGCCATACAACCTCGGCGACTTTGTGATCAAGCAGATGGAGCACTACACGGTGAAGATCGCGCAGGCGCTCAAGGTTAAGGGACTAATTAACATTCAATTCGCCATCAAGAATGACAAGGTGTATGTGATCGAGGCGAATCCGAGAGCATCCCGGACCGTGCCTTTCATCTGCAAGGCGTATGGCGAGCCCTACGTAAACTACGCGACCAAGATCATGCTGGGAGAAATGAAGATCCGGGATATTCAATTCTCACCCAACAAGCACGGATATGCGATTAAGGAGCCCGTGTTCTCCTTTGAAAAATTCCCGGATGTCAATAAGGAGCTTGGTCCCGAAATGAAGTCAACGGGTGAGTCGATCTATTTCATTGACGACCTGATGGATGACTATTTCCTCAAGATTTACTCGGAAAGGAACCTTTATCTCAGCCGTTGACGCTGGGAGCCGCAGAATCCCATTTTATGAGTAAATTGGGGAAACTTATGCGGCAGCATTCGAGTTAATAGCAGAGAAAACGGCGGTTAGATGCGCATTCTGTTAATTATCGCCCTTGTGGGCTACGTTTTATACAAGCTGGGTGTTTTTCGGATCGTCCTGGGACCTTCATTAAGAGGCCAGAGTCAATTCAAGCGACCCCACAGCAATGTCAATATCGATTCAGTTCCACACGATAAGTCGAAGAAAGCTGAGTTCAAGGGCGGTGAATACGTGGATTACGAAGAAGTGAAGTGACCGCATTCGGCACCGCGCGTATGAAATTCCATTTTTTCAAGTATCAGGCTACGGGCAATGACTTCATAATGATCGACAACCGATCAGGGGGCACTGCTTTGTCGCGCGACCAGATTGCCCGAATGTGTGACCGTCGTTTCGGCATTGGGGCTGACGGTGTCATACTCATCAATCCCGACAACTCGGCAGATTTCAATGTGGACTACTACAACAGCGACGGATCGCAGAGCCTCTGCGGCAATGGAAGCCGCGCCGCCGTTGTATTTGCTTCACGCCTGGGCATCATGAATGGAAAAGCCCGTTTCAGCGCCTATGATGGCTTTCACGAGGCAGAACTGAATAGTGAAGGGATCGTTCGGCTCAAGATGAACGATGTCACGCGTTGTGAGAGGCTTGGAGACGATTTTCTCATCGATACAGGATCGCCGCATTACATACGTTTCGTGACAGGCGTTGAGTCGTTCCCCGTGTTCGAGCAGGGAAGGGCAATCCGCAACAGCGAACCGTATCGGGAAAATGGCGTCAACGTCAATTTTGTGGAGTTGCGGGAGGGAAACACAATTTTTGTCCGCACTTACGAACGAGGCGTGGAAGACGAAACACTCTCATGTGGAACGGGCGTAACCGCGGCTGCGCTGGCCGCGTCGTTTCATGGCCTGACGTCTCCGGTCACCGTCCTGACTCGTGGCGGAACGCTACAGGTGGAGTTCAAAGCCGGCCAGTCCGGCATGTTCCACGATATTTTTCTGATTGGTCCTGCCAAAATGGTCTTTGAAGGGGATCTGGAACTATAATTGCCCCTGAAACCTGCCCGGCCGGTAGGCGGGTCCCGGAAAACGATATAACTTTGAATCCTTGCCGGAAAAGGGGTATCTCTGTTGCCGGTGATGTTATCTGAAACGCGCTCAAAACGCTATGCTCAAGTTTATTACCAAGATTTTCGGTACCAAGTCGGAGAAGGACATCAAGCGGATGATGCCCCTTGTCGAGCAGACAAAAAAAGAGGGCGAGGCGCTGGTTGGCCTGAGCAACGACGAACTGAGGGCGAAAACCCGCGAGGTTCAGGAATTCATTGACCAGCAACTGAAAAGCATCGACGATCGCATCGCCGCGCTTCACCAAAAGATTGCCGATCAGCCCGATCTCGACCTGGACGAAAAAGAGTCCATCTTCAGCCAAATCGACGCCCTTGAAAAGGACCGCAACAAGGAACTGGAAAAAGTGCTCTCAGCGGTACTGCCAAAAGCATTTGCCATTGTGCGAGAAACCGCGCGTCGATTTAAGGAGAACGAATACCTGGAAGTGACGGTCCAGCCGTACGATGTCGAGTTTGCAGCCACTCATCCCAACATAAAAATTGTCGGCGACAAAGCACACTGGTACAACAAATGGATGGCCGCCGGCAATGAGATCACGTGGGACATGGTCCACTACGACGTGCAGATCATTGGCGGTATCGCCCTGCACGAAGGCAAGATCGCTGAAATGGCGACTGGTGAAGGTAAAACGCTGGTGGCGACGTTCCCTGCATTCCTCAACGCCCTGGCGCGGCGGGGCGTGCACATCGTCACGGTCAACGACTACCTCGCACGGCGGGACAGCGAATGGATGGGCCCGCTGTTCATGTTCCATGGCCTCAGGGTCGATTGCATCGACAAACACGAACCCAACTCCGAAGCAAGACGCAACGCATACCGTGCAGACATCACATACGGTACAAACAATGAATTCGGCTTCGACTACCTCCGCGACAACATGGCTCGCGATCCGCAGGAACTGGTGCAACGCGGCCACCACTACGCGATGGTCGACGAAGTGGACTCCGTTCTCATCGATGAAGCCCGTACACCGCTGATCATCTCAGGTCCGGTGCCGCGAGGCGATGAGCATGAATTTTATGAACTCAAGCCTCGCATCTTCAAACTGGTTGAGGCGCAAAAGAAGCTTATCACACAATACCTCAACGAGGCCAAGAAATTAATAAGCGAAGGAAACGAAAAGGACGGCGGGCTGGCACTCTTTCGTGCGTTCCGCGGGATGCCCAAACACAAGCCACTGATCAAGTACCTCAGTGAAACAGGTATCCGGGCGATACTTCAAAAAACGGAAGCCATTTACCTCGCGGAGAACAAAAAGCTGATGCCGGAGGCCGACAAGCCGTTATACTTTGTAATTGAAGAAAAGGACAACAGTGTAGAGCTTACTGAAAAAGGAATTGACCTGATTACGGGTGAGGGTGAAGATCCGAAGTTCTTTATCCTTCCCGAAATAGGCGTAGAGCTAAGCAAGATTGAGAATGACACCAGCATTCCCGACGAGGAAAGACTGGCAAAGAAGGAAGCGCTCATACGCGACTACCAGATAAAAGCGCAGCGCATTCACAGTGTCAATCAACTCCTCAAGGCATACACACTATTTGAGAAAGATCAGGAGTACATTATTGTCGATGGCAAAGTAAAGATCATCGACGAGCAGACCGGTCGTATCATGGAAGGCCGGCGGTATTCGGATGGCCTCCATCAGGCGATCGAAGCCAAGGAAAACGTCAAGGTGGAAGACGCCACCCAAACGTACGCAACGATCACGTTGCAGAACTATTTCCGGATGTATCACAAGCTTGCCGGTATGACCGGTACGGCTGAAACGGAAGCCGCAGAGTTCTGGAATATCTACAAGTTGGATGTGGTGGTCATCCCCACGAACAAGCCTGTAGTTCGGAAGGACTATGATGATCTCGTGTACAAGACTGTTCGCGAAAAATTCACTGCCGTAATCGAAGAGATTCAACGATTGACGAACGAAGGTCGTCCGGTGCTTGTCGGTACAACGTCGGTGGAAATCTCGGAACTGATCAGCCGGATGCTCCAGATGAAAAAGATCAAGCACCAGGTGCTCAACGCAAAGCAACACCAGCGTGAAGCAGAGATTGTTGCCGAAGCAGGTAAGCCTGGTACTGTAACCATCGCTACAAACATGGCGGGTCGCGGTACCGACATCAAGCTGACACCTGAATCACGTGCGGCCGGAGGCCTCGCGATTATCGGTACGGAGCGTCACGAATCGCGGCGCGTTGACCGCCAGCTGCGTGGACGTGCTGGACGTCAGGGTGACCCGGGTACATCACAGTTTTATGTGTCTCTGGAAGACAACCTGATGCGCCTGTTCATGCCTCAGCGTATTGCGCGGATCATGGACCGCCTTGGATTGAAAGAAGGGGAGGTGATTCAGCACAGGATGGTAACCAGCTCAATAGAGCGTGCACAAAAGAAGGTAGAAGAAAACAACTTTGGCATTCGTAAACGCCTTCTCGAATACGATAACGTGATGAACTCGCAGCGCGAGGTCATCTACAGACGCAGACGCAACGCGCTCTACGGAGAACGCCTTGAGCTCGACATTCTTACCATGCTCTACGATACCATCGAAGACATGGTCATTAACGCGACAGCGGCAAGCGACTACGAAAGCCTGCGTCTCAACGCCCTTAGTGTGTTGGGTCTCGATTACGAAATCACGCGTGAAGAGTTTTCATCGTGGGATCAGGCTAAGCTTTCACAGGATCTGTACAACAAAGCACTTGAGCATTATCAACGAAAGAATCGTCAGATCGCTGAAAAAGCGCTTCCCGTCATCAAGGAGATTTACCGCACCCGGGGTGCAACGATACAAAACATACTCGTTCCTTTCACGGATGGCAAGAAACAAATCGGCGTATCGGCAAACCTTGCACGTTGTGTCGAGACGAACAACGCTGAGCTGATCAAGGCCATGGAGAAGATGATCACGCTCGCGATCATCGACCATCACTGGAAGGAACACCTCCGCGACATGGACGACCTCAAACAGTCCGTGCAGAACGCGGTGTACGAGCAGAAAGATCCGCTCCTGATTTATAAGTTTGAAGGGTTTGAAGCGTTTAAGAGATTCCTGGCGCGCGTAAATGAGGACACGATCTCCTTCCTGATGAAGGCAGAGATACCGGAACAACAGCCCGACCAGGTACAGGAAGCACGCACGCAGAGAAGGGTTCGGCTCAGCGAGCAAAAGGAAGAATCGAAGTCGCTCCTCAGCGGTGGACCCGGTGGAGGTCCCCAGCAGCCGAGCAGGCCACCTCAGGAAAAAGTGATGCCGGCACGTTCGGCAAAGGTGGCGGGACGTAACGACAAGGTCACGGTGCAGTATGCCGATGGCCGTGTGCTGAAGGATGTTAAGTTCAAGAAGATCGAAGAAGACCTACGCAACAACAAATGCGTCATAATAGATTGAACATGCGACTTTTTGCTATCAGCCTGATTTTTATCGCAGGCTGCGCCGTTCAGAAACCGTCGTCCACGACCGGCACGACATACTCTGAGGATCTTTCTGTGCTAAGACCGGAAGTTGAATCCAGCGACTCAAGTATTGCGGATATTCCGGTTCGCAAGACAGAATATGTTGAAGCAAAGTATGCCGTCAACGACAAGCTCGATGCAGTTCTCGACAGCATTGATCGCATTAACCTTTCCCGCAGGTATGTAGACGGCTTCACCATCCTGGTGTACTCTGGTCTGGATCGCGAGGCCGCCCTTAACGCCCGCAAGGAGCTGACGACGGCAATCCCTGACCTGCATTCTGAACTGGAATACGCTCAACCGAACTTCCGCGTACGCGCTGGGGCCTACTTCAATCGACTGGACGCACAAAAGGATTATGTTGCCGTAAAGCGACTCTTCCCCAACGCTATCATAACACCATCACGAATTCTGATTCAGGGGGACAACTAATCAACCTCTTTAGGCCTTGAACCTTCTCGACAAAATCAAAAACCTCTCGGAAAAGTATTCCGGCGAGGTAGTCTCCATAAGACGACACCTCCACGCTAATCCAGAGTTGTCGTACGAGGAATACAACACGGCACGCTTTGTTGCTGAACAGCTGCGTTCCTTCGGAATTGAACCGAAGGAGGGCGTAGCCACTACGGGACTGGTTGCTGAGATCAAGGGAAAGAACCCGGACAAGAAGACTGTGGCGCTACGCGCGGACATGGACGCTCTGCCCATTACGGAGTTGACGGACGTCCCGTATAAGTCGAAAAATCCGGGCGTCATGCACGCATGTGGTCACGACGTTCATACATCATCGTTGCTGGGCACTGCGAAGATCTTACAGGAAGTAAAAGATCAGTTTGAAGGAACGGTGAGGCTATTATTTCAACCCGGGGAAGAAAAAAATCCGGGTGGTGCCTCCTACATGATTCGCGATGGCGCTTTGGAAAATCCCCGGCCGGCAGGCATTATCGGTCAGCACGTCTATCCATTACTTGATGCGGGCAAGGTTGGCTTTCGCGAGGGGATGTTCATGGCAAGTGCCGACGAAATATATCTGCGCGTCATTGGCAAGGGCGGCCACGGGGCCTGGCCTGAACTCACAATCGATCCGGTAGTTATTGCATCACACATTATTGTTGCGCTGCAGCAGATCATTAGTCGGAACGCAAGTCCAAAGCAGCCGACCGTTCTCACTTTCGGCAAAGTGGTTGCGAATGGCGCAACGAACGTCATCCCCGACGAAGTAAACATCGCCGGCACTTTCCGCGCAATGAACGAAACGTGGAGGAATGATGCCCTGGAACGAATCCAGAAGATGGCAGAAAGCATTGCGTCAGGAATGGGCGGACGTTGTGAAGTCACGATTTCCCGAGGCTACCCGTATCTGGAAAACAATCCTGAGTTAACGAGAAGAATGCGCGAAGCCGCGGTGGCGTATCTCGGACCGGAAAACGTTGTGGACATCGAGTATTCGCTGGGTGCAGAAGACTTTGCTTATTACTCGCAGGTGGTCCCCGCAACATTTTACCGCCTCGGCACACGAAACAAAGAAAAAGGCATCACGGCCTACGTGCATACGCCAAACTTCAATATTGACGAAGACGCCCTGAAGCTTAGTCCGGGGCTGATGGCCTGGATGGCCGTTAGCGAACTGAGCCTGTAATCATCCCATGTTAAGTTATTGTTAAGCCGAACCCGGCAAAGGTTGGGGGTTCTATCTTTGTTCCTTTCTCCAGGGTTTGGAAGTCCAGGTTAACAATCAGGTTGCTGGCAACCGGTACCGTACGTTCCTAAACGGACTGTATGTCGCCGGGGTGCTGTTGCTTTTTCTTTTCGCTATCGACCTGATGACTTCGGCACTCAGGCATCTGAGCCCCATTGCCACGGAGTCGATTATCATTGCCACTTCAAATCCTTTCACCGGTCTTCTCATCGGTGTCCTCGCAACGGCGATGGTGCAAAGCAGCTCTACCACCACATCCATGGCGGTGGCACTCGTTGCAGCCCGATCGATCTCATTGGAAAGTGCTATCCCAATCATCATGGGTGCCAATGTTGGGACGACCATCACGAGTACAATCGTTGCATTGGGATTCATCGACAAGAAGAAGGAGTTGCGAAAAGCGCTGGCAGCGGGTACGTACCACGACTTCTTCAACATTCTGACAGCAACTATCCTTTTTCCGCTGGAGTATTACTACGGATTCCTTTCGGGATTGTCTGCATTCATCGCCAACGCCATTTTTGAGCCGTCACACGCAGACAGCGAAACGGCCGGGTATCTGTTGGTGTCTGCGTTCGGACCTCTCATTGACTTCACAATTCAAAGCATTGGCAACGGCCTCATCGTCGCATCGCTTGCATTCACCTTGTTGTTTGCGTCCGTAATTCTGTTCCGGCGATTTCTTGCACGGTTGTTGGAAGTCCAGGAACCCGATCGATTCAGCAAGTTTTTTTTCACCGACGCGCCAAGGGCATTTTTCTGGGGCCTGGTTACGACAGCCGCGATACGTTCAAGCACAGTAACGACTACACTTGTGGTTCCCCTGGCAGCAAAGAAAATTGTTTCGTTGCGTCGCGTGGTTCCCTTCATTATTGGAGCAAACCTTGGGACAACGATCACAGCATTCCTTGCAGCCTTTATGAGCGCTGAAAGTGTTGGTGTCATCGCATTGGCCATCGCTCACACACTTTTCAACGGCATAGGCCTACTCGTTTTCTATCCTGTAGCGGCGCTGAGGAACATTCCCATTCGACTTGCAGCAGGATTGGGCAGGCTTTCACAAAAGCATCGCCTCGCAGGATTCGCATACGTTTTGACGGTGTTCTTCTTTGTTCCTTTTTTGCTGGTGTATTTCAACCGCGGGACCGTGGAGGTTTTTGATGCTGAGTATGTGAAGGCGGATATGCGTACCGGTGAGCGTGTGGAATATCACATAATTTCGCGCATAAACCGGCAAACCGGATCGGGCGAGTGGCAGAAGCAAGATGAAATCGTCTCTGTCAGCCGGAAGAACAACATATTGCTTACAGATGGCGCCATGTACATGTTTAGCCGTCCGGGTTCCTGCTGGGATGGTGAGGAGGGTGACTACCAATACAAGACCTGCGTTGAGAACATCCTGGCAAAGGAGACCCTGGGGGGAATCAATTTTGATTCCGTGTACGTATATCAACAGCAGTTCGTGGAAAGCCTGCCCTCCGGCGCCACAGCAATGCGGTACTATATAAGCGTTCACTACCCGCTTATTCTTAAAAAGGAGGTCCTGGATGCAACCGGCACGGTTATTTGTTTTGAGGAGATTGCCAGTCTGACATCGCGGTAGGTAGCCGGGGACTGGGTCCATTTTTTGGTTATATTGCATGAAAGGGTCGCATGGCGGTTAAGGAAAAAATACTGAAGCTATTGAAGCTCGAGAATCTCTTTGAAAGCGTTTCCGGTTACGTGGAAAGCAAGTTTGAACTCTTCAAGATGGAAGTGCGGGAGGAGGTAGCCGGAATCGTCGCCCGGGTATTAGTGGTTTTACTCATTGGCCTTTCCTTCCTTTTATTTCTAATTTTGGCCAGTATTGGTCTTGCCTATTACCTGGGAACTTTGGTTGGTATGACGGGTGGAATCATGATCGTGGCAGGATTTTACTTACTGATATTCATACTGATGATTGTCTTCCGAGAATCGGTTTCGGAAGGCGTCAATAATATGGTGATGAGTTTGGTCCGTGCATCTAAAAAGAACAAAGATGAAGGTCGCTGAAAAGAATGATTCCAAAGAAGAGCTTCGCGAAAAGTCGGAAGCTTACAAGGCAGCCATCGAACATGAAGTCAAAGAGCTGAGCGATCGCACGGAGCGCGCTCTGATCAATGTCGCGATCGTAGCCGGCGCGGTTGGTGTCGCCTACCTTGTATATCGTGGCCTTACCTCGTCCAAGTCGAAAAAGAAGTCGGGAAAAGCGCGCCGTAAGGAACTTGCTGCTGTCGAAGACGATGAGCCAGAAACTCATGAAGAGTCAAAGTTTGCTTCTATTCTCGGCAGCGTCGGGACGGTTCTTGCGTCGCAGGCGGCCGCTTATCTCTTGACCTTTGCCCGTCAAAAGCTTATCGACTATCTGAAGGAAAGCTCGGAAGAGAAAAAAACTAACAACCAACCCGCCGATTAATGAGCTTGCTTACCTCGCTGGTGGAAAGCCAGCAGAAAGGAAAGAAATCCATCGCCGTTCTTATTGATCCGGATAAAGTAGACGACAGCAATCACTTACAAGGTCTGATCAACCTGGCGAGTGAAAATTGCATTGACTTTTTCTTTGTCGGCGGCAGCCTGGTCACAACGACCAATCTTTCAGACGTGGTGCGTCAGATTAAAGAGAGCGTAACGATACCTGTGGTGCTCTTTCCGGGTAATTCCATTCAGATCGACCCGAACGCAGACGCGTTGTTGTTTCTCTCGCTGATATCGGGCCGCAATCCCGAGTTGTTGATAGGTCAGCACGTGGTGGCCGCGCCTATCATCCGCAACACACGCATTGAGGTCATTCCAACGGGTTATATCCTGATCAATTCGGGCCGCATTACATCGGTAGCCTACATTAGCAACACAACACCAATTCCTGACGACAAGTATTCGCTAGCTGCCTGCACGGCGATGGCTGGCGAGATGCTCGGCCTGCGAACCGTCTACCTCGACGCCGGCAGCGGTGCTGAAAATCCTGTTAGTCCAAAGATGATCAGCGCCGTACGCAAGGCTGTCAAGGTGCCGCTTATTATTGGCGGCGGACTCAACACCGCCCGCAAAGCCATCGCCGCGCTGGAAGCTGGTGCTGATATGATCGTTATTGGGAATGCGCTTGAAAAGAATCCGGACCTACTGAGCGAAGTTTCGGACAAAGTCTATGAGTGGAATCGCGCGGTGGGCTCGAGATAACCAATGCGTGATGTGATGAGACCGTCCAGCGAAAACTTGCCACTGCCATTGATGACTACTGCGAGGCTAACGCCTACCATCAACAAGTGGAATTCGAAACCCTCCCCTGCCTGATTGCCGAACCAATTCATAAAGAATCCATGCTGAAGGCTGTCAGCGAATATCGCACCGGTCATGATTACGGCAATAGCAGCGGCCCAGAGCCTGCTTGCTAGCCCCAAAAACAATCCGATCGGACCAAAGAATTCGATCAGGACAATGACGACAGCAGCGATCCATGGTAGTCCAATAGTTTCGACGAAGTAGTCTATCGATGCGTCGAATCCAAAGCCGTCGAACCAGCCGAACAGCTTTTGTGCGCCATGCGGCAGCATGATCAATCCCAGAAAAAACCTGAGTACGAGGCCTGTCCAGTCGCCTCCTGTAGCAAACATTAGTCGTTTCATAATCTCCTTTGTTTTGTGGGGCAAAACAAAGGCGGCGAAACCTCCGAAAAATTAAGGTATCTTAAGAAATGGGCGTCGCTGAGAACGTTGAAGGCGACCGTGCTGCTGCATTAAAAAGGCCATCCATCGAATACCTGCCGCTACCGTTGAGGATAACAGCCAGGGAAATACCTATCATGAGTAGGTGGAACTCGTATCCCTCTCCCTGCTGATTACCGAACCAGTTCATAAAGAATCCGTACTGCAGGTTGACCGTGAATATGGCACCGGCCATGATCAATGCAAGGGCAGCGGCCCAGAACCTGCTTGCGAGACCAAGAATCAATCCGACCGGACCAAGGAATTCGCCCAGAACAACAGCCACCGCGAAGATCCAGGGCAGCCCAATCGTTCCGACGAGATACTCTACCGATGCCTCAAAGCCAAATCCTCCGAACCATCCGAACAACTTCTGCCCGCCGTGCGGCAGCATGATCAATCCCAGGCAAAGCCTGAGCACCAGGCCCGTCCAATCGCTTCCCGTGCTAAACAACAATTGCTTCATAGTTTGCCTTGTTTTTGTCACAAAGCAAAAGCAGCGGGGTCGCGAAAAAATTAAAGTATTTTAAAAAGTCGCCCCAGCTGCCCACTTCTTTCGAAGCATGCTCAGGAACACAGGCGTAATTCCCAGGTAGGCCGCAATTTCCTTTTGCGAGATCCGAAGTTCCAGACCCGGATACTTCTCCTGAAAGTGCTGGTATTTTTCCTCGGCAGTGGCAGAAAGGTTCTGTGTCACGCGATTCTGAAGTTGAATGTAGGAGTTCTGGAACATGACACGAGAGAACTTTTCGAATTTGGGTATGCTTTCGTGAAGCAGGTCAAAGTTACTCTTGCTTAGCTGAAATGTGTGCGCCGGTTCTATTACCTGAATGGAGTATGTCGCGGGACTCTGCTCCATGAAACTCTTCAGGTCATATACCCACCAGTCTTCGACGGCGAACTTCACGATGTTCTCAGTGCCATTCGCATCAACCTGAGATATTTTCAGACATCCGCTTACTACGTAGGTCTGATGGCGGCAAATGTCATTTGCCCTCAGGACATATTCCTTTTTTCCGAATTCTCTCTTATCCAGGAGACGGATGAACCATGCGATCTCATCGTCACTGAGATCGATAATGCGGCAAACGTTCTTTATAATGCTTTCGAAATTCATCAGATCCCTGTTAGATGCTTATGTAGTCCAAGTCTGCATATTTAATTTAAGTACTACCCAAGCCGTAGTCTCTACTCCCATTTTCCGGAAAAAAACTCTTTTGATCTTCTCACAAATTCCGCCTTGTTGTCGTCAGTGTGCGCACCGTGGGAAACATTAGGCAGAACCCACAGATACGAATTGGAAATGTACTTTTTCGCTTTGGCGATACACTCAATGGGGGTTGCGTCATCCCGGTCGCCGTGGACGATCAGAGTTCGCGCTTTGATGCGCTGGAGCTCTGATTCGGTGACCGTCACGTCATAATTCGGCACCTGCGCGAGGATAGCCCTTATTTGTTCTTCATTGGTTTGCTCCTCCCACATCCAGGGCAGTTTTTCTATGTTTTCAAAAGACAGGAACTTCACAAATTCCGGGAATTCATCCGCATGCCACGTTCCGCACGAGCCGATAATGATCATTGACTTGACAAGTTCCGGATGTACTGTCGCCAGTTGAAACAATACTTCACCTCCATAGCTGAAGCCTATTGCGTTAATGCCGCTGAGATTCAGATGTGCCGCGAGAGCAGCAACGTCCTCCGCAACAGCGGGCACAGAAATCTTGTTTTTGAACCAGGACGATTTTCCATGTCCCCGCAAATCCACGAGGTAGACTTCAAATTCATTTTCGTAATCCGCAACAAAGGGTATCCAGGATTTCGACGATTGCGTAAACCCATGAAGCAGGAAAAGCGGGTCGCCTTTTCCGTACACTTCGTAATAAATGTGCTGACCGTTAACCAAAGCGGTCTCGGCTGCCTTAGGAGTGAGAGGGGAATCGATCATGACATTACGGTAAGGATTTTACATCTCCTTATGCCTCATTCGTACAACGAATCCCACTCCGACGTTGGCTACAAACAATAGCTGACCCAACGCAAACAAGACTGTGAATACCTGCATTGCAAGTCCGATAGCTTCATACTCCGCGCGCATACCCGAAAACGGAAATAGCAGTCCCACCAAAAGCAACGTCAAGACCAACCCTATCGGGATGATCGTCGCGAGAACATGTACCCATGTAATTACATTCGAATAAAGAAACTTGCTACTTAAGACGTACACGAGCCACGAAGACAGCAGGAAAAAAGGAATGATCCATACCATACTATCCAACGGAACACCAAACATCACTTTGTCATGCAGATCCAGGTCTACCAGTGGTTTGAGGGCAAATACGAACAACAAAGCCATTGCGACAAACAATAGGAGAACAGATGGGTTCTCTTTCACTGCTGTTTTCATAAGGCCTTTGGGTTATGATAATTACAGACTCTCGGCGTGATCCCGTCACCGTTTGATATCTTCAGGCCAGGAAAGGGCTACCGAATATAATCCAAAAATCTGAAAAAGAGAGGTGACGTCCTCAAAACATAACCAAAAAGTAGACTCGCATCACTTGTTAGTTCACCATTGCTGAACTACTATCCCTATCTGTTTATCTGTTATAGCGAACTCCTTTTGGTCTTGAAGCCGGCTGAGGAATTATTGATTCACTCAAAATTAATCTCTATGAAACACAAATCAGTATTCATTTTGACAGTATTGCTATGCTTTATCGTTGTCGCATCGCGAGCACAAAATCAGCGAGCTAATGTCGTGGTTGCACCTTATACGGTGAATGTATACACGGTGGATGGGAGCGGAAACCCAGTAAATCTTGTTACTTCCAGCAGCTCAATACAGGAAAATACCGTTTATCATGTAACGGTGTCAACGTCCTCGTCGTCATCAAATGTAGCCGGCCTACTTTGCAGGCTGTTCGATGGCTTTGAAGCCGGCTTGTGGTCGGGTGGGGGGTTTGTACCCTATGCAAATCCTGCCCAGGCACAAGGCGATGGAACTAGTTTTGCCTTTTTGATCCGAACTTTTAGCGGATGGGATTTTGTATTACCACTGTCAATGCGGACATATGAATGTTGGTTTCAACTTGGCAGTTGTGACAATCCTGGAGGAACAGGCTGGCAAAATCAAAAGCTTATCGCATTCCCCTAAACCAAAATTTTAAGATCATGAAAAACATAGGATTCTTTATCATTAGTCTTATTTCCCTTGGATGTTCCACTGAAGATAGGATACTGAAGAGCATAGATCCAAATGCAATTAATATTCGTGAATTGAAAGGAACTCATACTACAACACAGGTTGCTGCAAGTATTGTTACACTTGACGGTGAAGAAATTACAGAAGCCGGTCAACTTAAAGCCGATACCGAATATGATATTATTCTGAAAGGGGAGGGTGCTGATTTTATCCGCATCAACTTCGGGCATGTTTTCGAAATATTAAAATCACCCGTCTATACTGGCTCCCCATCAAGTAAGTTTGTTTATCGGATAAAAACTTCTCCGGATTTTGATGATCGGATTTACATTAACGTGGTGCCGCTTCATCTAGATGGCAATGAATTTATCAGGGAGCACCCACAGGCGTTTTTTTTACCAAATTAATTCAACCAAGGGGCGATCTTTCTAAAAAGGTCGCCCTCACTTATCCAACTAAGCAAATATTTAAAATAATTTTTCCATAGCTTCGTTTAATTTTGAATACCTATGGCCCTCGATTATGATGTTGTTACGAAGCCTGCTGCTCCTAACATTTTCTTCAATAGTTAGTACTTCGTTCGCCCAACGAGAAGCTTCGAATTGGTCATTTGGATATCAAGTTGGCCTTAAGTTCATCGATGGAAATCCTGAGCCAACTGAAAGTGCAATCAGAACTCTAAACGGCAGTGCCGTTATCTCAGACAAGGTTACTGGGAATTTATTGTTTTATACAGATGGAAGAAACTTCTGGAATAGAAGTCATGAGGTTATGCAAAATGCCCATACATTGCCGTATAACTGTGTTTCATTGATCACTCAGCCGGCTATCATTATTCCTTCTGTTCATAACGATTCTCTTTTTCATGTGTTTTGTATCCGGGCTCAATTCGAACTCCCGCCATTTTCCAATCCTGACAATTGTCTATTTGCGGTTGACAAAAGCAAAATACCTGAAAACGAAAGTGGGTTGGGGCTTTACTACTACTTGGTTGACATGAGACTTAACAACGGAATGGGAAATGTTGTTGAAAGTAAAAGCAATATTCTATTGCATACCAACATTACTCAGAAGCTAACTGCCGTGCCCCATTCCAACGGAATGGACTACTGGATAATCGTGCATGGATGGGGTGACAATTCTTTTTACGCCTATCACTTTGCAGAAGGGCAAGTTATTACTGTAGTTAGGACGGACATCGGAAGTGTACATGGCAACTACGGGGGGATTTATTTTGAAGACGAGCTCCAGGGAGAGTTAAAGGCATCTCCCGATGGAGCTAAAATTGCTTCGGCCGTCTTCTCGGATTATCGACCGTTTGACTTATTCGATTTCAATACTTCCACGGGGATACTCTCTAATTATATTAATCTTGGAAACGTAAAGGGACAATATGGCGTATCATTTTCCCCGGATAACTCCAAGCTTTACGTGTCCTCCGATGGCAGGTACGGAGATTCAGATTCGACAAGTATAATTCTTCAATTCGATTTGCATGCTGGAGATGCGTCAGCGATTGCTGCCTCGGGAAAGAGTATTATTATTGACAACCCCAAGACCAATATTCCCAACAATGGCATTTTTGAAGGATGGGATACCCCGGAAAAAGGAATGAGTTTGGCCCCTGATGGACGCTTGTACGTAAGCGGTAATACCTTTAATGACGGAGACCCTGACAACATCCTTGTTGTGATAGAGAATCCCAATGAACTCGGTTTCGACTGTAATGTCAATTACAAGACATTCAGGTTCAACAATGGTCAAAAGACGGGAATTGGTCTGCCGAATTTTATGCAATCCTATTTCAACGGTCTGGAATCAATTCGCGAGTGCAAAGAAGAATCAAAAATTTTAGTTCATCCAAATCCAACCAATGACATTTTAAGAATCGAAACCGATCCAGCTTGCCTCACAAGCTATTCGCTCGCTGTCTACAATACATTGGCACAGATCATTTTTGTTGAACCGACAATTCCAGATCAATATGAACTTGATTTGGGGGATATGGCAGACGGGATTTATATCCTGAGATTCATATCACGGGGCAATGAAATCATAAAGAGGGTCGTTAAAATTTCGGGATCGTACTAAGCCGGGAAAGTCCATCAAGTTACCGCAGCCCACCAATTATCCAAAGTAAAGGATTTCAGCTCTTTAATCCTTTCTCACCTCAGCAGTTCCCGCGATATCACCAGCTTTTGAATCTCAGTGGTGCCTTCGTAGATCTGCGTGATCTTGGCATCACGCATAAGACGCTCGACGTGATACTCCTTCACATAGCCATAACCGCCGTGGATCTGGACGGCTTCTGTCGTAACATGCTGCGCCACCTGCGACGCATAAAGCTTCGCCATGGCAGCAGCCTTCACGAAGTCTTCCTTCCGGTCTTTCAGATACGCCGCGCGCCATACCATAAGTCGCGCGGCATCAATTTCCGTCGCCATCTCTGCCAGCTTGAACTGGATGGCCTGGTGCTCCGCGAGTTTCTTTCCAAACGCTTTGCGTTCCTTTGCATATGCGAGGGCGAGTTCATATGCGCCTGACGCTATACCCAACGCTTGCGCCGCAATACCGATGCGTCCGCCGTTGAGCGTCTTCATCGCGAACGTGAAACCAAACCCATCTTCACCAATTCGGTTTTCTTTCGGTACCTTGACGTCAGTAAACATCAGCGAATGGGTGTCAGATCCGCGGATGCCCATCTTGTCTTCTTTCTTGCCCACAACAAATCCGGGCATACCCTTCTCGACTATGAGCGCATTGATACCCTTGTGCCGTTTTTCGGGATCAGTCTGTGCGATGACGATATAAACGCTCGCTGTGCTTCCGTTGGTAATCCAGTTCTTCGTTCCGTTCAGCAGGTAATGATCGCCTTTGTCGATCGCGAGCGTGTGAAGGCTGGTGGCGTCGGATCCCGCTTCAGGTTCTGACAGACAGAAGGCGCCGATGATTTCGCCTGTGGCCAGGCGTTTAAGGTATTTTGACTTTTGTTCTTCCGTGCCAAACGTTTCAAGGCCCCAGCATACGAGCGAGTTGTTTACGGACATGCACACCGAGGCGGAGGCATCGACCTTCGAGATTTCTTCCATCGCCAGAACATAGGAGATGGTGTCCATCCCCCCTCCGCCATACTTGGGGTCGACCATCATGCCGAGGAAGCCGAGCTCTCCCATCTTTCGGATTTGTTCCGCCGGAAATTTCTGGTGCGTATCCCGCTCGATGACGCCGGGGAGCAATTCATTTTTGGCAAAATCCCGTGCTGCCTGCTGCACGGCTATCTGTTCTTCGCTGAGTTGAAAATTCATTGGAGGACAGGCAAGTCAGGTCGAGGGTTTGGAATAACGTATGGAGTATGGGCGGAGATTACTCCCTCCGCCCAAGGAACATCATTACGAAATAGAGCAGGGTCGCCAGCGCACCTATTGCTGCTACTACGTAGGTAAGTGCAGCCCACTTCAGCGCGTCCTTTGCCATGTCGTGTTCCTGACGCGTAACGATACCGCGTTGTTCAACCCAGGCCAGCGCGCGCCGGCTCGCGTCAAATTCAACTGGCAGTGTCACCAGCGCGAACAACGCAAACACTCCGTAGCAGGCAATGATTATCAGAAGCGCAGTATCAATTGAGAAAAGTCCCTTGACAGCGAACGCACCAAACATCATCATCATGAACACGATGTTGATGATCTTCGCACTAACTGCCTGAACCGGTACCATGGCTGACCTGAATTTCAGCATGCTGTACGACGTGGCGTGTTGTACGGCGTGGCCGCATTCGTGAGCAGCAACAGCTGCAGCGGCAGCGTTGCGGCCGTTATATACTTCCTCGCTAAGATTCACAGTTCGGTTCAGCGGATTGTAGTGGTCGGTAAGCTGACCTGGTACGCTGGTCACCTTCACGTCATGAATGCCATGGTCGGCAAGCATGAGCCGCGCAATTTCAGCACCGGTCAAATCCCGGTTCAGGTGTGTTCTCGCATACCGCTGAAACTTGCTCTTCAGCCGGGCGCTGACCACCATTCCGATCAACATGAAAACGATGGTAATCACCATCATTCCTCCCATCATCATAGGCTATAATTGTTTAAAGTCTTAATCAGTTATTCGTCTTACCCGAACAACAAGGTTTGCGCCAATTCCGGTTCACTGCCAAAAAGACACCTTTTTGCTTTAGCGCGCTACCAAATTACGAAAAAACAACAGTTTAAGCGGTCAGGGAATTTTCGGATACCTGTTTCAGATGCAGTTGACGCAGGTCGCCATATGCCCCTGGCCCCGCGCCTGCATCTGCATCTATCGTTGGCGCCTCGCCGTAATCACCGCCGTCGCGAGCAACGACAGCGCTCCACCTACAATCATGATAAGCGTTTGCCAACCGTGAAAGACAAAGGTCAGCGCGACCGCGTCGGCAAGGTCAAGTCCATACAAAAGAGACAACCCCTGAGGAACAAGTACGTGGTAAGAACCTGTGCCGCCGGGGAGCGGTGCGGCCATCGCGATTGAGCCGATGGCAAACAGGCTCGTGACGGCAGTGAATCCAAGATGCTCAGTAGACTCGAACGCGCGGATAACGGACAGGCTCATAAAAAAATACAACACCCAGATCACAATGGAGAGCGCGACAAACCGCCCCTTGTTCTCAAGTGCGACAACGGACAACAAGCCTCGCTTTATGCCCGCCCAGGTTTTCAGAAAAAAGTCCCTCACCCGCTTGCTGCGCCTGATCAGATACCAGAGGCCGCCGAAGAATGCCAGCACCGCCACAATCAGTACGATGGAAATGCTTTGCCCGGGAACCGCAAACTCGAGTGTCTGGACAAAGCTGATGAGTTTGTTCCACTCCAAAGCGAACGCCAGGATGATGAGCAGAAAGAGGCAGATCAAATCCGCTACGCGCTCTACTACTACTGTACCGAAAGCAACGTCTACAGGCGCGCGCTCCAGTTTATAAAGGTTGTAGCATCGGCTCACTTCGCCGCCGCGAGGTATCACCAGGTTTACGAGATAGCCCACCATCAACGACAGGAAACTTGAAGCGAAGCTTATGTTATATCCGGCAGGCCGCATCAGCATCCTCCAGCGCATAGCCCGTAAGATATGGCTGAATATCGCAACCACGGCCATCAATCCCAGCCAAAATTTGTCCGCCTGTCTCCACGTGTCGAGAATGTATGCCCACCGATTCTCACCTTCAGTAACAGGAATGCGGCTGAGCGCGTACCATATCAGAAGCGCGGTTACAACGAGTATGATGACGTACTGGATCAGAGCCTTGACGCGGGGCGGCATGAAGCGGGGATTAGATAGGGGTCTTCACGCAAGCTTGTTGTCGGGGCCGGGAAATACAACAGTAGGTTTGAATTTCTTTGCCTCTTCAAACTCCATGGAGGCGTATGAAATGATAATGATGACATCGCCGACCTGTCCTTTTCGGGCGGCGGGTCCGTTAAGGCGAATAGTGCCGGTACCACGGGGACCGCGAATCACGTACGTGTCGAGACGCTCCCCATTGTTCACGTTTACGATCTGTACTTTTTCCCCCTCGATCAGGTTAGCCGCGTCCATAAGGTCTTCATCGATAGCGATGCTCCCCACGTAGTGGAGTTCGGCCTCGGTGATCTTGACCCGGTGAATCTTGGACTTCAGAACTTCGATCCTCATTACTTAGTTTGACGACAAATCTAAGAACATGTTGTCAATCAGCCGAACTTCTCCAACGTACCCGGCTATGCAGAGAATCGGCCGTTCAGCGTCCTCAACATTATTGATGGGATTTAAGTTTTTGCTCTCAACCATCTCCAGGTACTCAAGGCGGAGGCGGGGATCCCGGTTAAACATCTCACGGGCCCGCTCCACGACGGCAGGAAAAGGCAATTTTTCCTTCAAAATCGCATTTTTAGCGTAGGTGAGCACCTCGTAGAAGATTGTTGCCTGCGGCCTTTCGGTAGGCTTTAGCCGCAGGTTTCGCGACGACATGGCCAGTCCATCAGGTTCCCGGGTCGTGGGCACAATGCGTATTTCGGACGGAATTTGCAATTCTTCCACCAGGCGCGATATGATTGTCACCTGCTGCCAGTCCTTTTGTCCGAAATAAGCGCGGTCGGGCTGCACGATGTTGAGCAATTTGGCCACGACCAAGGCGACTCCGCTGAAATGGCCGGGGCGGTAATAACCCTCCATAACATCGTCTAACGGGCCAAAATCGAATTTTATAAGGGGTTTGTCCGGGTACATCACATCGTCAGTTGGAGAAAAAACGACATCGCATCCAACTTTTTCCAGCAATTCGTAATCCTTTTCATGCGTGCGCGGATATTTCAGCAAATCCTCAGGATTGTTGAATTGCGTGGGATTGACATAAATGGAACAAACCGTAATGGAATTTTCCTTTTTCGAACGATTTAGGAGGGACACATGGCCGCCGTGAAGGGCCCCCATAGTTGGCACAAGGCCGCAGGCTTTGCCATCACTTCGGATTTGCCTCAGGAAGGCTCTTAATGGGGCTATTTCGTGGAAAATCTGCATTTTCCGCCATTGGCAAAGGGTCGCAAAGATATTGGTAAATCCCAAAATAAGTTGATAAAGGGGGCGAAATTTTGTAATTTTGTGGCTCTTAATTCCGTTCCAAATAAAATTCAATCACGATATGTCAAAACTCCGAATTCTTTATGTAGCCAGCGAGATCAACCCCTTCCTCCAGACATCCGAAGTGGCCGAGTTTGTTCGCAAACTCCCTCAGGCGATGCAGGAGAAAGGTATGGAGATCAGAATTCTGGTTCCCCGGTTTGGAATCATTAATGAGCGCAAAAACAGGCTGCATGAAGTAGTAAGGCTTTCCGGAATCAACATAGCGGTGGGTGATGAAGAGAAACCTTTGATCATAAAGGTGGCGTCGATTCCGAATGCAAAGCTGCAGGTGTACTTTATCGACAACGAAGACTATTTCCATCGCAAGTCGGTATTCCACGATAAAGAGAACAACTTCTACGAAGACAACGACGAACGCGCTATCTTCTTCTGCAAGGGCGTGATCGAAACGGTACGCAAACTTGGCTGGGCTCCTGACATCGTTCACTGCAACGACTGGATCACCAGCTTCATCCCGTTGTATCTCAAGACGACCTACAAGAACGATCCACTCTTCAAAAACACGAAGACGGTGTTCACCATCTATAACAACACCTTCAACCACAAATTCAAGAGCGACCTGCTCGACAAGGTGAAGATGATGGATATCGAGGATAACATGCTCGGTCATCTCAAGAGCGCCGACTACGAAGGCTTCATCAAACTCGCCATGGAATTCAGCGATGCAGTAATGGTTGCAGGCGAGAACAAGAAACTCGAAGGCCTCTTCAAGAAGATCAAGGAAAAGAAAGTCGAGACCATCGATAAGGACGAGAACTACACCGAATCCTACTATAACCTCTATAATGAACTTGTGGGCTAGGAAAAAAGCAGGGCACCTGTTGATAGCGGGTGCCCTGCTTTTTTTGTCTTGTGAAGAGGACATTACCCTGCTTGGATATAAGGCTGACGACCGCTTCGGCGTGTACTACTGGGACATCCCCCTGGAAAGCAGCCTGCTTCTGATCGATTCCCTGCGAACATCAAACATTAGCCAGGAAACGCACCGTTTTCTCGTTGGGCAATACACGGACGACCAGCTTGGCGTGGTCAACGCAGGCTTTTATACGCAATATTACAGAATTGGCACCTTGCCGGATTCCCTCGACCTGGCTGTCCTGGACTCCGTCACCCTCACCCTGGCATTCGATAATTACTACTACGGATCCCTCGACGATACACCGCAAGAGATTGCTGTATACGAACTGGAGGAAGCTCTGGTCAACGTCCTGAACGAAAACCCTCTCTATTACAATAACACCACCAAGCCACTTGGCTCACTGCTGGGCACACATACCTTCAACCAGGATCCGGAACTCCTGCAGGATGTTGTGGATGGGGTCAGCGATACGACCTACACAACCCGCATGCATCTCGATATGGCATTCGGCCAGCGCCTGCTTGACGCCGCCGCGCGGGCAAGCAATGCATCCACTGTCGAAGACTCCCTGTACCTGAAGTACGATCAGTTTATCAAGTTGTTTAATGGCATTGTCGTTCAGGGTGTACAGGGTGACAAAATCTATGGCATCAGCCCTACTGACAACCTTTCGCGCATTGAACTCCACTACACGCTAAAGGGAAGAAAACGTACTCCGCTTCAACTCACGTTCGGCAACCTCGCCGGCTATTCTGTTGTACTATCCGATAAGACAGGCTCTGATGTAGAAGGACTCGACAACCTCAACCAGAATTTCGAGCCAGCATCCGGCAATCGCTATCTGCAAAACGGTGTGGGGATTCTGACCAAGATCAGTCTTGACAATTTCATCAACCACCCGGGGCTCGACACCATCTCTACCATGATCATTAACTCGGCGGAGCTTCGAATCGGTAACGTGGCTACCCAACCTGAGGAAACACCCATACCCACTAACGCAATCCTTCGCATTCTGGACGACAACAACCGCTTGCGGCAGACCCGAACCGCAGCAGACACGACCCTGCTCACAGATTACAACCGGACATTGAATACTGCTTTCGTCGTCCTTGACGACTTCCAACAAGGCGACCAGGTCATCCTGAGCTACAACAAGGAGGAAAAGACCTATAATGCTTTCATGACATTGTTTGTCCAGGAGTTGTACAAAAAGCGGGTTAGCGGAGGTACATTGCTGACAAATCTGGCCATCTTCCCGGTCACGCCACCAGCCGGCAAGTCGGTCAATCGCGTAAGCTTTCCCGCAGACAACATTTCCCTGCGTGTTTATTTTACCGTTCCTGTAGACAGACAAGCTGATTAATAGACTCAACTCAACTAAGACCCCCTATGTGCGGAATAGTTGCTTACCTCGGACATCGTCGTGCCCACGAAGTAATCCTTAAAGGATTGAAGCGACTTGAGTACCGCGGCTACGACAGCGCGGGAATCGCTCTTCTCAACGGCGGCCTCAATATTTACAAGAAGAAAGGAAAGGTCTCAGACCTTGAGGAGGCGCTGAAAGGCCTGCCACTCGACTGCAACATAGGCATCGGCCATACACGGTGGGCCACCCACGGCGAACCCAACGACGTGAACGCCCACCCGCATTACTCAGGTTCCAAGCGGTTGGCCATTATCCACAACGGTATTATTGAGAACTACACTGCCCTGCGCGAAGACCTCGTGAATAAGGGTCATACCTTCCTCAGCGAAACCGACACGGAAGTACTCATACACTTCATCGAAGACGTACAACAACGCAACAACTGCTCCCTGGTCGAGGCGGTTCGCCTGGCTCTTCACAGTGTCGTGGGTGCTTACGCAATTGTCGTGCTTTCGCTTGATGATCCGGACCAACTTGTGGCCGCCCGCAAAGGCAGTCCGCTCGTGATCGGTGTCGGCAAGAATGAATACTTCCTGGCTTCTGATGCTACCCCGATAGTAGAATACACCAACGAGGTCGTGTACCTCAACGACCGCGAAATTGCAGTCATCAACAACGACGGTCTGAACATCAAGACGGTCGAAGACATTCCTACCACACCGTATATACATACGCTGGAACTCGCACTGGAAGCAATCGAGAAGGGGGGATACGATCACTTCATGCTGAAGGAAATCTTCGAACAACCGCGGTCAATCCGCGACTGCATGAGGGGACGTCTTGATGCGAAATCCGGTAATCTGGTACTCGGAGGTATTCGCGATTATGTCGATGCGATGGCCAACGCCGAGCGCATCATCATCGTCGCCTGCGGCACGTCGTGGCATGCTGGTCTGGTTGCTGAATACCTTTTCGAAGAATTCTGTCGCATACCCGTAGAGGTCGAATACGCATCCGAATTCAGATATCGCAATCCCGTCATCCGCGAAGGCGACGTCGTTATTGCGGTTTCCCAATCAGGTGAAACCGCCGACACGCTCGCTGCGATAGAACTTGCAAAGGAACGCGGTGCCATCATCATCGGAGTCTGCAACGTTGTAGGATCGTCCATCGCGCGAGCATCGCATGCGGGCTCATACACGCACGCGGGACCGGAAATTGGTGTCGCCAGTACGAAGGCCTTCACTGCGCAGCTTACTGTGCTGAACATGATCTGTCTGCTTGTAGCGCAGAAGCGCAGAACCATTTCTCAGGAATTGTTCCAGACGCTGTTGTCCGACCTCGAGCAGGTACCTCAGAAAGTGGAAGCCATTCTGAGACTGAACGACAAGATCAAGGTCATAGCAGAAGAATTCAAAGACGTTCCCAACTTCCTCTACCTCGGACGCGGTTACAACTTCCCCGTTGCACTTGAGGGAGCGCTTAAGCTGAAAGAAATTTCGTACATACACGCCGAAGGATATCCGGCTGCAGAGATGAAACACGGGCCGATCGCGCTTATCGACGAGAACATGCCCGTTGTGTTCATTGCTACGCGAGACAGCTCATACGAAAAGATTGTATCCAATATCCAGGAAGTTAAAGCCAGAAAGGGTCGCGTTATATCGATCGTGACTGAAGGTGACGACCTGATCCCAGGTATGTCAGAGTTCACCATTGAGATTCCTATGGTACATGAGGCCCTCATGCCGATGATTTCCGTGATACCGCTGCAGCTGCTATCGTATCACATTGCGGTAATGCGTGGCTGTAACGTCGACCAACCGAGGAACCTCGCCAAGTCGGTTACGGTAGAATAAGCCTAGCTGCTTTTCAAAGCTCCTATCCGATCGCTTAGAATCTGGATTTCAGCCTGCGTTTGCGTTAGCGACAAAGCGTGCTGAAACCATCGCATGGCCCGTGCGTTATCCATATCAGTGTAAAGTTCGCCGAGAAGGGCGGCGTAGTATCGGTTATCTTTAAGATTCAGTTTTTCCGCTTCAGCGATGGCAATCGTTTTTCCGTACACCTTTGACAGTGCGTAGAGCCGGTTGAGCGCAATGACGGGTGAGTCCGCAGTCAGCAACAGTCGATCATACAATCTCAAAATGGCCTCCCATTTCTCGGGCGTGTTTTCGCTTACGGTATGCCAGTAAGCGATAGCGGCTTCCAAATGATATCGACTCACCTCGCCGTGCGAAGCTTTGTGAAGGTATTCAGCGCCGCGAGCGATCAACTCCTGATTCCATCGTGAAGTGTCCTGATCCTGGTAAAGAATCATACGTCCATCAGTTCCCTTTCGTGCCGCGAAACGCGAGGACTGGAAACACATCAGTGCCAGAAGCGCATACACATCCGGCGACGCTGTGTTTTCACGACCTGCGAGCAGATGCGTTAAACGCATGGCTTCAAGGCAAAGGTCTTCGCGGATTACGGCATCGTCTGTTTCTGAATAGTATCCTTCACTGAAGAGCAGGTATAGGGTTGTCAGTACCGTGTCCAGCCTTTTCGGAATTTCTTCACGCGGAGGAAATTCCAATGTCAAGTTGGCTGTACGTAGCTTTTCCCGTGCCCGGAACAACCGCTTGTTTACTGTGTCGCGCGACGTCAGGAAGGCACTTGCGATCTCATCGATTCCGAATCCGCAAAGGATTCGCAAGGCGAGTGCAACCTGCGCCGAGTCCGGTATTGAGGGATGACACAGCGCGAAGAGCATCCGCAGCTGACTGTCAGTAATGTTTGCGTCGGACAGGTCGATTTCAATGGGGTCTTCCACGCTACGGCCGGCAGCAATCGCCGGGGCGACACCGTTGGTAAATGTACGGGAGCGCTTCAGGTAGTTCAGAGCTTTGTGCCGGGCAACTACGTGAAGCCATCCTGTCGGATTAGCGGGGACGCCCTTGTACGGCCAGCTTTCGAGGGCGCTTAAGAAAGTCTCACTGGCTATGTCTTCGGCGACAGCGATGTTCTCCAGGCCCAACGCGCGGCAGAGTACAGCCACAATGCGGCTGTACTCCGTTCTGAACAAGTGAGGAATCAATTCATTCCTGCCCATTTCACGGTTGGCCTGTTTCTAGTGAACACCATCGCCACGGGCGACGCGCCGTACTTCGACTGTGTTGCCTTCGCCCTGTAGCACGGGACTTCCCTTCGCAAACTCTACAGCTTCATCCACTGACTCAGCTCGCACAACGATGTATCCGCCAATCGTCTCCTTGATGTCGCCAAAGGGTCCATTGGTTACCATCTTGTTGTGATGAACGACACGTGCATCTTCGAAAGGCAAGCCAACACCCACCACGAATTTGTTCTTCGCGGAGATGCCATCGATCCACTCCATTGTCTGTCTCATCCATTCCTGAATTTGTTCCGGGGAGGCAACTTTGGTGCCGTCCTGATGCCGGAAGATCAACATGAATTCATCCATTTTTTTGCAATTTTTGGTTGATAACCCAATGGCAATTGAATTTGGAGAAATTGGACATGACGATGAAAGAAAATTTGTAGGTAAGTGCAACTGCCATTTGGGCGCCTTTGCGGTGAAAGATTCTGGGATGACCTCTTATTGGCACAAGATCGAAAACGTACCTATTTTGCAGGCGCCCGGGACAATCCGGGCTTTCGTTTATGACGTTAGTGAAAGAAGTGGTTTTTTCGCCTGAGGCGCCGGCGCCGATCGGGCCCTACAGTCAGGCAATCAAAGCAGGCAATCTGCTGTTTGTTTCCGGGCAGATTGCTATCGAAAAATCCTCGGGGCAGCTCCGGGTAGTGGATATTGAAACGGAAACGCGGCAAGTCATGTACAACATGGGCGAAATCCTGAAAGCTGCCGGGATGACGTTCTCGAACGTAGTGAAGTGCACGATCTTCCTCCGGGATATGCAGCAGTTCGCTACGGTCAATGAAATCTACGCTTCCTACTTTGGCGACAAGCCACCCGCCCGCGAAACTGTGGAGGTGAGTCGCCTCCCCAAGGACGTCAATGTCGAAATTTCCTGTATCGCGGTGAAGTGATCCCGATACTGCCTCATGCGACCCGGACCCTGGTAACAATCCTCCAGCAGGAGGAAGTGTTTGATCGCATGCGGAGAGCGACTGCCCCGGAAAAGATGCGCTTTAATGGAGTGGTTCGGCCGGACCGCTTTTCGATCTCAATGCGCGTCCGGCGGCCGGCAACCTTCCTCCCGCTCATACGCGGGCATACGGAGCCGACACCTACCGGATGTCTAATCTTCCTAAAGGCCGCCCTGTTTCCCAGCACGCGCGTTTATATGGCCTTCTGGCTGTTGTTCGTCCCTGTGGCGGGTCTGATCGCCGCAAGGCAGTACGACTCACCCTGGACGCTTGCAGGGGCTCTGATCGTGGATCTGGTCGTACTATGGGTTGCGTGGGCCAACTTCAGAATTCAGCTCCGACTGAGCATGGAGGCGCTGGACTCCGTACTCAACTCGGAGGACTGATTTCGGGGCTTTGATACAGGAAATCGGTACCTTTGGCGTCCAATCATCGTATGACTGAACGGATGAGTGATGTAAGGGTACGCTTTGCTCCCAGCCCGACCGGGGCGCTGCACATTGGCGGCCTTAGGACCGCTTTGTACAACTACCTTTTTGCCCGCCACCATGGCGGCGCGATGATCCTGCGAATAGAGGATACGGACCAAACCCGGTTCGTGCCGGGTGCTGAAGACTACATCAAAGAAGCACTGGCCTGGGTCGGTATCCGACTGGATGAGGGGCCAGACGAAGGCGGTCCGTACGGACCGTATCGCCAATCCGAACGAAAATCCCTATACCTCGACTACGCCCTCGACCTCGTGCGGAAAGGCCATGCCTACTACGCCTTCGATACGCCGGAGGAACTGCAAGCGATGCGTGACCGGCTGACGGCCGCAGGCGTGCCGCAGCCTCAGTATAACAGCGTCACGCGTGTGCAGATGCGCAACAGCCTTACCTTGCCTCCTGACGAGGTGGAAAGACTCCTCGCATCGGGGGTTCCGTATGTGATCAGGCTGAAAGTACCTCGCAAGGAGGAAATCCGGCTCAACGACCTGATCAGGGGATGGGTGCTGGTACATTCGTCACAGGTTGACGACAAGGTGCTTATGAAGTCGGACGGAATGCCGACATATCACCTGGCGAACGTTGTCGACGATCACCTCATGAAGATAACCCACGTTATCCGTGGAGAAGAGTGGTTGCCATCGGCGCCATTGCATATACTGCTGTACCGCTATCTCGGATGGGAAGATACCATGCCGCAATTCGCTCACCTGCCCTTGCTGCTAAAACCGGATGGAAACGGCAAGCTAAGCAAGCGGGATGCAGATCAAATGGGCTTCCCGATATTCCCTCTGGATTGGACTGATCCGGCTACGGGCGAAAAGGCAATGGGCTTTCGCGAAGCGGGCTATCTACCTGAGGCTCTTGTCAACTTTCTGGCGTTTCTCGGATGGAATCCGGGTACAGAACAGGAACTGTTTACGCTTGACGATCTGGTCGGCAGCTTTTCTCTGGAACGAATCAACAAAGCTGGCGCGCGTTTTGACATCCAAAAAGCGCAGTGGTATAATCAGCAATACCTACGTCGAAAATCTCCGGAAGTGCTGGCGCAATATCTTCTTGAATCGCTCGCCACGGAGGGAATCGAATGTCCGCGTGAAAAGGCTATCGCGATAGCCGGACTCATGCAGGATCGTATTACCTTTCCACGTGAAATATGGGAACAGGGGAAATATTTCTTCAGACCCCCTGATTCATACGACGAGAAGGTTGCCTCGAAGAAATGGAACGAAGACGCGGTGAAGGTTATCTCGGCGTTTTCAGATGCACTGGGTAAAGAACGGTTAACAGACGCATCTGCCATCAAGGCTACCTGGGAAGCGGTAGCGTCACAGCTGGGCGCCAACCCTGGGAAGATCATGCAAGCACTGCGGTTGGCCGTCACCGGAACTGCCGGCGGTCCGGACCTCATGATGATAATGGAAATCATTGGAACTGACGAAGTGAGATCCAGGATTTCTTCTGCATTGAAAACGCTGAAAGTTAAAGTGGCATAGACGACATGGCAAAGAAAGCATCCAAACCACGGAAGCAATCCAAACCGAGAGTCCATAGGGAACTCGAAGGATTCGAAATCTCCGTCGATCAGTTCGGGGAGATTAAGTCGAACATGAACATTGAAAAAATCAATGAATTCCTCAACGAGAAGGTTGAGGACAAGAAACTACAGGAACGACCCGATTACGAAGAAATACGGAAACCCAAAAAGACCAAAAAGAAATAAAAGTCACTCCCCGTTGCATAGGATTTCATGAACAAATTCCGGCTTGCCGTTTTGAGAGAGGGGAAAATTCCTCCTGAACGCAGAACTCCATTGACGCCACGTCAGGCTGTAGAAATCATGCAACAGTACAGCCATGTGGAAGTCGTCTGCCAGCCTTCACCGCACCGATGCTTTACCGATGACGAGTACAGATCAGCAGGAGTAGAAGTCGTGGAGGATGTGAGCAACGCCGGCATCCTTATCGGGATCAAAGAAGTACCCGTTCCCGCACTGCTTGAAGGCAAAACCTATATCTTCTTCTCTCACACGCTGAAAAAGCAGCCGCACAATCAGGCGTTGCTCAAAACCATCCTGGAGCGGAACATCACGCTCATCGACTACGAGATGTTGCGGACACTCAAAGGCGAGCGTTTGATTGGATTCGGCCGGCATGCGGGTATCGTCGGCACCTACAATTGCTTTTGGACTTATGGCATACGCTCACAACGTTACCGGCTACGACGCGCCTATGAATGCTTCGATCTCGATGACCTGTTAACGGAACTCAAAAAGGTTAACCTTCCACCGCTTAAGATTGTGTTGACTGGCACAGGACGCGTTGGCAAGGGCGCCGTAGAAATCCTTGATGCCGTTGGCATCCGTCGCGTAGAAGTAGACGAATTTATGCAAAATCGCTTCGACACTCCGGTGTATGTTCAGCTCACGAGCGCGGATTACTACGTCCACAAAGATTCACGACCGTTTGATCGCGAAGAATTCCATCAACATCCGGAGCGGTATAGAAGCAACTTTCTCCGGTTCGCTCAACAGGCTGAGCTGCTGATTGCAGGAGCATATTGGAATCCGGCTGCGCCAAAGCTCTTCGCGCGTGAAGACATGGAACATCCTGAGTTTGCTATCAAAGTGATCGCAGACATCAGTTGCGACATCAACGGATCGATCCCCGCCACCGTGCGGGCGACCGACATTGAGAATCCGGTATTCGATTACGACCCCAGAACGCATCAAGCAGTAGCGCCCTTCAGCGATGGACGCAACATCACGGTGATGGCCGTCGACAACCTCCCGTGTGAATTGCCGCGGAGCGCGTCTGAGGATTTTGGCGATACACTCATGCGCAAGATCGTGCCAGCGCTCTTCGGCGATGACCGGGATCGAATTATTGAAAGAGCGACGATTGTTAAGAAGGGCGAGCTAACGCCAGAATTTCGTTATCTCGAAGAATGGGCGAAGGGCGCGTAACGCCGATGCGCATAACACCATTGCCTGGCGAACGTTCGCTAAAAATGTTTTGAGTACATTGGGTTATAGGGGTTCACCAACATCAACACATCAACACGTCAACACATGTATTTGTACAACGTCACCGTAGGAATCGACAAATCCTCTGAGCGCGAGTGGCTGGACTACATGCGCTCGACATACATCCCGGATGTAATGGCAACTGGACTATTTACGCAGGCGAGGATGTACCGTGTGCTTCACGACAACGAAGATGACACGACATCATACAGCGTTCAGTACATTGCCACATCGATCGATAACGTGCAGAAGTTTCTGGAAGAATACGGACCCAGCATTATCAACGCGCACAGGGATCGCTTTCGCGACAGACATGTTGCCTTCATGACGTTGTTGGAAGAAGTTTAACGATTTGGTCGCGCTCGATGGTGCAGTTCACCCAGGAAGCGTCAAACTTTGCCCCGTACTTTTTGTAGAAATTGATGGCCGGTTCGTTCCAGTCGAGTACCTGCCACATCATACCCGTGCAACCGGATTCCAGCGTATGTTCCAGCGTTCGGTTAAACAATGCCTTACCAATACCTTTGCCGCGTTCTGCTTCCGTGACAATAATATCCTCGAGATACAGCCGCTTTCCTTTCCAGGTGGAGTATCGGTAATAGTACACTGAAATACCAACGATCCTTTCGTTAAGTTCAGCCACATACATACCGTAGACCGGATTCGGCCCGAAGCCATCCTCCTCCATCATCGCGACAGTGTTGGTAACCTCATGAGGTGCACGCTCATACTCCGCAAGTTCGCGTACAAGCTCGAGTACTCTCGGAAGATCCTCTTTGCGGCCGGCGCGAATGGTAAAGGACATATCAACCGTTTCGTTCAATGATGTCGAACCCCGTGTATGGAACAAGAGCAGCAGGAATGCGAATGCCCTTGGGTCCCTGGTTGTTTTCCAACAGTGCAGCGACAACGCGCGGCAAGGCGAGAGCGCTGCCGTTGAGCGTGTGCAGCAGCTGAGTTTTGCCTTTGCCGTCTTTGTAACGAAGTTTTAGACGATTCGCCTGGAACGTCTCGAAGTTGCTAACGGAGCTTACCTCTAGCCAGCGCTTCTGAGCAGCGGCAAATACCTCCAGGTCATAACACTTCGCGGCATTGAATCCCATATCGCCACCACAGAGTAACACGCGCCTGTAAGGTAATTCGAGCGCATCCAGCAGAGACTCGGCATGCGCGACCATCTCTTCGTGTTCCTTGTAAGAATCTTCGGGACGCGTTATGTGAACAATCTCGACTTTATCAAATTGATGCAGGCGATTGAGTCCGCGAACATGAGCACCCCAGCTTCCGGCTTCTCTCCTGAAGCAGGGTGTGTATCCGGCGTTTCGAATAGGCAGATCACGTTCGGTGAGGATGACATCCCGATAGAGATTAGTGATGGGCACCTCCGCAGTTGGGATGAGATACAGGTTGTCAGCATCGACACGGTACATCTGACCTTCCTTGTCAGGAAGCTGACCCGTACCGTATCCGGAAGCTTCGTTTACAAGAATGGGCGGTTGAATTTCCGCGTAGCCTTTCTTCGCTGCCGCATCGAGGAAAAAGTTGATCAGCGCACGCTGAAGCTTTGCCCCTTTCCCTTTGTAAACAGGAAAGCCCGCACCGGTAAGCTTAACACCAAGGTCGAAGTCGATGATGTCGTATTGCTTGATCAAGTCCCAATGCGGGACAGCGGTGCCCGGCAACTCGGGAATAGAACCGCGCTGATGAACGACCACGTTATCGTCCGGTCCTGCACCATCCGGAACATCATTGTGCGGAGCATTTGGTATTTGATACAGAAGCTGTTGGAGGGAATTGGCGGTGCGGGTAAGCGTATCGGAAAGCGCGGCCACTCGTTGCTTGAGGTCCGATGTCCGTGCCCGGCGCGCCTCTGCTTCCTCCTTGCGCCCCGACTTCATCAGTTCCCCGATTTCGCGCGCAATGCGGTTCGACTCCGCCAGCAGTTCGTCGTGTTCCTGCTGGGTCCGGCGCCGGTCCTGATCCAGGGTAAGAACCTGGTCAATAGTTTGCTCGATATTGGGAATCCGACGTTTCTTCAGGGCACTAATTACCCCTTCCCGTTGTTCCCTAATGACAGAAAGTTGGAGCATTCCCTTCCAGTTTTAATGGTGGGTCCAAAATTAAATTTTTGAACCGCCACCGGGAGCTCTAACGGCAATTTATTTGTAAATCCGTAATTATTGCTCTATACTTGCATTATCAAACGGCGCGGTTCTCAGCCCGACTGACAAAATCCTAAGAACCTACGATAATCTTACGATAGAGCAAGTTCCTACTTAGACTGCATTTTGATTGTCCGGATCATCCCGGGCAAATTGATTTTCATGACATTTTCGAAGAAAAATTCATTCACTTTTAAACCAACATGTATACTATTGATGATCTGAATGTGAGACTCCTGTCAGAACTGAAGGAGATCGCAGAGGGGATGGGTATCAAAAACGCAAAGAAGCTTACCAAACAAG
>DATCLO010000165.1:0-16536 GCA_036563875.1 Cyclobacteriaceae bacterium
ATATGAAACAAAGCGCATTGCCTTCCCGGCGGATGACAAAGGCGGATTTCGAAAATTGAGAATCGAACTGCGTCCCAAAACCTATGCGCTCGATCCTGTCCAGGTTACGGCAGTTCCATCGATCGAGCAGTTCAAACAGGACGTGCTCAATCTCCAGGTGGAAGAAAATGAAGGATTCAAGTTAAATATTCCAAAGGGCGCGCGCCTTCCACCGGAAGGGCCGGACGATGTAAATCTGAATCCGTCCATTGGCGTTGCCGGAGCCATAGGAGGGCTGTACGATATGTTTTCACGTGAAGGGAAGGAAAAGAAGAAATTAGAGGCTACGCGGGAGCGAGTGTTTGATTTTCGCGAAATTGATTCGAAGTACAACGTCGACATCGTCCGTCGTGTAACCAATCTTGACGGGGAAGCTGCGAAACGTTTTATGGAATGGTGTAAATTTGAAGACGAGTTCATTCTGAAATCGAGCGAGTATGAGATTGCAGTAGCAATGCTCAAATGCCTCGACGAATTCAACAGAGCGGATTCGCTCCGATGAGCAAGGCTTTCTCGTTTCTTGTTTTTCTAACGCTGCTGTGTCCGGACCTGGCCGCTCAATACAAGTATGGGCTTACACCAGCCACACTGGAAGAATATCTGCAACACGTGCGACAGAATCCGGACAAGCAACTCATCGACCTCGAGAAATACATTCCCGATGTTGTGCTGGACATTCGCTACTCCACAATAAACAATTTTACCGGTCAGAAAATCTATAATCTGGCCAAGGCTTATGCGCGAACTTTTCCAACTCACCCTGTTGCCGATCCAGAGATAAGAAAGAATCGAGACCTGTTGATACAGATCATGGAACGCTATGGCTTCAGGGTGAACGCCTCCGAATGGTGGCATTTTGATTTTCAAGGCTATCGCGCGTATGAAATCCTCGATATCTCTTTTGAGGAACTCCAGGGACTGTAACTTGCTGCCAATATTCTAACAATTTGATACTATGACATTAAGAGAAGCCCAGGAGCAGGTCGACACATGGATCAAAACAATTGGCGTCAGATACTTCAGCGAGCTTACGAACACCGCACTGCTTGCTGAGGAGGTAGGTGAGGTGGCCCGCATTATGGCTCGCCGATACGGCGATCAGTCAGCCAAGCCCTCAGACGCGGAACACGACCTCGGTGATGAGCTTGCGGATGTGCTCTGGGTACTGATCTGCCTTGCCAATCAAACCGGCGTAGACCTTACGGAAGCGTTTCAACGAAATCTGGAGAAAAAGAATAACCGTGATCAGCGGAGACACAGGGAGAACCCGAAACTCAAATAATAGGAAGAGGGTATCTTAGAATCGAAACGCCTTTGCCATCCTACTTCTCTCGGACTTAGATATCCCGACCTTAGAATGGAAAGCAAATAGTGCAAGGGCCACTGTAAATCAACTAATTGGCGGTGCTGAAGATTGGGATTTAGCCGTACAGAAACGGCAGAGATTTACACCCGGACGTATATCCTCTTTCGATCCAGGACATACCCGATAAGCCAATTCATCAGCATCCACCATACCGCTGTCAGAAGGGACGCGAGCTTGGGTCCGGCAAAGCTTCCAAACAATGACCCATACATCCAGCCGTATAATGAAGTGTCGCCAACGCGGATCATGAAGATGATACGCAGCAGGATGGAGGCCGTGACATAAATGAAAAGAGGATTTCTCCCAAACACCTGAAAGAAGTAAATGCCGCGTGTATAGTGCGTTATGTCGATCAGGTAGATGAGACTGGCGATCATCGCAAGGTTGATGCCGCTGGTGAGAAGAACGAAAGAGCTTGTCCAGATTTTCTTGTTGAAGGGAAACGACATATCCCAGGCAAAGGCTACGAATATTAACGCACCAGCAGCCAGCATCAGTCGCGCGATTGTTTCATACGAAGTTCCATGCCGGCGGATGAACTGACCGGCGAGATATCCAATGATCACGTTTACGGTAGCGGGCAATGTACTGAGCAACCCCTCTGGATCAAATGGAATCCCTTCTCCACGGTAGAGGTGATTTGGACCGAAGATCAGCAGGTCAAGTTTAAGAACGGCATTCCCTTCGAGACTGTAGGGATCTGCAGGATCACCAAAGATGTACATGATAATCCAGTAGCCGACGAGCGCGAGTATACTGAAAGCGTACACGAACGTTCTTGAGCCGTAATGCAGTACAACGCTGGCGATCAGGTAACACAACGCAATACGCTGCAGCACGCCCGGGATGCGCGTCGAAGAAAGCGGCTTCATGATCCATTCCCCGTCAACTTTAACGACAAAGGGAAACCAATACATCAAGAACCCGATGAGAAAGATGAGGAAGGAACGTTTGAGCGTCTTCTGCCAAAAGGCCGCGTTACCCCTCGATGCATATTTCCCCATGACAAATGCCATGGCATTGCCGACGGCAAACAGAAAGGAGGGAAAGACAAGATCAGTAGGAGTAAATCCATGCCACGACGCATGCGCAAGGGGAGCATACAAATGACTCCAGCTTCCCGGCGAGTTGACGATAATCATGAAGCATATCGTCATCCCACGAAATACATCCAGCGCAACAAAGCGATCCTGTCCCGCCATTCGCAATAGAAATAGGTGAAGTGTTGAAATGTATCAAGAATTCTAACACACACCAAATGCACACGGGAATAGGATTCGTACCAGCGATCACCGGTTAGCGATTAGGCCCTGACAATAACCCCCGCCCTCACAACGGGCACCACCTCATATTTTCCTCGTTCAAGGCAAAAGGCAATATCCTTCTCAATATGGAGGCGCTTCAAGCGTTGGACGTGACTCGAGTTGCTTAGGAAGCCGGCAAGGTCATCCTTGGCCTGGCGGTACAGATGGAGCGCCATCAGTGGTGCATCGCACTCGGGTTCGGCGATGCCGGCGAGTTCGTGCACTAGTGCTCCGGCAAAAAGAGTGTCTTCAAGGTTGACTTTTCCCTTCCACCCCGCGCATACGGCGATGATGTCGCGAGTACCTGCTTTGAGATAACGTACGACAGCGTCGAGGTTCAGGAAGGAACCGATTATGATTTCTGCGGCATTCAGCGACTTGCTGATGGCGAGTGTCCCGTTCGTTGTGGTGAAGGCAATGCGTTTTCCCTTAAGATCGGGATTCATGTATTCGAAGGGCGAGTTGCCCAGATCGAAGCCGTCCAGTTTTTCGCCATTGCGTTCCCCGGCTGTACAGCAACTATCACTTCGCATGGCGCGGCACGCGTCGAGGTCGGCAACAGGAACAATCTCCGCCACGCCGTTCGCCAAAGCTGTGGTCATGCAAGATGTCGCCCTGAGGATGTCGATGACGACTACGGTGCGATCATTTAAAGGGTAAAGGTCGATAAGTTCCGGACTCAAACAGACGTCGATGCGTTTCAGTTGGGGAGCAGCCATAGAGCCGGCGAGGTTCTGTCAACAATAGTTTTGGGTTATACAAATGGAAGCTTTGTCACCTTTGCACGAAGCTTCCTTTCCCGCACTTTGATGTAAATATCTGTGTCGGGTGCAGCGTGTTCACTGGTTACATAGCCCAGTCCGATACCTACCCCAAGGACTGGCGATTGTGTTCCGGATGTAACCTTTCCAATCACGTTACCGGACGTATCCTGGACTTCATAATCGTGTCGCGGTATTCCGCGATCGACCATCACAAATCCTACCAACTTACGCTTAACACCTTCCTCCTTCTGGCGCTCCAGGCCGGACCGATTCACAAACTCTTTCGTAAACTTCGTAATCCATCCGAGTCCCGCTTCCAGCGGAGAAGTTGTATCATCGATGTCGTTGCCGTAAAGGCAGAATCCTTTTTCGAGCCGGAGGGTATCGCGAGCACCCAATCCTATTGGTTTGATGCCTTCATCTTTTCCAGCCTCGAACAGTTTATGCCAGACTTGTTCTGCATGGTTCCGCGGCATGTAAAGTTCAAAGCCGCCAGCACCTGTATACCCGGTGTTGGAGATGATCACATTATCGACGCCCGCGAGCGCTCCAATTGCAAAATGATAGTATGGTATGGATGAGAGATCTGTCTGCGTCAGCTTCTGAACTACAGAGATCGCTTTCGGTCCCTGTACGGCAAAGAGGCAGGTGTCATCGGAAATGTTCTGCATTTCTGCTCCCACGGAATTGTACTTCGAGATCCAACTCCAGTCTTTCTCAATATTGGAAGCATTCACAACGAGGAGATACTCATCCTCTTTTATCCTGTATACCAGTAGATCATCAACAATTCCGCCATCTTCATTCGGGAGGCAGGAATATTGCGCCTGACCGTCCTGAAGCTTTGATGCGTCGTTGCTGGTAACCTTCTGGATAAGGTCCAGCGCCCCGGCACCCCGAATCATAAATTCGCCCATGTGTGAGACATCGAAGACCCCTACGCCATTTCTGACAGTCATGTGCTCCTCAATGTCAGAGGAGTAACGAACAGGCATCAGAAATCCTGCAAAGGGTACCATTTTGGCGCCCAGCGATTCGTGAATGTGGTGCAGCGGTATTTTCTTAGTATCCATGGCGCAATTGTCGCGGCAAATGTAAGTATTATTCTGCTAGTCGACGGCCTCCAGCGCCACGACGTTTTCGACGTGCATCGTATGCGGAAACATGTCTACCGGCTGGATGTCAGTTATCCTGTATTTTTCAGACAGGATTTTTATATCGCGGGCCTGGGTAGCCGGATTGCAACTCACATATACAATCCTCCTGGGATGTCCCTTGAGTAACATACGACACACATCTTCGTGCATGCCTGCACGTGGTGGGTCGGTTATGACAACGTCAGGACGGCCATGTGCAGTCAGAAAATTTTCATCCAGCAGGTCTTTGATGTCACCTGCAAAGAAGGACACATTATTCAAGTTGTTCAATTCCGCATTTATCCGCGCATCCTCGACGGCAGCAGCGACGTACTCCAGTCCCACAACCCTGGCCGCACTCTGCGCTACATAGCAAGCAATTGTCCCTGTACCGGTATAAAGGTCGTACACAGTTTCGTTGCCTTGTAGCGCAGCCATTTCCCAGGCGACGCGATAAAGTCGCGCGGCCTGCACGGCATTGGTTTGGTAGAACGACTTTGGACCGATTCGAAAGCGTAGCGCCTGGTTTCCGTCGGGTGAGCTCATCGATTCTGTTATCCACGGGTTACCTTTCCAGCAGATTACATCGAGATCGTGAAATGTGTCGTTGCGCTTTCCGTTGATGATGTAGTTGAATGAAGTTATTTGCGCGAAGTCGCGTTCAAGTCGTTGCAGTATTGCCTGGATCCATTCTGGCTTGTCGTAGGTGACCTGAAGAATGACCATGATCTCACCGGCTGTCGTTGAGCGAATCGTAAGCGTTCGGAGGAACCCGATTTGTTTTCGTAAGTCGAAGAAGGGAATGCCTCGCTGTATCGCTTCATCGCGCGCTGCCAGTCTGATCGCGTTGGAAGGTTCGGACTGCAGATGGCATTCCTTCACATCAAAGACCTTGTCATATTTGCGCGGCATGTGATAGCCCAGCGCCGGTTCGGCTGCCTGCCGGTCGGGCGTGAACCGTTCCGGCGGTATCCACCCTTCTGCCGAGAATGTGAAATCGAGTCGATTTCGGTAATAGCGAGTATCAGCGGAAGGGAGGATCGGTCGAATAGATGGAAGTGTTAGCCCACCAATGCGTTCCAGATTGTCGACCACCTGTTGTTGCTTGTAGCGAAGCTGCACATCATACCGAATGTGTTGCCAGGAGCATCCACCACACGTGCCAAAATGAAGGCAGAAAGGTTCGGTCCGATCGGGTGAAGGCTTCGTAATCTGAATCACGCGGGCTTCGAGGAATCGCGATCTGACTTTGTAAACCACGGCATCCACAACGTCGCCGGGCGCGCATCCAATCAGGAAAACAACCCGGCCCTCGTAATGGCCTACACATTTGCCCTCCGAGGCCATAGTCTTAACCTCAATACCGCGGATTACGTCGCCTTTTTGCATGGTGGCCCAAAAATATACAAATGGACCCTTTTAGCCGATCAGGCAGTCCAACGGAACGCTTTTTTGGGGTGTCTAAGAGGTAAAAACCGTGGGGGAAATACATGCCACGGGCAATATTGAATTTTCTTATATTTAATTCTTGACGGTATGGTATGAAGTGGATTCTACTGGCTGTGTTGGTGGCTTTTGTGATTCCGGCGAGTGCCTCCCATATCGTCGGAGGGGAGTTCGAATTGATCTACCTTTCCAGTTACAACTACCGTATTAACCTTGTCCTTTATTTTGATGAGCTGAACGGATCGCCTGCTGCCCGCGACCCTAATGTTACCGCTAGAATTTACAGGAAACGGGACAACATGCTCATACGCGATCTGTTTCTTCCGAGGATATCGCAAACAAGCGTAAACTACACGCAACCGGAATGTTCCAATGGAGAGATCGTAACAACAAAGATCGTTTACTCCGATGTATTCTTTTTGCCCCCGGAGTTCTATAGTGACCCTGGTGGGTATTACCTGGTGTGGGAACGATGCTGCCGGAATTATTCCATTACCAACATCTACAGCAATGATCCGCTCGTGGGCATATACGCCGGACAGACTTTTTACCTGGAATTTCCTCCGGTTGCCAGGGATGGGGAGCCGTTCATTAACTCGAGTCCGCGACTTTTCCCACCCCTCAACGACTATGCGTGCCCGAACCGTCCTTACTATGTAGACTTCGCGGGTGTGGACGATGACAACGACTCACTGGTTTACTCGCTCGTTACGCCATTGAATACGAAGTCAGGTGACGCACTCCCGGGGTCAGGACCTCGACCTTATCCTGACGTCACATGGCGGCCGCCGTTTGGTCCCAACAATGTTATGAATGGAAATCCTGATCTTAGGATTTCCGAAGACGGGTTTATCACGGTTACTCCAACTATGCAAGGACTGTTTGTCTTTGCCGTGAAATGTGAGGAGTTCCGCGACGGTGTGAAGATTGGAGAAGTTCGCCGCGATTTTCAGATGCTTGTTGTCGACCGATGTCCGCAAGCCGAGCCACCACAAATACTCGGCAAGAAGAGTTCCGATCCTGATTTCATCTACGATGAAACCATGACGGTATCATTCAGCAATTCCGTAGCGGATGAGGAACGATGTATTCAGGTTGAAGTATCCGATCCAGACGCATACAAACAGGACGAGGATTTTCAGGAGCATATTAAGATCAAAGCGATACCACTGGGATTTAAGAATGACGTATCAAGTGTGCTGCCGGAAATTACTTCGGCAACACTAACGAATGGTGAAACGCGCGTCTTCGATATTTGTTTCCCGGATTGCCCATACCTTCCGGACGGTGGACCTTATACTATAGGTATCGTTGCCTATGATGACGCGTGCAGCCTTCCGCTGTTTGATACCCTGAAGGTGACGGTAAATGTACAACCACCGCCGAATAACGAACCATATTTCGTTACCCCTGACGTCACCGAAGCATTGGTGGAGGGCACACAAAAATCGTGGCCAATTGAGGCCCGCGATGACGATGGAGACCCCCTCTTTATTCGCCTTGTTCCCGTGGGATTTACAGCGGAGGAGGCGGGAATGAGCTTTGTGATTGAACAGCAACAAAACGGCCTGGCGAAAGGTAGGCTGACGTGGGACACGTATTGTGATATTTACAATTTCACGGAGCGCACGGATTTTGAGGTGCTGGTTGTGGCTGAAGATGCAGACTACTGCAATCTCAATAACGCGGCGATCATGAAGTTCGATCTTAAGGTACTGCTGCCGGCCAATGGACTTCCTACCATCGACACCGACCTTACTCCTGATCCCGCCGAACGCTTTGTTACTGACGTCAAACGTGAGGTGTTCGAAAGTCTTGTGTTTAATGTAACAGGTGCCGATCCCGATAATGACCTGGTAGGCCTTCGAGTTGAAGGAGTCGGCTTTAATATCTCACACTACAACATCACCTTTGAGCCCGCGACTGGTCAGGGCCAGGTAACCTCACAGTTCCGCTGGGATATTTCGTGTGATAATCTTGATCTTGACAAGAAGGACACTTTCAATTTTCGGTTTTTTGTCGTCGACCAGGCAAATAAATGCGGGTTCGTTAACACCGACACGGTAGACGTTTTTGTCAAGGTCGAGGCTCCCCCAAATTCGGCCCCGACCCTCGTGTATAACAGCTTGAACGAGGTGCACACATTTGTTAATGGAAGCATGACTGCCCTGCTGGGTGAGCAGATTGATATTTCCCTTGCCGGAACAGACCCTGACAACGTTCCCACACCTGATCTGCTAAAACTGGAACTCATTGAAGCCACCGGCACTGTGGAGCCTGAGGGCTATATCTTTGCACCGGCCGAAGGCATGGGAAGTGTGAATACCACGTTCTCCTGGTTGCCAGACTGTTCCATATTCAAAGAGGGCGTTTACGAGAATCAGTATGAATTCAAATTCCGTGTGTACGACAGCCGATGCTGGAACGTAAAGGGAGACACAGTCGTCGTCAATATTACCATCCGCGACGTGGAGTCCGACCTTGATGCATTTAACCCCCCCAACATCATAACGCCCAACGGGGATGGCTGCAACGACTTCTTTGCTTTCGAAGGATTCGAACCCGCTACCGGCCCGTGTGCCGCGGACAAGCCGGAGGCCATTATACGCTTCCCGAAGGACAACTGTCTCCGCCAGTTCGAAGCGATCCGCATCTACAATCGATGGGGTAACCTCGTCTACGAGAGCTTTAGCCGCGATTTCCGCTGGTACGCAAAGGATCAACCCAGCGGCGTGTATTACTACTCACTGTTCTTTACGGACAAGGAATTCAAGGGCAGCGTCACGGTCCGATACTGAGTGTTACTGCGATTGCTTCTTCCGAAGCAAAGTGTCATAGACCTCCTTAGCCTGGGCACTTACGGACTTTGACTCAGCACTGATGAGTTTGCTGTGCTTATCCATCAGGTCCGAGTAAAAATCAAACACGTCGTCATTGCTGGGATCCAGGCCAACCGTTTGAAGAATGGGATGATCCAGGTGGGGCTGAAAAAAGGAATACTCGAGGCCAAGCTCGTGGAGGGTATTAAAGAACCTCCTGCTTTTTAATTCCTCACCGATCAGCGTGAGCGCAAACGCAGTATTATCTGGGCGATCAGTATTACGATGGTGGGTCATAGAGAGCAACTTTTTGCGGTTGAAAGTATAAAAAATGGCGCGGTTAAGGCAAAAAATAATGTGACTAAAAGTCACATTATTCGCCGACCTCTTTTCCATCCTGCTGCTACGCCGGGAAACCGTTACCTTTGTGTTTATGAAGAAAAAGGAAATTCGCTTTCGCTGCTGGGTTGACGTCGACGGCGAACGGTTTTTCGGGCCCGGCCCGGCCCAGCTCCTGCGGCTGATAGAGGAGACAGGGTCAATTTCTAAGGCGGCCCAGGCCATGGGGATGTCCTACCGTAAAGCCTGGGACATTGTGGACAACGTTAACACGAGGGGTCGCAAGCCCTTCGTCACGGCCCAGAAAGGTGGCCAGCGCGGCGGGGGAGCCCAACTTACGGAAACAGGTAGAAAGGCGCTGGAGGCCTATGAGAAACTTGCCGGCAAGATTGAGAAGATTGTACGCGCCGAAAGGGCCCTGCTCCGATTTATCTGACCCACCCGAATAGCTCACGACTCCGCACGCATATTGTGAGACAATCCCTATCTTTATTCGTTATATAATACTATATATAACGATCTTAAACTACCGTTGCGATGAGATTCCGGACATATGTAGCCATTTTGGGATTGATGATGTTTGGGGGAAAGTCCTGGAGTCAGGAGCGCATACGCATCGCAGCAGCGTCCGACATGAAGTATGCGATGGACTCTCTGGTGCAGGCGTTTGAAGCAAAGCACGCGGGCGTGGTCGACGTCACCTACGGTTCATCCGGAAAGCTCACCGAACAGATTTTCAATGGCGCTCCGTTTGACATTTTCTTTTCAGCCGATATGGCCTACGTTGAACTGCTGCGATCGCGAAACCAAGCTGCGTCTGAGATTTATCCATACGCAACAGGACACCTGGCATTGTGGAGCAGCAAGGTCAACCCGGAAACCCGAAAAATGCAAACGCTCACAGATGCTTCAATTAACCGGATAGCAATAGCCAATCCGCAACACGCGCCCTACGGAGAACGCGCGATGGAAGCGCTGAAATATTTTGGACTAACGGATGCTGTGAAAGCAAAGCTGGTCTACGGTCAGAACGTTGCACAGGCTGCACAGTTCGTTTTGTCGGGAGCAGCGGATGCCGCGATCATTGGCCTGTCCACTGTTCGATCGAAGGCCATGCAGCAGAGTGGGGGAGCTTACTACCTTATCCCCGAGCAGAGCCACGAGCCGCTTGTGCAGGGTGCTGTCATTACACGATATGGCAGCGACAAAAAACTTGTGCATGCGTTTTTTGAATACATAAAAAGCCCCGCAGCTGTCGCCATCCTTTCGTATTATGGCTTTTCCAAACCAGAATGATGCTTGATTTCGGACCCTTTATACTCACGCTCAAGCTTTCGGTGATCACCACGGTGCTGCTGTTTATCATGGGTGTGCCTATCGCATACTGGCTGGCCTATAGTCGCAGCAGGATAAAAGTGTTGGTGGAGGCGTTGGTAGCTTTGCCCATCGTACTTCCTCCTTCCGTTTTGGGTTTCTATTTACTTCTCGCATTCAGTCCGCAAAATGTGTTTGGCAAATGGCTTGACCAGTACATGGACATGCAGCTTGTGTTCACATTTCCGGGTCTTGTTATTGCCTCACTGCTTTATAGTTTACCATTTATGGTACAGCCGATACAATCTGGATTTCAGCAGCTGCCACGTTCCCTTATGGAAGCGTCTTACACGCTGGGGAAAGGGAGAATGACCACCCTGCTGCGGGTGCTGTTGCCAAACGCCCGCGTGTCGATCATTACCGGCTGTATCCTGGCATTTGCCCATACCATCGGAGAATTTGGTGTAGTGTTGATGGTTGGCGGCAACATTCCTGGCGAAACGAGGGTCGTTTCCATCGCCATATACGATGAAGTGGAAGCGATGAATTACGATACAGCCGGCATCTATTCAGCGATCTTGCTTGCCTTTTCTTTCCTTGTTTTGGTGACGGTCTACCTGATCAACTTTAGTCAACGAAGCGAAGTGCGATGATCGAAATGCACGTAACCCGGAAGTTGCAGGGCGCCGATGGCGAGTTCAACCTGAATGTCAGCCTCAGCATTGGAGAAGGTGAGCTTGTTGCATTATACGGTCCGACAGGTTCAGGCAAGTCAAGCATCCTGCGCATGATCGCCGGCTTGATGAGTCCAGACGAAGGTTTCATCAAGGTGGGTGGTGATCCGTGGTTCGATCATGAGAAGAAACTGAACATACCTCCTCAGGATAGGGATGTTGGAATGGTGTTCCAGGAGTATTCGCTCTTTCCCAACATGACCGTGCGAGGCAATCTGGAATTTGCGTTGAGCAAGAATGGCGACAAGAGTATGGTGGAGGAGTTGCTTGACGTGATCGAGCTGCGCGGACTCCAGGACAGGCGCCCTGTGTTGTTGTCCGGTGGACAGAAGCAGCGTGTTGCGCTGGCGCGGGCGTTGGTAAGAAGACCAAGACTGCTTTTGCTGGACGAGCCGCTTTCTGCTCTTGACTTCGAAATGAGATCTCGTCTTCAGGAGTATATCATCATGTGCCACCGGCGCATGAACCTGACAACGATACTCGTTACGCACGATTATCCGGAAGTGCTCAAGCTTTCGAAGCGCATACTGGTGCTGGCCGGTGGCGGCGTCGCGTACGATGGTCCTCCGGAAACTTTTCTTAACAGAATGGAAAGCAGCGGATAGTATTTTCTACGAAAGGTGCTTTTTGAAGAACTCAATCGTTCGTTGCCATGCGAGTTCGGCAGCAGCCTTGTCGTACCTACCTGTAGTGTCGTTGTGGAATCCGTGATTCGTGTCAGGATACATGTATGCTTCGTATACCTTACCGTGCTGCTTGAGCGCAGCTTCATACGCAGGCCATCCTTCGTTTACCCTGGTATCGAGCGACGCGTAGTGCAGCTGTAGAGGTGCATTTATTTGAGGAACCGTATCAGCGGGAGGTTGACCTCCGTAGAATGGCACTGCCGCTCCCAGGTCAGGAACGCGCACAGCCATCATGTTGGCGATCCATCCACCAAAGCAGAAGCCAACGACGCCCGCTTTGCCAGTGCACCATTCGTGTTTTTTCAGGTATTCAAATCCTGCGATAAAGTCTTCCAGCATTTCGTTGCGATCGCGTTTCGACTGCAGTGCGCGACCATCGTCGTCGTTACCAGGATAGCCTCCCAGTGGAGTAAGTGCGTCAGGCGCCAAAGAAACAAATCCGGCCAGGGCAGCGCGACGCCCTACGTCCGCGATATGCGGATTGAGGCCACGATTTTCATGAACGACAACTATCCCCGGTAATTTGCCACTTGCATTCTTCGGTCGGCAAAGTTGAGCGTTTATCTTGCCGCCACCTTTTGGTGATTCGTAGGTGATGGTTTGAATTGTCAGACGTGGATCGTCTTGTGGAACCTGGATCTTGCTGACGTAATCAGGCATTACCGCGCTCATCAGTGAGGCAAGGGTGACGCCGCCCACAGCGTATGCGGAAAGCCGGTCGATGAATTCTCTCCGATCTATGCGGTTGTGCGCATAGTCATCGTACAGCTGGAAAACTTCCTGACTGATTTGGTCTTTTCTGAGTTGGTTCATGATGGCGATGGTTTTATGGGTTGCGGAGAACTACGGGCCGCACTTCCGGGTCTGGTAACTAAAGCTACAACCGAACCGCTTAGGATCAAAGTATGATCATGCGTGCGGGAACGAATATTGACGCGCGGCCTTATTGCGTGAAATCCCGTCGCTGTTAGCGATTCAGCTCCGCCAGCAGACTTTCCAAATTCAGCGGATGCGTGTACATGTCGATGGACCCGTCCGGTTTGGTCGGCCAGAGTTCACGTGGGCGGTCCCAGTACAATTCGACCCCGTTGCCGTCGGGATCGTCAAGATAAATGGCCTCCGAGACGCCGTGATCTGATGCTCCTGTAAGGGGATAGCGATGTCGCCGCAGTCTGTCAAAGATCACTGCGAGGTCCCGTCGCGTAGGGTAGAGGATGGCCGTGTGATAGAGACCCACGCCGAAACGTGGCGCAGGGGGAGCGCCCTGGCTGTGCCATGTGTTCAGTCCGATGTGGTGATGATATCCGCCGGCGGAAATAAATGCCGCCTGCTCACCATACATGGTGACAAGTTCGAATCCAAGCAGGTCGCGATAAAAGCGAAGCGCACGATCAAGGTCAGAGACTTTAAGATGGACGTGCCCGATGCGCGTCTGCGCGGGAACCCGGTATTCGTCTGACATGAATTTGTAGCTGTTTGATAGCTAATATAACAGATATACAACCCGATTAGTGTCGATAAGCCTGCGAGTTTTTTTTCTTGTTGTCGATGTCATATTTTGCTTATTTCCCTCGTATACTTGCAACCCAAAATTCCAATCACCCCTTTAACACATTCCCATGCTACAACGTTTTGCTTTCCTGCTGCTCTGCCTTACTGGGCTAATCGCATGTCAACAGTCAACAGAGTCCCAAAATGTGGTGGAAAAACTGCCTCTTCAGGGAACCTGGAAACTCCTCTCAGGGACGCTAATTGAAGGAGGCAACACTACCGTTACGGATTATACCCAAGGGGAACAAATGATTAAAATCATCAACGACACTCATTTCTCCTTTCTCAGACACGATGTCAATAAAGGTCAGGATTCGTTGGCCAATTTTGTCGCCGCTGGTGGCCCCTATGCGCTTGAAGGCAACCGCTACACGGAGCACGTGGAATATTGCAGTGCTCGCGAATGGGAGGGATCATCTTTTGAATTCACGATTGCGATTGAAGGCGACACCCTGATTCAACAGGGTCTTGAGAGAGTGGAGGCCATTGGGGTGGATCGGTACAACATAGAAAAATACGTTCGGATTAGGCCGGTACGGTGAACAAAAACTTCAATTGTGAGGTTGATATTGGATTACAAAACCCGTAATGGATAGCGAACATCAGAACAGAGTGTCTACAGAAATCATCAACGTAACTGAACAGGAGGAACGCGATTACCTCGACAAAATATTGCAGGAACTGGATTGGGCCATTGAGCAGGCCGATCGTGCAGTGAGGGAGTATTCGCGGGAGTTCCGGCAAAATCAAGCTTATCTCTTTGATCAGCGCTCCGGTATGGACGAAGCCGACATCGTATCGGCGGGTCAGTCCCTCACGCGCATGACCCAGGAAAGTGGGGCAGGTTTGGCCACGCGGCGGAAGCTCGTAAAGCTGAGTCAAACGCCGTACTTCGGTCGCATCGACTTTACCCCGCAGGCGACGGGCCGACGGATGCCTATCTACATAGGCATACACTCCTTCGTCGCCAATACTCCGGGTGTTTACCCCATATACGACTGGCGTGCGCCGGTATCATCTATGTTTTACGACTTCGAACTGGGTGATGCCTGGTACAAAACTCCCGGCGGCGAGGTAAAGGGAACCATCCAATTGCGGCGTCAATATCGAATCCGTCGCGGTAAGATGGAGTTCATGATCGAAAACGACGTGAACATTCAGGACGATGTGCTGCAACTTGAGCTGAGCCGGTCGTCCGACGAGAAAATGCGTAATATCGTCGCGACCATTCAACGCGATCAAAATGCCATCATCCGCAATGAGACTTCGACGATCATGATCATCCAGGGCGTCGCCGGTTCAGGCAAAACATCGATCGCCATTCATCGTATTGCCTTTCTCCTGTATCGGTACAGGGATGAACTTTCATCTGGCGACATCCTCATTATTTCACCCAATCGCGTGTTCTCAGACTACATCTCCAACGTGTTGCCTGAGTTGGGCGAAACACAGATTCCCGAGATGGGCATGGAGGATCTCGCGCGGGAACTTCTGGAACACAAGGTCAACTTTCAGACGTTTCTCCAGCAAGTCTTTGCGCTGATGAACAATGATGCCGGGCTCGGTGAACGGGTCAGGTTCAAATCATCCCTTGAGTTCGTCAATCTGCTCAATCGGTACTTCGTTTACCTGGAGAACCATTGGTTGCGCGCGCGCGACATCAGGATTGGAACGGCCTGGGTACCTGCCTCGTTTGTCAAGGAGCGCTTCGATGCGCTTCAGCGCACCCCGATACTACAGCGTTTGCCAATGCTGGTCGACGAAGTGCAGGCATATGTCAGGACTGAACTTAACCGTAAGCTCACGGGTCGTGAAAAGACTCGAATCATTCAAGCCCTGACCGAGGCTGCGGGAAGCCAGTCTGTACTGGATCTCTATCGTGGGTTCTACACGTGGCTCAAACGTGAGGATCTGTTCAGGATGGAGGGCGACAGGCTTGAGTACGCCGACGTCTTCCCATTGATCTATTGCAGGCTAAGGCTTGAAGGGATCTCCATGTTCCAGCACGTCAAGCACCTGGTGGTTGACGAAATGCAGGATTACACACCGATTCAGTACGCTGTACTCGCCAGGTTATTTCAGGGACGCAAGACCATCCTTGGAGATGCGAGCCAGGCCATCAATCCTTACAGTTCCGCGACCGCCGACGACATTCGTCAGGTTTTTCCGCAAGCCGATGTGGTAAAGCTGAACAGAAGTTATCGTTCGACATATGAGATTACGAAGTTTACCCAGCGCATTTTAACCGATCCTGATCTGCAGGTCATCGAGCGACATGGCGAAGAGCCTCAGGTGAAAGGCTTTGAAAATGCGGAACAGGAAGAAGCGGAAATCAAGCGACTCGTATCAGATTTCCGAGGTTCTGAGTATCGCATGCTGGCGATCATTTGCAAGACGCCATCACAAGCGGAGTCGTTGTTTGACAAGCTAAGCGCAGCGGACGTCAGCCTGCTCACCGAAGACAGCGATACATTCAGAGATGGCGTCGTTATCACAACCGTCCCGCTTGCAAAGGGTCTCGAATTCGACGAAGTAATCGTGCCCTTCGCATCGGCAGACAACTACGGCACTGAAGGCGATCGACGACTGCTCTACATTGCCTGCACCCGCGCCATGCACCGGTTAACCGTGACGCATACGGGGAAACGGTCGCCGTGGTTGGTGTAATGAATGGGTGGGTAATCGTTAAATTATACTCATGGAAATGATCGTAGGTGTAGTAATACGTCGGTATTGTAATAGTAGAGACGTTGCATGGAACGTCCCCACAGATTTTGGCCCCCCAGATTAGTACACCAATTGCGGATACGGATCACCTGCTGGGTCCTTGCGTGAGACGCGCAGGTTGCGCGTCTCTACCACAGTTCCGCGATTACTTCTTACCCCTAACTACCAACCGCCTCACCTTGCCCTTTTTGCTCACTCTCACGCTGACCCTCACTCTCACTCTCATTTACACCTTCCTCCACACCACGTATATACTCCACTGCCGCTCTGAGTTTCGCATAACTATACTTACCTTTCACGGCCTTATACAG
>DATCLO010000166.1:0-4422 GCA_036563875.1 Cyclobacteriaceae bacterium
TCGAGTCGCCTTTCAAATTCGATGCGTTCCTCTCCTTTCAGTCGGTTTGAAAGGTAATCGTCCAACAATTCCAGGTCTCTCTCCGTTGCCATGGTGCTAATCTAAGAAGTCGCGCTCGCTGTATTGAGCTTTTATCAGTTCGTCAAGTTTCTTTTTGCACTTGTACTTTTTGGTCTTTGCCGTATCCGTGTTGGCAAATCCCAGCTTCTCGGCAATGTCCTGCATGGACATCTCCTCGAAGTAGTAATACATAAGCACCTTCTTACACGTTTCGCCCAATTGATTTATACAGCGGGCAATGATCTTTTCCCTTTCGGCAGAGTCGGTGTCGATCGACACCGGAGCATCATTGGTTTCGCTGGAAAGCCTCTTCTTCCGATCGAGTTCCTTCCTCCACAGATTCTGACAGATGCTGTAGATGTAGGTGCTGATCTTGGAAGTCATCACCAGGTTACCCGATGTGGCCTTCTGCCAGAATACGATCAGGGCGTCCTGGTAAATGTCCCGAGCTTCCTCTTCGGTTCCGCTGTTGGTGATGACCATTTTGGTCATCATCCGGTAATATTTTTTGTACAGGAACTCCAAAGCTTTTTCGTCGCCACTCCGGATGCGCTCGAAAAGTTCTTTTTCGTTCATGTCTGAGCCAGCCTTGTATACCATTCCCGCTCTACGTGGTAACCTTAAATCTGGGGTTTTTGTGGTACTTAAACGCCCGTATCCGCCAATTATCCTGCTAATTCCGGCTTTTGCGAAAAACACCCGTCACGGGCCTAAAAATCCGTACTGCCCTCCAGCCGAACCTGACCTTAAATATCGCCTAATAATCGAGAATTCCGCGAATTTCTGGCGAATTGATGTGCATTTAAACAACAATGGCCCGCTGGGGGCCATCGTTCATAACGTAGAAAAAAGGAGGTTATCGGGAGGCTTCCGGACTACCCTTCTCATTCACAACAATTTCCTTTTTCAGCTGATTGTCCTGATGCGACTGCTGCTCACCTTCCTCCAGGGCAAGGAGCGGGGCGAGAACCAACGCAACGATTGACATCAGCTTAAGGAGGATGTTCAGTGAGGGACCAGAAGTGTCCTTGAAGGGGTCACCCACTGTGTCACCCACAACGGCAGCTTTGTGGGGATCAGACTTCTTGTAGTACATCTGACCGTTGATTTCCACACCTTCTTCAAAAGTCTTCTTCGCGTTATCCCATGCGCCACCGGCATTCGACTGGAAGATGGCCATAAGAACACCCGATACGGTAACACCTGCCAGCAGACCGCCCAGAGCTTCTACACCAAATCCAGGGAGGAAGCCGATAACGACGGGTACAATTACTGCCATAAGGCCGGGTACTACCATCTGACGGATTGCAGCCGTCGTCGAGATGGCAACACACTTTCCGTATTCAGCTTTGCCGTCAGCTTCGTGGAAGATTCGCTGATCTTCTTGTGACCATTCCTCAAGGGGTTTGTCACCGTTCTTACGCATCAGTTCAAGTGCAGCCTTCAGCGGCGGGATAGTCGTGAACTGGCGACGTACTTCTTCAATCATCGACATGGCAGCGCGTCCCACAGCGCCCATGGCGAGCGCTGAGAATACAAAGGGCAGCATGCCACCGATGAACAAGCCGGCAATAACATTGGCTTTCGATACGTCGATCGTACGCAGGTTTGCTGTCGTCATAAACGCACCGAACAGTGCGAGTGCAGTCAAGGCTGCGGATGCGATTGCAAAACCTTTACCAATAGCCGCAGTTGTATTACCAACAGCGTCGAGTTTGTCGGTGCGGCTGCGTACCTCTTTTGGAAGGCCCGACATTTCTGCGATACCACCTGCATTATCGGAGATAGGTCCGTATGCATCGACGGCGAGCTGGATACCGAGGTTCGAAAGCATACCCACGGCGGCGATAGCGATTCCGTACAAGCCCGCCATTGAAAATGCACCAATGATGGAGAGCGCGATGATAAGGATCGGAATAGCAGTCGACATCATACCGACACCAATCCCCGCGATGATGTTTGTTGCAGCACCGGTCAACGATTGACGCACGATCGACAGCACAGGCTTCTTGCCTGTTCCCGTGTAGTATTCAGTAACAAGCCCTACGAGTAAACCTGCAACCAATCCAATCACGGTTGCCCAGAACACACCCATCGCTGTGTAGCGATTACCGTATTCAGGATCTTCCCATGCGTACAGAGGATCCTTGAACCACCATTCGGTGGGCAGCATCCAGTTAATGATAAAGTAGGATGCGATGATCATCACGATGGATGATACAAATTCACCTGTGTTAAGAGCCTTTTGAGGGTTTCCTCCTTCCTTAACTTTTACGAAGAACGTTCCAAGGAAAGACATCACAATTCCCACACCGGCGAGGACCAGAGGGAGGAATACCGCTGAAAGGCCATTGAAGTTATCGGCGAAACCAGGCACCATGAACGCTGCGCCGAGCACCATGGTACCGATGATGGAGCCAACATATGATTCAAAAAGGTCGGCACCCATACCCGCAACGTCGCCCACATTGTCACCCACGTTATCTGCGATGGTAGCCGGGTTCAGCGGGTGGTCTTCCGGAATACCAGCTTCTACCTTTCCCACGAGGTCGGCGCCCACGTCAGCCGCCTTCGTGTAGATACCACCACCAACACGTGCGAACAGTGCGATAGACGATGCGCCAAACGAGAAGCCAGTAAGCACCGTGAGCACGCGTGTGAGATTTGCCTGCGTGTCCACGCCGTACATGCTTGCGTAAATGATAAGGAGAATGCTAAGGCCAAGCACACCGAGACCCACAACACCCATTCCCATAACTGACCCTCCCGCGAAGGCAACTTCAAGCGCACGGCCCAGGCTGGTGCGCGCAGCATTTGTTGTGCGTACGTTAGCCTTGGTGGCTACGCGCATTCCGATGAATCCGGCAAGTGCCGAAGTAAATGCGCCCACCACGAATGAAACGCCCACCAGAGGAGATGAAGATTCATCTGCGCTCACGGCAAGCAGGATGGCAACGCAAATGACGAATACGATCAGTACCTTGTACTCGGCCTTAAGAAAGGCCATCGCGCCTTCGGCAATGTGACTGGCGATGCTTTTCATCCGGTCTGTTCCGGCATCCAGCTTGTTGATCCAGCTACTGCGCCAAAGCACATAGAGAATTCCCAGCACGCCAAAGGCGGGTAAAGTATAAAGAACGTTTTCCATCAGTGAGATTTAAGGTTTTCGATTGATAAAAGCCATGCGCCTGTCCGGCCTGTCGGAAGAGACAGTACCCGCCAAAGCACCGCAAATATAGAAGAACTGGTATAATCGGCAAAAGACACAAAAAACGCGAAAAGACGCCCTGTAAAAGCCATGAATTACAGGCCATACATTTTCTGAAGGGCCATCCAGAGCGGTCTTTTTAACGACTCAACAAGCTCTCCTGGCGCAACCGTCCTGATCAGTGAAGTGCGTCCGATCTTCACGATTTCCGTATTGTTTACGGGCGGATCAACATCCACTCCAAATACAATGGCGTATTCCGCATCAATGGCCCTGATCATTGACTCCGTCAGAACGGGTTCATGAATGATCCTTGCCCTTCCCATGCCGGCGCCGACGGCATGCAGCAGCTTTCGAAGCATATCGCGGTCCTTGTCTGCGAGATCATCCCAGGGTACAGGTAACACCACGAGCGTCGTGGGAGGTAGCTTGTAGATTTCCTCGGGATATAACGCCGTGATCCACTCTTCGGCCTTCATGCGTCAGGTAGGTTGAATATTGATTTCAATTCGCTGGCATCTGTGGGTTTCATTTTTCCTGCGAGTACAAGTCGGAGTTGTCTGCGTCGCAGTGCGCCATCATACAATTCCTTCTCTTCGTCGGTCACAGGCACAAGCTCCGGCACTTCCGTGGGATGTCCGTTCTCATCCATAGCTACAAACGTAAAGAAGGCGCTGTTGCTTTCAAACTTTCTTCCTGACGGCGCATCCTCCGCTTCCACATCGATGCGTACTTCCATGGAAGTCTTGAAGGCACGTGTTACCCGCGCGCGAAGGGTCACGACATTACCCAGTGCGATCGGATGACGAAACGAAATGTTGTCAACGGACGCCGTGACCACCAACCGATTGGCATGGCGCTGCGCGACAATAGCCGAGACGATGTCCATCCAGTGCATGAGCCGGCCACCCATCAGGTTGTTCATCGTGTTCGTATCGTTGGGTAGCACCAGCTCAGTCATGCTGAGCGCTGAATCTGCGGGCGTCTTCTTAATCCTTGTCATATTGCTCTGTGAACTCCACTCCAAAACGGCTCCAGTGAGACGGGAGGGACTTACCTACTGATTGTTAGTTTGTGCAGGCGGACAAAAATCATAAAAATATTTTGCAAAGCATCGCCTGTTTTCATTATTTCGGCTCGCCATGAAGGCATCG
>DATCLO010000167.1:0-10192 GCA_036563875.1 Cyclobacteriaceae bacterium
GGCAACCGGATTCAGCGATGGTATATGCGAAGAAATCATATGACATGATCACGGGTGACCAGCGCATGAATCGGTACTTTCATCCGCGACAGATAGCGTTGTCACATTGGAACCTCGGTGAGGCCTTAGCAGGAAAGGCGATGTATGATTCCGCACTGTATCACTATAGCATAAGCATATCTCTTTCCGCAAATAACGATTGGGAGGTACACCTGATCGACAATTACAATGGCGTCGCAAATGTGTTTAAAGAAACGAACAAACTGGATTCGGTCGAGTGGTATGCCAGGAAGGTACTGTCAACAAAAATAGCCAGATCGTACCCCGTTAGCGCGTTAAAGGCAACAAACCTTCTTTCCGATGTATATCAATCAAAGAATAACCCTGACAGTGCTTTGAAGTATGTGAGTATGGCAGCTGCATTTAAAGAGAACTTGTTTAACAGGGAAAAAATTATGGCCATACAGGATATTCACTACAGAGAGCAGGAGCGGGAAAGAGAAATTGCTGAATCAAAATCACGATTGAGAAATCAGTATATTATGTTCTCCTCCCTGGTCGTGCTTGTTGCCATACTGGTGATCGTCATCGTAGTGCTGAGAAATGTCCGGCAGAGGCAGTTTCAAAATATGCGCAACAGCATCGCTGACGATTTACACGATGACATAGGCTCCACGCTAAGCAGCATTAGCATTATGGCCGGGCTTGCTAAAGCCCGGTCGGCGGAAGCACCAACATTACTGACTTCGATCGAGGAAAGCACGATATCCATGCAGGAGAATATGGGAGATATTGTGTGGGCCATTAGGTCTGAAAATGACCGCTTTGAGAATGTACTACGGCGCATGAACGCATTTGCTTCCGGGATCCTGGAAGCCAAGGGTATTGTGCTGAATTTCGATGATGACCAGGCGCTTTCCGCCTCAAAGCTATCCATGGGCCAACGCAAGAATCTGTATCTGTTTTTCAAGGAAGCCGTTGCGAATGTGGCAAAACATTCAAACGCGAAGAACGTGTCTATAAGGATTTTTCAGAAAGAGAGGCATGTTGAAATGATTATCAGGGATGACGGCGTTGGATTCGACACACAGGAAACCTTCCAGGGTAATGGAATGAATACTCTGAAGAAGCGCGCCAGTGAGTTGAATGGTTTCTTCAGGATTCAATCTCGCAGCAACGAGGGCACGTGTGTCGAACTTACGTTCAAAATCACATAAAGAAAATTGCTATGGCAATAAGGGTGTCCGTATTCGAGGACAACAAGAAACTCCGTGAGAGTCTGGTGCAGCTGATCAACAGTGAGGAAGACATGATCTGTACCGGGGCCTTCGCGGATGCGAACCGGTTGATCCCGAACATGCAGCAGGCAAATCCCGATGTAGTGATGATGGATATTAACATGCCCGGCGTATCAGGAATAGAAGCCGTGGTTGTGATTAAAAAGAAATTTCCCAACGTCCAAATACTGATGCAAACTGTGTTTGACGACGATGACAAAATATTTGCAGCTATCTGTGCGGGCGCATCCGGGTACATGCTCAAGAAAACGCCCCCTCAGAAAATGATTGAAGCGATTCTGGAAACCCATCTGGGCGGTGCCCCGATGACGGCCTCCGTTGCGGTAAAAGTATTGCAGATGTTCAGGTCGCAAGCCAGCGCACAACAGAGCGAATTTATCGACCTGTCGGAGCGCGAAAGAGAGATTCTGAGATTGCTGGTTAAGGGAAAATCGTATAAGGCCGTTGCGGCCGATTGCTTCATTTCAATAGATACCGTAAGCACCCACGTACGACACATCTATGAAAAGCTTCATGTGCACTCGAAAAGTGAAGCCGTTGCGAAAGCGATACTTCAAAAATTAGTGTAAGAACCCATAGGTAAGGGTCCCAAAGCTGTCCCCGCAGCTGCGATGCCAGCACTTGTATGATTGAGAATCACCAATTCAGGTGATTGTCGCGGCAAGATTCCGGACATAGTTTTAAACGAAAATATTGCTGGTTAAAAAAATCACTCCATATGAAAACCATCATTTGCTTATCGTTTGTACTGGCTGTTGCTGTCGCATGTAATGTTGAGCCAGGCCCTGCCTCTCAGATCTCTTCTTCAGAAGAATTGGCTAAACGAGTAATCACTGCGCTGCAACATGAATCCTCTGAAGAGTATGTCGCACTTTTTCCGACCATAAAGGAATTTCACCAACTAATGGATGATAACGCCGACTTCTACGGTGAATCCCTTTCAGACGCTAAAGAAGAGTTTGCCGCTCTCTATGAAAGAAATCTTACAAGGTCGGTACAAGAGTCATTCGATCGCATCGTTCGTCAAGGTCGCAACAGTGGAATTGTATGGAACACCATTCGTTTTGAACGAATTGACAACACAGGGCAAACAGGGCATTTTGCCCAGGCTTCCCTGGTAATTTCGTTTACTGCAAATGGGAAGCAGCAACGACTGATCCTGAAAAAGATCTTGATTCTGAACTCCCAATGGAAAGTAAGCCAGTTTATTGAACTTGTGTAGTACCCCGGACCCATGCGCGTCTTAGGAGCAACTGTAACCTACATGCTCACGTGGAAGAAAGATTGAAGGACCTAAGCGGTACGCTGACGATTACGAAGTTTGACCAATCAAGCTTCATGATTTCCGGGTTATTTGAATTCACGCAGGCGCTCGACGAATGCGATACCATGAGAGTCACCGATGGGCGGTTCGATGTTAAGTTTTAGGACCAACGCTCCTTCACCACAGAGGCACAGCAGGTTAAATTTTTTGAATACGCCTACAGGATGCACCTATGTGCGCGTCAGCGCCTGTGTCCTCTATGCACACGTGGCAGTCGCAGAAATAAGGGTACCTCGCTACAATTGATGTTAACGCACCAAGAAATGATCTCTGTGCAACTCCGAGTCTCTCTGTGCCTCTGTGGTGAAAAACCATTCCGAAACAATTCCAAGAAAAGTTTTGTTACTTGCTCATACCGAACCGATGTTCTCGATGAAAATACATGACATCAAACCCGCTCCTCCCCTCCAACCCTTCATCTCGGGCTACAAAATCATTGAGACAAACGCAGAACGGATCAATCGAATCCTTCCAACTACCTCCCTGGCGATGGCATTTCGTCTTCGGGGCCAGAACACGCTGCTAAGCAATGGACACAGTCGGGTATTGCCGGAAAGTATCGTTTCCGGTTTGCAAAAATCCCCGCGCCATATTGGCTATGGAGAGAACACCGCGACGCTAATCGTTCAGTTCACGCCCACGGGCGCATCGGCATTTTTCAAGCAGCCCCTTCACGAATTGTTCGCCGAAAGCGTCTCTCTTGACGATTTGGTTAACCCATCTCTGGTCAGGACAATCAACGACAGGGTGTGGAGCGCTCCAAGAAACGAGGAAAAGGTCTCCATAATCGAAGAGTTTCTTCTCGGAATGCTGGACAAATATGAGACAGACAGGCTCGTCTCCACAGCCATTCAACAGATCAATCAGTCCAATGGATTTATCAGAATAAGAGATCTCCGTGACCGACTTTACATTAGCAAAGACGCCTTCGAAAAGCGTTTCCGCAAGGTTGTCGGCGCCTCACCCAAACAGTATGCTTCGCTGGTACGGATGTCGTCCATTGTCAGTCGGAGTCGCGATCGCGACAAGCTGCTTGACGCCGCATTTGAAGCGGGGTTCTTTGACGAATCCCATTTCATAAAGGCGTTTAAGCAGTTTACAGGTCAAACTCCCACCGACTTCATCAGATCAGGCCCTGTCTGGTGACTGCCCCTATGTGTCCTATGTGATCACCTCTATGTGACCTATGTGGTTCAAAAGTTTCTGCTTCTTTTTTTAACCACATAGAACACATAGTTTATACACATAGAACACATAGGGATCGAATCAATGTTTTTTTACAATCCTTGATCTGATTCGCCATGCAACTTTGAGAAACCAAATCGGTTGCATGAAAACAGCATTCACACAAGCCATTACGACCATAGCACTGAGTGCGGCTCAGGTTGCATTCGGGCAAATGGCATCAGATCATACAAGTAAAAATCTTACAGACATGGAAACGATCCTCAAAACCAATAAGGAAGTTGTAACGGACCTTTACGAAGTTGTCCTCAACCAGAGAAAATTCGAACTCCTGGATGAAGTTATCTCGGCAGATTATGTCAACGTCCAGGGTGAAGAGGGGCCGGCAGCATTTGGCAAAGTCATTCGCAGCATTGTGCATGCTTTCCCAGACGCCAAATGGAAACTGGAAACCATCGTTGCTGAGGGCAACTCCGTGGTAGTTAAGCATACACTATCAGGAACGCACGAGAATAACTTTCAGAACATTCCCGCCACTGGCAAAAGTTTCTCTAATGAGGGCTGGGCATTGTATGAGCTATCCGGCGGAAAGATCATTCGGTCGCAGCTCCTGACGGACAGGCTCAGCTTCCTTCAACAGATTGGTATTTTACCGGAAGATCCACTCGTCCATGCCAGGCGACTGGACACGTACGTGTACTTCGTTGATAGGTTTCTTGTGCCGAAAGAGGCCATCGAGGTTTTTACTGATCGGATGAATCATAACAGGGCGTTTATCAAGACGTTGCCAGGATTTGTGAGGGATGAGGTGATTGCATCGGAACTTGAGAATGGCGATATAAATCTAATCACAATTGCAGTTTGGGAAAGCATGGGGCATTTGGAGCAAGCCAGGAAGCGAGTACAGGAGGAATATAAGAAAACAAACTTTGATCCCGAAAAATTTACGAAGAGCCTCAACATAACGATGGAGAGGCAATTGTATCATATCTATCGATAGCCGGCTCAGGCCACGATTTACCCGAAACGTACAAACACGGCGTCCCTACGGGACGCGGACGGGATGATTAGCGATTTGTGATTAGGTGGTACGATTTCGCAAGGACACTAAACGAAACCTATGTGCCCTCTATGTGGTCTATGTTCTATGTGGTTCAACTCAGACCACCGAAACGTAAATTATTCTTATGCTCACCAGAATAATCAAAACGCCAACAATCAGCATCATCCTTTTTGTCGGAAGCTTCCTGGCAATCAGTGCGGCGAGGGGCGCGGCAACAATCCCACCCAAGATGAGACCGGCAACAATGTTCCAGTGATCTATACCGATGAGTGAAAGAAATGTAATTGAACTTGTAAGCGCAACGAAAAATTCCGTCAGGTTAACAGACCCTATGGTGTAACGAGGATGCCTTCCGCCCGCAATCAGCGTCGATGATACAATAGGTCCCCAACCTCCTCCGCCAATTGAATCCATGAAGCCTCCGAACGATGCAAGCTTTGGGATGTGGCGCGTCTTTATTTTGGGCTTGCGCCTCATGTATGCTTTTTGAATAATCCTGACACCGAGGTACAGCGTGTACACTGCTATCAGAGGTTTTAATAACGTCGTGTATTGCTCCAGGAAAGAAAGCGTCAAAGCCCCCAATGCCGCGCCGATTACGCCGGGCAGCAATAAAGTTTTGAAAAGTTTCTTGTTGACATTCCTGAACTGCAGGTGCATTAAGCCGGAAACTCCGCTGGTAAAGATCTCCGAAGTGTGAATGCTCGCGCTCGCTGCTGCGGGGGAAACCCCGAAACTCAACAGGAACGTTGAGGCGCTTACTCCGTACGCCATACCCAGTGCACCATCAATCATCTGAGCCACAAATCCCGCCAATACGAAAACCCAGAAGTTGTCACCCAGCACTTCGAACAACGGCGCGGCACTCTCTGCAATGGAATCATAGTACCACCAGCAAGAGGCTAGAAGGGTCAGGGCAATCAAAACCGCCGTAATCCTCCCCCACGGCAAGGCTTTGTCTTCTCTTATCGGCGCCGAAACATATGCCGGTAACTCCTTCGCAGGGTCTTCTCTCTCCATCCTTATCAAATCCAATCCAAAGCTAGAAAAAATCTACTTAGTCTATTGATTTAGTAGATTATTATTTCCATCTTTGCTCTGTGCTTGGCAAAAAAGCCCGATCCTCTGCAAAAATGGGGTTTTTGGGGTCAGATGCCGGTGCAAAGAACAGGATTATGGAAAGATTTGGATTGTTTGTGCATGACGGGTGTTGTCGTTGACCATCTCCAATTCGTCAACTTCAACAACATTTAACACCTTTATATAATATGGTATCCCCAGCACATATAGATGATCAGAAGCAGTACCTGGTACTCGCTGAAGAAGAGACAACGCCAAATCGGACCATTTCCGCCGGAGAATCAGTCGCAACGGGTCTGTCAGAAAACGAATTATTCGGTAACGTGTCGGCCTTTTACTACAATGACCGCGTGCGGATCACGTTTCACGTCGCTGAAAAATTCAAACCCGATTTCAGCCTGATCCGCGGCTTGATTGAATTCAACCGTCCGCGAAATCTCATGTTTACGTACGACCGTCACGCCGCATCGGTAAGCATCGATCTGGAAAAAGATCGGTTGGCTAACCTTGACGGCCTGCTGACCAACGTGTACAGCTGGCTTGTGAAGGAAAAACTGTTTCGTAAGGTTCTGCGGACAGTGATTGAGTTTGAAAAGCATTACCAACAAGAACGCGATAGGATATACAACATCCTTAACAACACGACTGTCGCCGTAGTTACAGTCTGACATAGCCTCTTCAAATCAATTATCCACCTAATTGATTTTATTAAGAAGAAGGGAGAGTACAGGCTCGTCGAACTTCTAGCAACCTGTTTCCACCAACAAGGTGCTTAAACCTGGCTCAACCCGATGAGCGATCGGGTTGGAACAATAAAATTAATTTTAAGATGGAAAAAACCGTTACGCATTTCGATCGATTCCTCTGGGCTTTTGCCCGGGGATTCTTTGCTAGCAACACTTTCTGTTTCTAGCTGATTCACTACCAGCCCTGAATTGACTTTTCCCTGTCCGCATCACGGATGGGACGGGAATACTATGTCCTTACATGGCTTGTGGGCGCGTCTGACCCTTTGAGGTGGGTGGACACTTCAAATGGAATGATGCGCCCCGCAGCCACCAATATCCAATCAACAAGTTCTAACCAATCAGAAATCATGAACCTTCTTTACAGAAGAGCGATACCTCTCTTTGTCCTGATTTCATTTGCGCTCAACGCCGCATGGGCTCAGGAAGTGCTGAAAGGAAGAGTGATCGACGGAGCAACTGCTGAACCTCTCATCGGGGCTACGGTGCTGGTAAACGGAACCAACGAGGGCTCAATGGCCGATGTCAACGGCAACTTCGTATTTGAACTAAAGCAACCGCTCCCAGTTACGATCACGATAAGCTACGCCGGCTATCAAAGTCAGCAAATCGAGGTCTACGATGCATCGTCTGAACTCGAAATAAGCCTGGAGTCACGACAACTACTTTCCGAAGTCGTGATCACCGCCGTGGGTATTCAAACCGAACGCCAGGCTATCAACTACTCGGTTCAGACACTGAAAGCTGCCGAACTGCTCGAAACCCGGGAACCAAATATTGTGGCAGCAATCAGCGGAAAGGTCGCCGGCGTGCAGATTAATAACAGCAGTGGTCAGCCCGGTGGGTCCTCAACCATACGTGTTCGGGGAAGCACTTCCATCCTCGGCGAGAACTCACCCTTGTTCGTACTCGATGGTATGCCCATTGACAACTCAAACATCGGGTTGGCGATTCAAAACGCAAATCAGATCGTGAACCAGTCGAACCGCGCTGTTGATCTCAACGCGAACGATATCGAAAGCATCACCGTACTCAAAGGACCAACTGCGGCCGCACTGTACGGCATCCGCGCGGCAAACGGGGCAGTGATTGTCAACACAAAAAAGGGATTTGCAAGCGACAAGCCCATCGTTACGTTCACCACTTCGTACAGTGTTGAATCACTCCTGCGCAGGCTACAGCCAACCCAGGAGAAGTACGCGCAGGGAATCAATGGCCAGTACGTCGAACCTGGTCAAAATGGCTCAGAAGATTCCTGGGGCCCGCTCCTCAGTACGCTTACGTACAGTGACATCCCCAGCAAGTGGGATGTAAACGGCAAGATCGTGAGCCAGGACGATCCGCTGTCGAATGGGATTCCCGTCAACCGATACAACAACATCGACAAGTTCTTGCAGCGGGGCTATACAACCGACAATCACCTGAGCATTGCCGGCGGATCAGATAGGGCCAACTACTATTTCTCTGCAGGCCGATTCTACCAGGAAGGTATTGTTCCCACGACGAACTTCTTTAAAAATTCAGTTCGGCTTGGCGCCGGGTATCAAGCGTCAGACAAGCTCCACCTGTCGGCCTCAATAAATTACTTCAACACCGGCTCCGACAACCGGATGTTGCCAGGTGGCGCGCCTTCCGGTGTCATTCGCGGCCTTATTAACACGCCGCTAAACTTCGACAACTCCAACGGAAGGGCAAATCCTTCCGAAGATCCTCTCGCCTACTCATTTGAGGATGGAACGCAACGTGCGTATCCCGGCGGAAATCGCGGATTCGACAACCCTTACTGGTCACTCAACAAAAATCCGCATTCTGACGACATCAACCGGTTCGTCATCGTTCAGGAAAGTCAATACGGCCTTACCGATTGGCTGACCGCAACCTTGCGTCTCGGTACAGACTTCTCAAACGAAAGACGCAAAGGCGCTTTCAGTAAAGGGTCTATCGCATTTCCCGCAGGCGTTATCGTAGACTATGGATTTTCCAGGCGAGACATCAATACAGACCTCTACCTTACCGCGAATCGACAGATCAGTCCCAATCTGAACATAACGGTCGTTGCAGGTCACAACTTCTTCGACTATCACCGATTCCACACCGTGACGCGTGGGAACAATCTTAGCATTCCTGACTTCTACAATATCAGCAATGCATCCTCAGTGATCGCCGACCAGTCGACGTTCCGCAAGAAACTCGTCGCTGTTTACGGGGACGTGCAGCTTAATTACAAGAACTGGTTATTTGTCGAAGTTGCGGGTCGCAACGAGTGGACTTCCACGCTGCCTGTTGGGCGTAACTCGTTCTTCTATCCTTCTATTAACGCGGGACTTGTCCTGTCTGAAGCCCTCGACATACCAGTGAACAGTCTGAGCCATCTCAAACTGCGCGGATCATTTGCACAGGTGGGCAACGACGCTGCTCCCTACTCACTGGACACGTATTACTCCACGACAACCATTGGTGGCGCGGCCCAGGGTCAGGAGTTCACTTTCCCCTATCGCGGGCTCTCTGGATTCAGTCTGGATAACAGCAAGGTTAATCCCGATCTGAAACCTGAAACCATCACAGCATACGAGGGCGGGGTGGATGCATGGTTCTTTAATGACAGGATAGGGTTGGAGTTTACCTGGTACAAATCCGAAAGCCGTGATCAAATTCTGCCAATTAGTATTCCCACGTCGACTGGGTTCGATGGCTATATCACGAATGCCGGACTCATCACAAACCAGGGCATCGAGGCAGTGGCATCCGCGGCACTTGTGAGGCGCGAAGCACTGCGTTGGGATGCTACTTTGAATTTCTCGAAGAACAGAAGCGAAGTCGTTGAACTCGCGGAAGGTCTAAGCCAGATCGGGTTGTGGAATACGAATAACGTAACAGCAAGTATCATTGCCGGGCAACCCTTCAGTGTTTTTTATGGAACGCGACTTCTTAAGGATGAAAATGGCAATGTCGTAATCGACGACCGGGCAACGGTCGGTGGCAATCCCAACGCCAACTACGGCTTCCCCATGGTAGACCCTGATCAAACGGTGATCGGCGATCCGAATCCGCTTTGGAACCTGGGATTGCGGAACTCAATCACATACAAGAGCTTCACACTGTCGTTCCTTTTCGACTCCCGTTACAAGTTCGACATCTACAACAGTGCCCATGCGCAAATGGTAACGAACGGAGTATCGAAAATCACCGAAGATCGCTACGATCCATTTGTGTTTGAGGGTGTGAAGTTCAGCGATGGAGGAATTAATGACATCGAAGTCATCAAAGGTGAACGATGGTATCGATCGACCATTCAGTATCCCGACCTGTATGTTGAAAAAGATCTCTGGTGGATTCGCCTCCGCGACGTAAACCTCACGTGGAACGTTCCGAAAGCGTGGATTCAAAGGTTCTCTCTTGAAGGGCTTAGCGTCACCCTCACCGGAAGGAATCTTTTCCTTCGAACGAACTACTCTGGACAGGATCCGGATGTAAATCTCCGGGGAGGCTACACCAA
>DATCLO010000168.1:0-7626 GCA_036563875.1 Cyclobacteriaceae bacterium
GATTTTCTTATGCCGATTTCCTTGGTGCGCCTTGTTATCATGAATGAGGAAAGCGCAAATAGACCGAGGCACGCAATTATCAGCGTGAGGCCCGTAAACCAAATGGTTACCGTTGCGAGCTGTTCATCATTCTTGTACTGCTGATCAAAAGTTTCATCCAGGAAGGTATAGGTAAAAAGCTTATCGCCATAAACTTTCTTCCAAGCCTTCTCTATCGCCTGAATCGTAGCCGGGAGGTCTGTTGGCTGAACCTTGATGTTAGCCAGGTGCATAGGACGCGTTTGGATGAACATGATGGGACTGATCTTGTGATGCAGCGACCGGAAGTGAAAGTCTTTTACAACTCCTATGATTTCATAGTTCCGTGGTCCGGATGGTCCTTCCCGTTGGAATATGTATCCAACCGGAGAAGTGAGATCCAGTTCCCGAACAAAAGACTCATTTACTACAATCCTGACGTTACCAGACAACGTGGCAAATTCTTCCAGGCTCCTTGGAAAGAATCCGCTTCCTTCAACCAGCTCAATATCCATTACCTTGAAATAGTCGTGATCGACAAGCAGAAATTCGATCGATCTTTCTTCATGTTTCACATCCAGCGGCGCTGTGGGTATGTGGCTCCCCGGACTTCCTGGTGCAAATGAAATGCCCAGAATATTTTGTTGTGAAAGAAGTTCTTCCTTGAATGTTTCCCTCAAAGAGTATTCATCGGCAAGATTCTGCGGCGTCTCCACCTGAATAATATGATCTTTGCTAAAGCCAAGGTTTGCATTGCGCAGGTAATGCAGTTGCCGGCTTCCCGCCAGTGCGCAGATCATCAGTACAATGGACAGCGTGAATTGGAGCGTCATCAGGATGCTTCGCGGCGAGATGGAAGTCGTGCTCTCCGCGAGCACGGCGTTTCTCACCAACCTGACCGGCTTAACTGCCGTGAGATACAGTGCCGGATATATTCCAGCTACCACTCCGAGCATTACGACGCCACTAATGGCGATGAGCCAGACGTCCAAGCGGTTCCATTGTAGGAGGTCGATTCTTACACTGGCTACGCTGTTGAAAGGTCCAATAAAAACCTGCACGGCTGTTACAGCAACGAGCAGGGAAATCAATGCTACAATTACTGATTCGAGTATCAGTTGAAGGCGCACTAATCCTGTTGACGAGCCAACGAATCGCTTAACCGCAACCTCTTTCATTCGAATAATCGACCGGGCAGTGGTTAGATTCACGTAATTGATGCTGGCCAGCGCGAGCATGAACACACCGATAATTGATAAGATCACAATTCGCTGAAAGCTGCCGTGCAAACCATAGTCGAGATTTTTAAGGGCTCCGTAGAAGTAGATGTCCTTTAATGGCCGGACATTGAAACGAGTGAATACCGTGTTGAACAAGTTGCCATCGTTGATCTCGGCCAATACGTCATTGATCTTCGATTCGAGAATTTCCCTTTTGGTTTCTTTCGCAGTTAAGAGGTATGTGGCACTCCACAACCATAAATTGGGTCCTGTCATGTTAAGGTCGCGGTCGGGATAAACCAGCGGCATAGACGTCATGGAAACAAACGCACCGATCTGCAAATGCGATTTGTCGGGGTCTTTGATAACACCTGTGATTTCAAATTCGTGGCTGGCGAATTCGAACGTCTTGCCCATGGGATCCGCGGTACCAAAGAGTGTCCGGGCGGTCCCTTCTGTGATGACTGCCGTGAACGGATTGCGAAGTGCGGTTACTGCATCTCCCTGGATAAAGGGGAATGTAAATACGTTGAACGTCGTGCTGTCTGCCCACACCACATGGGTCCTTGCATATGTTATGTCTTCCGGATTATCCTCCGGTCGGTGTGTCAGGTCCCACAACCCATGCGTAGACAGGTGAACGACATTGGTGATTTCGGGAATCCGTTCTTTTATATGTTCGCCTATAACGGGAGGGAGCCGTGCGTAGTTGTCGCCCTCGAGGCGATAAAGGTTGTCGTAGTTTTCGTGAAACTTATCGTACGACGTCTCGTGCTGGACATACAGCAGGATGAAGATAAAACACGTTATCCCGAGGCTTAAGCTAAAGACGTTCACAAAGGAAGTGACCTTGTTGCGCCACAGAATGCGAAATGCGATGGTAAGAAAGCTTCGAATCATAGTGCGACTTAATGAAAATAACAGTTTTCCTCGCATTATGGCGATTCCTGTGCCAGTGCACTGAACCAATCCAAAGGGCAAATGTCGCAGCATCAATCCCATACCAATTGTATCACATTGAAACATTCCGATGTTTCAATGTGATACATCAGAGGTAGCTATTTCTGGTTTGCCATCTTTGCTGCAACGTGATCCACTAGCTCCATAAACTCTGCTTCAGGACTGAAGTCGATAAACATTTAACGTAAAGCCGCACGCGCTTTACGATACTCATCGACTAGATGCTGAACGTCATGGTAAACACGCTTCCCCTTCCCGGTGTCGAACGCACGGAGATGTCTCCCTTTTGGCGCTGCATGATCTGTTGAGAGACACTTAATCCCACACCGGAGCCATTCTTTTTCGTGGAGAAAAAAGGTATGAAAATCTGTTCCAGATCTTCCGGAGGGATGCCGCATCCTGTGTCTGCGATATGGAGATGAAGGTATCGTTGTCCGGTTTTTTCCGTGGTGATCTCAATGAACTTGTTTTCCTTGAAGTTGTTCATTGCTTCCACGGCATTCTTGATCAGGTTTATCATTACCTGCATGGTCAGGTTTCTGTCGGCGTATACGTGACCGGCAGAATGCACGCCGTTCATCTTAAGGCAGATGTTATTTAGTTCGAATTCCCGCGTAAACAGGTTGATCGCCTCCATAACCAGATCGCCAATTGCTAGCTTCTCCAGTTTCGGCTCAGGGATGGCGTTTACCGTGCGGAAGTTTTGCACGAATTCTCTTAATGACTGACTGCGACTGTCTATTGTTCTAAGACTTTGCATCAGGTCCTGTCGCTCGCTTTCAGTCAGTTCACGATCCTGACCTTTTGCCTCTTCCAGCATTTCGCGTATGTACGTAGAGAGCGTTGATAGGGGAATGGCCGAGTTCGAAATTTCATGCGTCAACACACGCAACAGCTTTTGCCACGTCTCTGCCTCTTTCGTCGCCAGTTCGCTGCTAACATCGTAGAATGCGATCAGCTTCAGTTTCTTGTCCTTGAATATGATGTGTCGCGACAATACAGAAAGGAATACTGTCCTGGCACGAATGGTTAGCTTGAACGTCGACTTTTCACCGTCCTTGATTTCCCGAAGAAAGCGAGGAAGCGTAACATCCACCCGTTCCAGCGTTTGGACCTTCTGAACAAACGGAAGCTGAAACAGATTTTTTGCAGCGTCGTTAACGAGAAATATCGCGCCGTCATCTTCCTCAAAGCATACGAGTGGAACGGTAGCATGTTCAACAACTGCCTGCAACAGTTGATGTTGCGATTCCCGGTCTGAGCGAAGGGATTTGAAAGTTTGATTGAGTTGGTTGAACGCAACGTGAAGGTCGTAATCGTTGGATTTCCTGTTTTCTGAAAAGGTCACAGAGAAGTCATTCTGATTCAGTGACTGAAGAAAGGCTACGAGTTTGCGCTCGGATTGGTCGACAAACCGGACTGTCTCGTAAAAGAGCCCAATCGTGATGAGACCTGTCCAGATTCCTGCCATCCAGTAGGGAGAGTCAAAGACCAGATAACCCGTAAGACAGCCAAAGAAGCATATCGCCAGGAGCCGCGCAGCGACCTTTGGACGCAGAACTTTCTTTATGGATTGTTTTGAGTTCAAGCTCTAGCAGGTCTGATAGGTTGATCCCCCTATGTGCCTCCTATGTGCCCTATGTGGTTCAAATATTATTGACTGGTTTGTTTGAACCACATAGGGATCACATAGAATTGATAACTCTGAGACGCGCAGGTTGCGCGTCTCTACTATAATACCACGGATTGCGCTTGGTCTTACTTCACTCTCACTCTCACTCCCACACTCACACTCACCCTGACCCTCACGCTCCTTCAGTTCTTCCAATTCCGTACGCTTCCATCTTCCGATAAAGCGTTGTTCGCCCTATACCCAATTCCTCGGCTGCGCGGGAAAGGTTTCCATTGAATTTCTTCAGGGCATGTCGTATGGCATCACGTTCAATATTGGACAGGTTAAGCGATCGATCAGCTTCCTCTGCCGGCATTGCTGGACCATACAATTGAAAGTCGTCAATGGTTAACTCAGGCCTTGTACACAGGATCACGGCGCGTTCAATCGCGTGCTGTAGCTCGCGTACGTTTCCCGGCCAGTCGTACCGTGTCAATTGCTGTGCCAGAGCTGGATCGACCGAGAACGTTTTGTGGTATCGCCTGCAGTATTCCTCGAAGTAATACTCGAACAGCAAAGGGATGTCTTCTTTGCGATCGCGTAGTGCGGGGAGCTGGATTTCAACCGTATTTATTCTATAATAAAGGTCATTGCGGAAGGCGCCACGTCGCACGAGGTCGTTGAGAGGCGCATTGGTTGCGCAGATAATTCGTACATCGGCGTGTATGACCGTGTTGGATCCTATGCGGGAAATGTTTCGGTTCTGCAAAGCCGAAAGCAATTTGATTTGGAGGTCAGGAGAGAGGTTACCGATTTCATCCAGGAACAGGGTGCCTTTGTCGGCCAGTTCAAATTTTCCTACCCGCGTTTCCTTCGCATCGGTAAATGATCCCTTTTCATGACCAAACATTTCAGATTCGAAAAGGGAAGGGGGAACCGCCCCCAGGTCGACCGATACAAAAGCTTGATCCGCTCGCTTTGATTGATTGTGGATGGCCCAGGCGACATGCTCTTTCCCTGTACCATTTTCGCCCAGGATGAGTACGTTCGCATCCGTGCCGGAGACTTGCTCAATGGTCTTGAGCACGTTTCTCATGGATGGCGCCGAAGCAATAAACGTTCCCTGACCGTGATTGAGATATTGGTGTTGTGCCTTTTGCCTGACCTTGGGTTCACGATTCTCGCGTCGTGCCAACGCTTGCTTGAAGGCGTTGACTACTGTAGTCACAAGTTTGTCTTTGTCCCAAGGCTTCGCCAAAAAATCTACCGCTCCTTCCTTGATGGATCTAACAGCAAGATCGATGTCGCCATAGGCAGTCTGCAGCACAACCTGTGTTAGTGGCGACAATGCCTGAATGCGGTTAAGCCAGAAAAGCCCTTCGTTTCCCGACGTCACGCCCGCCTTGAAGTTCATGTCGAGGAGGATCACATCGTACGTTTCCTGCCTGAGTCTGGACTCCAGCGACTTTGGTGAGGGTAGAACTTCAATGCGTTCGAAATACTGCTTTAAGATCATCCGGGACGTAAGCGCCACGTCTTCGTCGTCCTCGACGATCAGGATGCTACCATTGTACTTCTTCATGGCTGGATGGGGGCGTGAGAAATAAATTTAGGCAAAAGTTTATGTCGTGGTTATGGGTGGGCTGACTTTTAGTTTGGGATAGGCGTGAGGATACCTGAGAACAGGGAGGGGGTTGGAGCATCAGTAGGCAGTAGGCAGTAGCAGTAGTTTTTGGAGCGCTATGTGACCTATGTGCTCAGGAACTGCACATAGGGCACATAGAGCTGATCAGCAATTGCCGTTCACGATGCACGATGACTGTACTTCACCTTGTACTGCAACGGTGACATGCCGGTGATTTTCTTGAAGGTGGTGCGGAAGGCCTTTGTGTCGGTGTAGCCGACCTGATACATCACTTCGTTAACGTTTTCGCGTGAGGTTTCCAGTCTCATCTTGGCCGCCTCGATTTTCACGCGCTGGATGTATTCCACAACCGTGTTCGACGTGGCTTTCTTGAAACGACGTTCCAGGTTACGGCGTCCAAGTGCCAACATCGACGCGAGTTGGTCGACGGTGATCTTTTCCTGGAAGTTCTTTTCAATAAATTCCTGCGCCTTCAAAACCGTTTCATCCTCGTGATCCTTCTGCCCTTTGAATATGATGAAAGGCGACTGGCTGTTGCGATCGATATCAATCTGGAATACCTTCGAGCAAGCGATGGCAAGATCGCGACTGGCGTACTTCTCTATTAAATAAAGAATGAGATTCAAATAGGAGAATGCGCCTCCACTCGAATACAGACCGTTCTCATCTGTAATAATTTTCTCCACAACGAGCTTGACGTCCGGATACATGGACCGGAACTGATCGGCAAACATCCAGTGGGTCGCGCACTTCCGACCATTTAATAGTCCGGTTGCCGCGAGGATGAATGCCCCTACGCAAAGGCTGGCGACTTCCGCGCCGTTCTTGTACTGCTGTACAATCCAGGGTATATACCCGCTATTTAATTCCACGGCACGCTTCAGGTCTCCGTCAACCGCCGGCACGATGACAAGATCCGTCCGATCGACTTCGCTGATCAGGCGGTCGGGCCGTACTGTATATTTTCCGTAATTCAGACTCGTGTCTGAATTAAGCCCAACAAGTTCGACTGAGAAAATCGGGTCGCGGGATTGGCTTGCGAGAAAATCGTTCACACAAGAAAACAGCTGACGCGGACCTTCAACGTTGCCCAAGAGGGCGCCTTCCGGCACGAGGATCGAAATGTGTTTCATATTCTGCTCGATATTATGCTTTCCATATTTCCGGCATTCGCCTGAAAACCAACTCGATCGATCGGGATCGTAACCCGACCAAAAGTAACGAACCCTGATGTCGCGATCAACCCCTCAAATTGCCGTATTTACCCCTCCCGGATGGTCAAAATACTCTGGTAATATTGTGTCGGGAAGTCGTCTACGAGATCAGAGCCATGGCAATACCGGTACTCTTTATTCACAGTGGCGGCCCGCAAGGACCCCACGAAGGCAGTGACGACCTGGTAAAGTACCTGCGCCGCGGACTGCGGGAGGACCATGTCGTGTTGTATCCAAGAATGCCCGAACCCGAAAACCCTGAATATGAACTGTGGAAGCTCACTCTCGACCGCGAACTCTCGGCGTTGGATGATGAGGTCATATTGATCGGCCATTCCTTAGGCGCCTCGGTTTTGATTAAGTTTTTGTCGGAAGAACTGTGCGAAAAAAATATCATAGGGTTGTTTCTTGTGGCACCACCTTTCTTTGGTGCCTCGGGGTGGGAAGTTGACGAGTACCTTTTGAGACCAGACTTTGAGACAAAACTTAGACAAATCCCAAATATCTATCTATATCATAGTCGCAATGACAACGTTGTGCCGTTTAATCACCTTGCAGAATTCGCCGACAAGATACCGAATGCTGTGGGTCGTGTTTTTGAAAATCGTGGACATCTCTTCACGGCAGGACTTCCGGAACTTGTTGACGATATAAGGAATCTTTCCAGCCACAATATTCGTAACAATAAACTCGGAGCCGCTAATTGAAAACCTAAATCCGAATTCACGATGGTTGAAGTATTCAAGACGGATGTTTGCGACCGACGTTATGCTGAATTATTGGTGAAGGAAATCTGCTCCGTGTGCACCGGATATTCTGCAAGCTTTGATTTGGATGACTGTGATCGCATTCTGCGCGTTATCAGTCCTGCCGGTGAAGTTGACGCTGCTCGTGTTATCCAATTAATCGAACAGTTTGGATTCTCTGCAGAGGTACTCGACGACGAGATCGCACCAG
>DATCLO010000169.1:0-8098 GCA_036563875.1 Cyclobacteriaceae bacterium
GCCTACCAGCAGCTGATGCTGGAGAAGGTTTCCAACATCGATGTGGTTGACAGCCTTCAAACTATGGTTATCCTATCCACGTTTAAGGACAGTAAGTCACTGCCCATTCCTAACTGATGATGACAACGGAAAAGAGCCTGATACTCGATAGCCGACAGGTAAAGCAGAAAATCAAACGGATGGCCTTCGAGATCTATGAAAATCATTTCAAGGAAAAATCTCTCGTGCTCGCGGGCATCGACGGACAAGGCTATGTGCTTGCGAAGCTTCTTGCGAAAGAACTCGAGTCGATCTCACCCATCACCATACAGCTCGCGAAGGTTTCCCTCGACAAATTCGCGCCCCAGCAAAGCGATGTGACGGTCGACGCAGATTTGAAAACATTTCGAAAGAAATCCATCGTGCTCGTCGACGATGTGCTCAACACGGGCCGAACCTTCGCTTACGGATTGAAGCCTTTTCTAAGCATAGAGGTGAAAGGCATCGAAACGGCCGTCCTGGTAAACCGAAGCCATCCACAGTTCCCGATTTACGCAACGTATACAGGTTATGAACTTTCCACGACCATCGACGAGCACGTGGAAGTGCAGCTCGGCAAAGAAACCGCCGTTTACCTGTCCTGATTAGTTTCAACAACCTTTATCCATGTCCGTTCACAAAGCACAGACAATAAAAAAAGTCACCACCCACCAGCTCCAGGAAATGAAAAACCGCGGGGAGAAAATCGCGATGCTCACCGCGTACGACTATAGCATGGCGCGCATCATCGATGACGCGGGCATCGATGTTATTCTCGTCGGCGATTCAGCCTCGAATGTGATGGCGGGTCACGAAACGACGCTGCCTATCACCCTCGATCAAATGATCTATCACGCTGCGTCAGTCATCCGTGCTGTGAAACGCGCGTTGGTGGTTGTCGATCTTCCTTTCGGTACCTATCAGGGTAGCTCAGGTGAAGCGCTGCGATCGGCGATCCGCATCATGAAAGAGGCCGGGGCGCACGCGGTCAAGCTGGAAGGCGGTGCGGAGATCAAGGATTCAGTACAACGCATTCTTAGCGCCGGGATTCCTGTCATGGGTCACCTGGGGCTCACACCACAATCGATATACAAATTCGGAACATACACGGTACGCGCCCGCGAAGAAGCGGAAGCGGCAAAGCTCGCTGAAGATGCGGCGCTTCTTGAAAGGTGCGGATGCTTCGCGATCGTGCTTGAAAAAATTCCGGCGGAGCTTGGAAGAAAAGTATCCACATCGCTTCAAATCCCCACCATTGGCATTGGCGCAGGACCCCACACGGACGGCCAGGTCCTTGTCATGCAGGACATGCTCGGCATCACCAAGGAATTCAAACCCCGCTTCCTCCGACGTTACGCCGATCTCAGCATGGTAGTGAATGATGCGGTGACACGTTATGTGAATGACGTGAAGTCAGGGGATTTCCCGAATGAGAGTGAGCAGTATTAGGGTGTTGATGTGTTAATGTGTTGAGGTGTTGATGTGTTGATGTGTTGGTGTTGAGTCCACGTCGTGGCGTGTGTTATAAGTTGAACACAAATCCCCTTGTATCCTTTGCGGTAAAATTAGAAGCGTAAGCACTCAACTTGGAGCGCACTTCACGACGTCAGCCCAACATCAACACATCAACACATCAACACATTAAGGACAGCTCCCCGGTTCCTGATCATCCGGATGCTCACCAAACCACACGATCCCATACTCGCCATAGATTCCAATTCCGATTGCTTTCCATTCGATTTTCTTCCACATGCCGGAGTTGATGATGAGTGGATTGTGAGAAGGACTTTTCTTCCAGCCGCTAAGTCCTTCTTCGGCGGAGGCACCCTTTGAACTGTAGTAGGCGATTTCGTATCCGGGTGCAGCGTAGCCGTTAATTTCTTTTGGTTTGTCCCACATGCATTGCGCCTGCTTGTGATCATTCGTGTAACAACAAGGCGACCACTTGCCCTTGTCGGACCAACTGTGAGGATTGCACGGATTGTCGGGAGCGAAGGCATAATTCTCAACAAGATCACGGGCGTGAGTCTGGGCGACCTGCGAAAGACGGGCTGAGAGCGGAATGGGCTTAAGTCCTTTGCTTTTCCTGTATTCCATGATCATGTCGTACAGTAACTGCTCTTCGTCGGAGAGGCATACCGATACTTTTTCCGGTATTCGGGTCGCTGAAGTCAACAGACAAAACGAAATCATCAGGAGGAACAGGGAAAGCGGTTTCATTGGCGCTATTTTCATGTCACAACGACTTAGTAAATAATTTCTGTTCGTTAATACGCTTAATTTTCTAATTTCGGCCCGAAAAAATTGCCCTGCCAGGCGAATTCAGGGTTTAGACGATTAACAAACGATTACAAAAAATGAGCGATCAGAAACACTTGTCCGATGCAGGGCAGATCACCATCCAGAACGGTAAGTTGGTAGTCCCCGACCGTCCCATTATTCCTTTCATCGAAGGAGACGGAACGGGCGTTGACATCTGGCCCGCATCCAAGAAGGTGTTCGATGCCGCCGTACAGAAAGCCTATAAAGGTACCCGCTCCATACAATGGATGGAAGTCCTGGCCGGTGAGAAATCATTTAAGCAGTTAAACAACTGGATGCCGGAAGAAACTATGCAGGCATTCAGGAAATATCTCGTTGGTATCAAAGGACCGCTTACGACTCCCGTCGGCGGCGGAATCCGCTCCCTGAACGTTGCACTGCGTCAGGAACTCGACCTCTACGCATGTGTGCGGCCTGTACGTTGGTTCAAGGGTGTGCCTTCTCCGGTTAAGGAACCCCACAAGACCGACATGGTCATCTTCCGGGAAAATACGGAGGACATTTACGCGGGTATCGAATTCCAGGAAGGAACGGAAGATGCCAGCCGCTTCCTCAACACGCTGAAGGAAGCCTTCCCGGCACGTTATAAGAAAATCCGTTTCCCCGAAAGCTCAGGTATCGGTATCAAACCTGTATCGCGGGAAGGAACTGAACGCCTTGTTCGGTCAGCTATCGAATACGCTATCGCGCATCGCAGGCCCAGCGTCACCCTCGTTCACAAGGGTAACATCATGAAATTTACAGAAGGTGGTTTCCGCGACTGGGGCTATGCGTTGGCGAAGCGAGAGTTCGGAGCAGTAGACCTCGATGGCGGACCCTGGCAGGTATTGGAACACGATGGTCACAAGGTGATCATCAAAGACTCCATCGCAGATGCATTCCTGCAGCAGATTCTTTTGCGTCCTGACGAATACTCTGTGGTCGCTACATTGAATCTCAACGGTGACTACATCTCTGATGCGCTTGCTGCTATCGTCGGTGGTATTGGCATCGCCCCGGGCGGTAACATCAATTACCACACCGGCCACGCGATCTTCGAAGCAACACACGGAACTGCGCCGAAGTATGCAGGTCAGGATAAAGTGAACCCTGGCTCTGTGATTCTTTCAGGTGCTATGATGCTGGAATACCTCGGCTGGAACGAAGCCGCCGAACTGATCTATAAAGGTCTCGAAAGCGCTATCTCCTCCCGCCGCGTCACGTACGACTTCCACCGACTGATGGAAGGCGCTACGCTGTTGAAGTGTTCGGAGTTTGCGGATGAGGTGGTAAAGAATATGGGATAGGTTCCACCAGTACATTGAAATCTTGTAGAGACGCACGACCGTGCGTCTCTTTTTTTTCTTGAACCACATAGTTCACATAGAGGGACACATAGTTCACATAGAGTGGCAACCCTATGTGTCCTATGTGTGACACCTATGTGCCCTATGTGGTTCAATCAAAAACCCAGCATCTGAATTGCTGACAACGCGGCCTCTTCGCCTTTGTTGCCAAACCTGCCGCCGGCGCGGTCTTCAGCTTGTTGTTTGTTGGAGGTGGTGAGCACACCGAAGATGACGGGTTTGCCTGTCATGAGATTGGCCTGGGTGATGCCATAGGCAACGGCCTGGCAGATGTAATCGAAGTGAGGTGTTTCACCCTGGATCACACATCCGATGCAGATGACAGCATGGATGTCTTTTTTCTTTGCCATCAACAGTCCGCCGAGGGAAAGTTCGAAGCTGCCCGGTACGCTTTTGCGAATGATATTCCTTGCAGGAACGCCGTGTTCCCGTAATGTAGCAACGGCACCTTCGTAAAGCGCGTTCGTAATCTCTTCGTTCCAGTCAGCAACCACAATAGCAAAGCGCTTCGAGGCGAGGCTGGAACGGGTTTTAATGCGTCCGGACTTATGCGGTCCTGCCATAAGTGTGATTAGTTATTCGACGCAGTTGTCAGCCGTTATGAATTGCCATTAAGCCGGGCAATGAATTTCCTGGCGTTCTGGAATTCAGCGGACTCCCAATAATTGTCGATGATGGTCTGGTAGGCTTTCTTCGCGCCCGCCGTATCGTTAAGCTTCTCGCAGGCGAGAGCCTCCTTCATCAGGTACGTCGGCGTGTAGTACTTGTTTGGTTTGTAGCTGGCGGCCTTGCGATAGTAGTTGACCGCCTGCTCGTAATTTTCTTCCTCCATGTAGGTATCGCCGATCAGGCTGTAGGCACGAGCCTGAATGAGGAGATCATTCGATTTGAAATCCTCCAGGTAAAGCCGCGCGAGCTGATACTTGCCCTGCTTGAGATAACTCGCACCCGCGTAAAAGTTGGCAAGATTTCCTGCGTTGGTGTTGCCGTATTCGTCGGCGATGTCAACAAAGCCCAGGTTATTGCCGTCACCATTCAGTGCAAGGTCGAGGCTGTCCTGTTCGAAGTAATACACGGCCTGGAACATCTGGCGCTGCGCCTCGTCGTCCCGGTTGTTGATGTAGTACTTGTATCCGAAGTACCCGGCGACAGCGAGAACTACTACGGCGCCGATTCCAAGGAGAAGCCTGGAATGTTCTTCAATCCAACTTTCGGCAACCTCAAGCTTCTCTGCCAGCGCCTCGGGATTTTCCAGGATTTCCTTCTTTTTTTCTTTCTTCTTGGCCATGTGGAAAAGATATACTCGGCCCGGTCACCCCAACTTTAGGATGGAACCCCGACTAGAGTCGGGACAGGGTTGAGCGGCCGCAAAAGTACTAATAAGATGACTTTCTGTCAAAACTGTTTCAGTCCGCCACGAAGGGGTAATCCTCCTGCACGTAGACGTCGCGGGTGGCTTCCGACGGGTCCGGAAACTCGGACTCTTCTGCGAATTTTACGGATTCCTCCACGATCGCATTGATTTTCTCTTCGATCTCGGTCAGTTCCTTCTCGGTCGCAAACTTCTGTGCCAGGATCGTTTGCTTCACCACTTCGATAGGGTCGCGGCGTTTGTATTCTTCCACTTCGTCCTTCGTGCGGTACTTCGCGGGGTCTGACATCGAGTGACCCTTATAACGATAGGTGCGGAATTCCAGCAGGGTAGGGCCTTCGCCCTTGCGTGCGCGTTCTGCCGCTTCAGCCACAGCCTTATGCACTTCTTCCACCTTCATGGCGTCCACCGGTGCGCACGGCATATCGTATGCTTCACCCAGGGTGTACAGTTCCGTCACGTTGGAGGTCCGCTTCACGGACGTACCCATGGCGTACCCGTTGTTTTCGATAACGAAGATCACGGGAAGCTTCCACAGCATCGCGAGGTTCAGCGTTTCGTGGAAAGAACCCTGACGCACCGCACCGTCACCCATGTAGCACATGCAGACGCCACCAGTCTTCTTGTATTTCTCAGCAAACGCGATTCCGGCGCCAAGGGGAATCTGGCCACCGACGATACCGTGTCCACCAAAGAAATTGTGCTCCTTGTCAAAGATGTGCATGGAGCCACCCTTGCCTTTGGAGATGCCCGTTGCCTTGCCGAAAAGTTCGGCCATAACAAGTTTCGGGTCCGTCCCCAGCGCCAGCGGGTGCGCGTGGTCGCGATAGGCGGTGATCCACTTATCGTCTTTGGTCAGGGCCGTCACTGCGCCGGCGGCGCAAGCTTCCTGACCTATGTACAGGTGGCAGAAGCCACGGATCTTTTGCTGTCCGTACAATTGCCCGGCCTTCTCCTCGAATCTCCGCATCAGCAACATTTTCTCATACCAGAACATGTAGGTGTCGCGGGAGAACCCCTTTTCGGCCTTCGCCTGCTTGTCTTCTTTCCCTTCTGCTTTCGCCTTTTTCTTTCCTTTGGTTGTCGTGGGCATATCCCTAATTTTGATCCGAACTGCGAAAATAAGTCCCGAACGAACATTCGCCAAGCAATTCACCTAAAACTCTATGATTCTCCGCCGGTTGAGCCTAATCAACTATAGGAACTATGAATCGGCGGAGGTTGAGTTCTCCCCCCGGATCAATGTGCTTGTCGGTGCCAATGGAAGCGGGAAAACAAACCTTCTCGATGCCGTCTACTACCTGTCTTTTACCCGAAGTTCACGCCAGCCGCTGGATTCGCTGAATGTGCGCCAAGGACAGGATCATTTCAGCATTCGGGGTGAATTTGAGACCGGACACCATGGGGATACCGTCTCGGTAGCGCTTCAACCCGGTTCAAGGAAGTCGGTGCGGGTTAACGGTTCGGAATACACTCGTCTGAGTGATCATATAGGAAAGTATCCCGTAGTGCTGGCGGATCCGGACGACGTCGACCTCATTCGCGAAGGCGGTGAGATCCGGCGACGGTTCTTCGATATCATCATTTCTCAGATCGATGCCGTCTACCTCGAAAACCTCATGCGCTACAACAACCTGCTCAAACAGCGAAATGGCTTGTTGCGCATGGCGGGAGGGAGGGCCGACCAGTTAGCGTTGGAGTCGTACGACAGCCTTATGGCGCAGCCCGCCGCCTACATCTACCAGCAGCGAAAGGCGTTCCTGGGACGGTTCATCCCGGTGTTTGACGGATACTTCCGGTTCCTTGTGGATGAGCATGAAACGGCCTCGGTGGAGTATGTGTCCGGACTGGACGAGATGACGCTGGAAGAGGGCATGCAGCGCAACCGGGAGCGCGACCTCGTGCTGCAGCGGACGAACTTCGGCGTACACCGCGACGACTTTCGTTTTTTGCTCGGGACGAGCGAAATGAAAAAGTTCGGATCCCAGGGTCAGCGAAAGACGATGGTGATCGCGATGCGGCTGGCACAATGGGATTTGATCGGGACCGACAAAGGGTTCCGACCGATACTATTGCTGGATGATATTTTTGATAAATTGGACGACCACCGCATAGCGAAGCTGCTGGAGTTGATGCGGAACGCTTTCGGCCAGCTATTCGTTACCGATGCACGCCCCGATCGTACGGCAGGCCTCCTTCGGAATGCAGGTGGCGACGGAGTTGGGGTGTCCGTTTATACCGTGGACCAAGGGACAATCACGCTACAGCAATGAGCATAAAAAGAGATCCGGGAAAAGACATTCGGCCCGTTGGTGACGCCATCCGCGAGTTGCTGAACACCTATCACCTTGAGACGCGCTTTGATGAAACCAACATTGTTGCCTCCTGGGAGCGCGTCGTTGGGAAGCCCATTGCGCGCAGGACCCGCAGGGTATGGCTGCGCGACAAGGTGCTGTATGCTGAATTCGATTCGGCAGCGATGAAGCACGATTTCCTCATGCACAGAAAGGAAATTCTGGACCTGTTCCAAAAGGAATTCGGAGCCTCTGCAGTGTCGGAAATTGTAGTCCGATAAGGGGTCGAACAGCCCCGCGAAATCCGCCTTGAAAATCTCTATCAGAGTTTTGAAAAAGCGTAAAAGCGTATAATTTTGCACTCTCTTTTTGAAAATGGCCCCGTTTGAGCGGGGCTTTTCAGTCGGGCACCGACAGCAGAAAGAGAACAGCAGGTGATTGGCCGTTGGGCGCGATGGATTCAACGACGTCGTGTCCGGCAAGATATCCTGGGGGAATACCAAAGTGGCCAACTGGGGCAGACTGTAAATCTGCTGTCTTATGACTTCCTAGGTTCGAATCCTAGTTCCCCCACCAGTATCCGCCGAAGTTTTAGGCTTCGGAGGTCAATGCGGGAGTAGCTCAGTTGGTAGAGCGACAGCCTTCCAAGCTGTAGGTCGCGGGTTCGAGCCTCGTCTCCCGCTCGTGAATGGAGGCCGAGCCGTTGGGCCGGCATCTGAAAAGCTGTTGTAGCTCAGGGGTAGAGC
>DATCLO010000170.1:0-4960 GCA_036563875.1 Cyclobacteriaceae bacterium
GGATGACAGCTGCTTATTAATCAAATTAAACTAATCAGTCTTTCAATATCCTCATCTCCACCCTCCTATTCATCGATCTCGCCTCAGGTGTCATTTCATTTCTCAGGGGCTGGCTTCCTCCATACGCATGTGTCTTGATCCTATTCTTACTCACCCCCTGCGACACGAGGTAACGCTTCACTGCCTCAACGCGCTCTTCTGAAAGTTTGAGGTTGGCTTTGGCACTTCCGACGTTGTCGGTATGGCCTTCGAGCTGGATTTCCATCCGCGGATTCTCCTTCATCATCTGGGCGACTTCATCCAGTTCCCGGAATGACTTCGGGTCAATGGTGGCCTTGCCGCGGGCGAAAATTAAGTTGTTGAGAATGATGGTCTCGCCTTTCGGAGTGAGGACGATATCGCGACGAAGCGTGTTGTTCAGAACTTCACTGGGATTTACAATCACCGTTCGCGGATTATAACCATCCGACTCGGCTGTGATCTGATACTTGGCCGATCCGAAAATGGCGAAGGAAAACGTGCTATCGTAGAATCGTCCTGATATCCCCCCTGTTGGGATGCTGCTGTACCGGATACGCGCAGGTATGGCCTTGCCCGAACGGGCGTCCACGACCCGGCCTTCTGCTATGATCTCGTCCTCCTGGGCTTGCGCACGCTGCCCCGCCAGGGCGCATGCCACGACAAGAAGTAGTGTAAATCGGTTCATGTCAAAAAAATATGTTCTCTGAGCGTCAAAAGGCGAACCTAATACCGTCGCGTGGTTCCAGGAAACCGGTTCAGACCAAACGCAGAATAAACCGCTATAGAGAAAGTTCCACCGTGTCGCCTACCTGGAACGCCCCGCCTTCCCCTTTTTCACCGCTTTCTTCGCGACTTTTTTGCTGGCTTTCGAAGAGCTGCGGCTGCTCGCTTTTTTGCGGGCTTTTTCGCTGCGCCTTGCTTTCGGCTGGCGCTTCCCCGAAGAGGCTTGCTTGCTTTCCCGGCTGCTCTTTTTTTTTTAGGTCAGAGGCCTTCTGAGCTTTTTCCGACGGTTTGGGAGCCTTGGTTTCCTGTTCCGACTCGTCCTCCTCGTCATCCGGTTGTGTGGGCACTTCAGGTTCATTCAGGGGACGCACATCAAGGACTTTGTCGGATGTCAGCCTGTTGCCCAGCGCTTTCCATCCCCTGACTTCAATAAACTCTTCCAGGTTGATCGTTTTAACGGACTTACCTTTTCCCTTGCCTTTGGAAACCTCAACCTCCACTTCCGGACTTTCAGCCGTTGATACGTATACCAGGCGAGAACCAATCGACTCGGTGATGAACACAAATTCCTTGTCGACGGTGGTCGTCTCGATCTCAAACCGCTTCACCATGTGCTGCTTGCTTTCGCCGTCGACGTAAATCGCCGTCACTACGCGGTCTGGATGGAATTTCTCCACGAGCATAGTGCGCTCCGGCTCATAGCGGTTCGTAAGCTCGTAGCTGGTGATCCTGTACGACCCATTGCGCATAAAGGCAATGATCTTATCCTCACCGTCAAATTTTCCCAGGTACTTACCTCGACCATCCTTGTTGAGGCGGCCCGCGGCATCGTCGTACCAGAGGTCAAGCTTGCTAAGGGTGGAACTTCCCGGCTTAAGAAACTCCACTTTCCGCACAGGGTATTTCGTAACCGTGTTACCCCTGCTGCCCCGACCCTTCACCTCAAGTTCGGCGAAATCGAACTCAAACACCTTCTTACGGGCAGTGCTGGACTGTGACAGCTTTATCACAACCGTCTCCGCTTCCCCGTTCGGATTTCCGGAAACATAATGGATCTTCGAGTTCTGATGGGGCGTTGCGATATCGTATTCCTTGTCGCGCGTCACACCGGGCATTGCAAAGCGCTTAGCAAAGGTCTTGCCCGTCGCTCCGTCGGTATAGATCACATTGTAGACCATGCGATCGTCGCCCTTTTTCCAGACGCCGGCGTACAGGATGTCCTTACCCATGAATACCTTTTCCTGGATACGCGACACCCGAGCCTTTCCATCCTTGCGGATGACTATGACATCGTCGAGTTCTGAACAGTCGCAGACGTACTCGTCGCGCCTCAGCCCCCATCCCACAAAACCATCAGCCTTGTTCACGTATAGCTTTTGGTTCGCCGCAATAACTTCGGCCGCGGCAACCGATTGGAAGCTCTTGATCTCGGTGCGACGCTCGCGGCCTTTCCCGTACTTCTCCAGGAGGTTATTGAAATAGGCGATCGCGTAATCGGTCAGGTGACGAAGATTGTGCTGCGTGGTTTTCAGCTGGTTCTCCAGGTCCTTCAGCATTTCGTCTGCTTTGAACGAGTCGTACTTCGAAATCCGTTTGATCTTGATCTCCGTCAGCTTGACGATGTCGTCCCTCGTGACCTCACGATAAAATTGCTTCTTGTAAGGTTTCAGGCCCTTATCGATCGTCTGGATCACCTCTTCCCAGGTTTCACACTCCTCAATGTTCCGGTAGATCCGCTTCTCGATAAAAATCTTCTCCAGCGACGAAAACAGAATTTTTTCCAGCAACTCGCCCTTGAGAATCTGAAGCTCCTGTTTGAGGAGATTGACAGTGTAATCCGTATTGTACTTCAGAATATCATTTACCGCCATGAACCGCGGCTTGTCCTCAACGATAACGCACGCGTTAGGCGAGATCGAAACTTCGCAGTCTGTAAATGCGTACAGCGCGTCTATTGCAATTTCCGGCGACTGACCCGACTGCAAATTGATAACGATTTCGACATCTTTTGCCGTATTATCCACCACCTGCTTAATCTTGATCTTCCCCTTCTCGCTCGCCTTTACGATCGATTCGATTAAAGAAGTGGTTGTGGTAGTATATGGTATCTCTCTGATTACGAGAGTTTTCTTGTCAAGTATTTCAATTTTCGCACGAACCCTGATTCTGCCTCCGCGCTGGCCTTGATTGTATTCCGAGAAGTCGGCAATACCTCCAGTTGGGAAATCGGGATAAATCTTCGGCTTCTTCCCTTTCAGGATGTCAATGGAGGCTTTGATCAGCTCACAGAAGTTGTGGGGCATGATCTTGGTCGACAAGCCCACGGCGATACCTTCAACCCCCTGCGCCAACAGCAACGGAAACTTCACCGGCAGGGTAACCGGCTCCTTTTTTCGGCCGTCGTACGACAACTGCCAGGTAGTAGTCTGAGGATTGTACACCACCTCATGGGCGAACTTCGACAGCCGTGCCTCAATGTATCGCGGTGCCGCAGCGCTGTCTCCCGTGCGCACGTCACCCCAGTTGCCCTGGGTATCAAACAGCAATTCCTTCTGGCCAATGTTTACGATCGCCTCCCCAATAGCCATATCACCGTGGGGGTGATACTGCATTGTGCTACCGATAATGTTGGCGACCTTGTTGAAGCGGCCGTCGTCCATCTCGCGAATGGCGTGCATGATCCGGCGTTGTACCGGCTTGAACCCGTCTTCGATGCGAGGTACGGCACGTTCGAGAATGACGTACGAGGCATAGTCAAGAAACCAATTCTCATATAAACCTTCCAGGGCAATGACGTCGTGCGGCATCTCGCCATTCCCATTCACGGGTGGCTCGGACTCCGTCTTCTTCGTCCTGGGTTTATCGGTTTGCTTTTTCTTGCTCATGTTTTTATTGATTACGCCGGATCGGCACTACTGCACGGAACCAGCCTCAATTTGTCTCAAATGATGTCGCATGTGCGACAGATAATCTTCAGCTATGAATTTCAGATCGTGCACTTCCTTAACAGCCTTGCTCGTGTCGCACATTCTGCTATACATGGAAGGGTCCATTGCGGTGAGCACACGACTCACATGTCGATTCAACGCCTGCCACAATGTGAGCAGATCCTCCCGGTTGTAATCATTGTACCTGGCCAGTCGTACCCACTCATCCTGATTATAGACGATGTGGGGCACGTCCTCATACTGCGCGCGAATAAAGCGCTGGAGGTTATTCTGAGCAGAATCGACTAAATGACCAAGAATTTCCGCCGGGCTCCACTTCTCGGGCTTTGGCTTCCGGTAGAAAACCGGCTCGGGAATCGCTCTGATTTGTACAGCGGCTATGTCGACTGTCTTGATGATTTCTTCAGCAACGGACTTCATGCCTCTTCAGGAACGGGTTCTTCTTCGACCACGTCTAGTTCAATACGCAGATTGTCAATAATAAAATCCTGACGATTCTGCGTGTTCTTTCCCATATAAAACTCAAGAATCTTCATCAGGTGGCTGTCCTTCGTGAGAATGACGGGTTGCAGCCGGATATTCTCGCCGATAAACGATCCGAATTCTTCCGGAGAGATCTCACCAAGACCCTTAAAGCGGGTGATCTCCGGCCTGCCTCCCAACTTTGCAATGGCCTGTCGGCGCTCCTCTTCGCTGTAGCAATAAATTGTCTCCTTCCTGTTGCGAACGCGGAAAAGTGGCGTTTCGAGAATGAACACGTGACCGGCCTTGACCAGGTCCGGGAAGAACTGCAGGAAGAAGGTGAGCAACAGCAGGCGGATGTGCATGCCATCGACGTCAGCGTCGGTCGCAATGATCACCTTGTTATATCGAAGCCCATCGAGACCGTCCTCTATGTTCAGTGCGTGCTGAAGCAGGTTGAACTCTTCGTTCTCATACACAACCTTCTTCGTAAGGCCGAAACAGTTGAGCGGCTTACCCCTCAGGCTGAATACCGCCTGAGTTTCCACGTTACGCGACTTTGTAATCGAGCCGCTGGCGGAGTCCCCTTCCGTAATGAAGATCATCGACTCGAGCCCTTTCGGCTCTTTCTCGTCGTTAAGATGGTATCTGCAGTCGCGCAGCTTCCGGTTGTGGAGATTTGCCTTCTTCGCGCGTTCGTTCGCAAGTTTCTTGATACCTGCGATCTCCTTCCGCTCGCGCTCCGACTGCATGATACGCTTCAAGAGCGCGTCCGCAGTCTCGGCATTCTTGTGAAGGTAAATCTC
>DATCLO010000171.1:0-6751 GCA_036563875.1 Cyclobacteriaceae bacterium
TTACCTGGTTCTTGACGAACAGAAACGAATCATTTACGAAACCATATCTTCCCACCTGTTATTACAATTCCTCTCAAATGTGGATAGTCCGTAGAGGGGTCCTCCCTCTGCGGACCCATGGGTTTTTGTTTATTTGGGCTCCGGGGTCCCCGCTTCCAGGGGGCCCCTTTCTTTGGAGGCGCAAGATCTTGCGTCTCCATTTCTTTGATGAGCATCGTGCTCAACTGTGCACAATTAAATGTGCGCCTCAACAACAAAACAGGTTGACCAACGTATAGGATAAGGCAATCCAATCATTTTAAAACAACCCAGACATTATGGAAACACCCGTGGCAGAAAAACAAATCGCACCTACGCAGATTATGCAGGTGGGGATGGGATTTATGGCCGCGAAGACGCTTCTCGCGGCCGTGCGGTTTGATCTGTTTACGCATCTTGCTGCCGGTCCCCTGACCGGCGCCGAGATTCAGCAGAAACTTGGCCTCCACGAGAGAAGCCTCTATGATTTCCTCGACACGCTTGTCGCCTTGGGTTTCCTTGAACGAACCGGCGTGAAAGAAAATGCACGTTATCATAACAGCGAGGAAGCCGACACTTTCCTTGACAGGAGAAAGCAAACATACATCGGCGGAATCCTGGAAATGGCCAACAACAGACTGTACAAATTCTGGGGCAACCTGGAGGAGGCGCTGCGGACAGGTGAGCCCCAAAACGAAGTCAAAGAAAGCGGAGAATCTCTATTCGACGCACTGTACAGCGATCCAGCGCAACTCAGGGAATTCATCACTGCGATGCGCGGCGCCCAAATCGGTGCGATCATGGCCTTTGCCGAGAAATTCGACTTTTCGCGATACAGCACTCTATGCGACATAGGTGGCGCATCGGGAGCGCTCGCAGTGCAGGTGGCAAGGGCTCACGAACACATGAGATGCATATCAGCCGACCTGCCGGCCGTTCTCCCTATTGCCAGGCAGTACATTGAGGACGCAGGCGTTGGTCACCGTGTCGAGGCTGCCAATCTCGACTTCTTCAAAGACGCGTTTCCCAAAGTCGACATTATCACAATGGGCAACATTCTACACGACTGGGGTCTGCGCGACAAGAAAATGCTGATCAAGAAAGCGTATGACGCCTTACCACAAGGCGGCTCATTTGTTGTAATTGAAAATATTATCGACAACGACAGAAAATCCAATGTAGCCGGACTGCTCATGTCGCTCAACATGCTCATCGAGACCGATCAAGGATTCGATTACACGTTCCGCGATTTTGAAGAATGGGTCACGGAAGCAGGATTTTCAAAGACCGATCTCCTGCCACTTACAGGACCAACATCGGCAGCGATCGCCATAAAATAAGGCTGCCTCAACACCAAGTTGCGAGGACTCAACAATAGTAGAGACGCCCAACCTGGGCGTCTCCCGGGGCGGGCGTCTCCCGGGGCGGCGTTTCCCGGGGCGGCGTTTCCCGAAGGCGGGAGTCTCCCGAAGGCGGGCATCTCCTGCGAAAAACTCTAACAACCAAAATTTCACTAACCAGATTCTGGCAATCCTATTTTCCTTTCAGACGCTGCACCTCGTCCTGTAATCTCACAACTGTCAGCGCCAGGTGGTCGGCGGGAACGGAGTCCCGGGTTTCAGGTTCCGGAAATTTCATTGAAAAAAATCCTTTGGCACTCCATACCTCCAGTATGTCGTCGGCCTTTACGGGATAGGGCGGATAGGATCTGTTATCAGATACCATTAACAAACGACCCTCCTCCTTCAGGAGATTGTACACGCGCTTGAAGACGATACCTTCATCTCGGGTTACGACAACGTACAGCTTTCCACTTTTTATGGCGTTGGGGTCTTCAACATACTCACCGAAGACGATCGTTCCGGGCTGCAGCGGCAACATCGAATCTCCTTTGAGCTCAAAGGCTCGGTACGTCGCGTTGCGCGGCAGCACCGGGATGCTGATGCGTGGCAGCTCAGCAATGAACTCCGGATCCTGATACCCGTTGAGATACCCCGCCGATGCCTTCTGGGTGACAAGCTCCACGTTTTCCTTCCCCGCAGGATCAACCGTGATGGCAAGCACTTCCCTGCGCGGCATTTGCCATTTCCACTCTTTCTCCGGCAGCTTGCTGAGATCCTTTTGCGTAAGCACGTCCAGGCTTACGCCGAACACCTGCGATATTTTCAGAAGCAACGGCAGCGGCGGCGTAGCGCGACGCTCCTCGTACGCGCCGATCGCCGACTGCTTTAGTCCCAACTTCTCCGCGAATTGTTTTTGCGTAAGGCCCTGTCGGGTGCGGAGGAATTTCAGATTCGAATTAACCATCTTCGGTGTGTTGAAGTGTTGAAGTGCTCAAGTGTTGAAGTTGCTGATGCCAACTCGTCTTAGAGCCAAATGTTATCAAGTGTCCGCAAGTCTCCAGTCGCATTAAAACTCCCCGGATAACAACGTCTTCTTCTTGTCCTTCCAGTTCCACCACTTTAATTTCTCCGGATCGCGCTTTTTGCCGACAGTATTTGCATAGTACACGGCGCAGCGAAAGGTGTAGAGCAGGCAGCGGTCCTGAACAACACCCGCCAGGGCATTGGACTTGTCGTACAGCGCTTCCGGGCTTTTTCCTTTCAAATCCTTCACACTTTTAATCCCGAGACGCATAAGATCAGCGGCAATCGATTTACCTACACCCGGGATTTCCATTAATTCCTTCAACGGTTCCAATCGCAACCGCTCTTTCTGTGAGGTAATGTCCTTCATATATTATTCTTTCCTTAAACACTAATCATCAGGGAGAAGGTGGGGGTTATAAGCCAACTCCCAGTAATTGTTTTCAGGGTCGGCAAAGTATCCGCGATAACCGCCCCAGAAGACCTTTTCCGGTTCGCGGACAATTTTTGCCCCTTTCTTCCGCATTTCATTCATAGCTTCATCGACCTCCTTTTCCGACCGAAAATTGATGGCGAGCGATATACGGTTGAATCCGTGGCCATCCTGAGGAATACCGATATCCTCCGCCAGGTCATCGGCCCCGAAGAGCGCCAGTGTCGTGCCGCCGGACAGCTTAAAGAAAACGACGCCTTCGCTTTCCTGGAATGGTGTCCAGCCGAATGCCTCCTTGTACCATGATTTCATTGCGGGGAAATCACGGACCCCGAGCGTCAGGAGTGTTAATGTTTGTTTCATCGGATCGTCATTCACCAGAGGGTCTTCAACCTTTAGCCACGCGTCGCCCCTGTCCAAATCCGATCCCCGCCGAAATCGGCGGAGACCGGTTATTGGAGCCCGCTATAGCATATCGAGAGCAAAGCTAAAAATTTTAGTCTTTCAGTAAAACATTTAACTAAAATTTTTAGTTAATTAGCTCCATGGATCGCAACATTATACATCTCGACCTGGATGCGTTTTTCGTGGCCGTGGAGGTCAAACGCAACCCGAAACTGAAGGGAAAGCCATTAATTATAGGAGGAGCAAGCCGGCGGGGTGTAGTAGCCGCGTGTAGCTATGAAGCGCGACGCTTTGGAGTGCACTCAGCCATGCCGATGTACCTGGCGTTGCAATTGTGTCCGGACGCTGTTGTTATTTCAGGAGACATGGAAGCGTACAGCCATCACTCCCACCTGGTCACAGAAATCATCGCGGATACAGTCCCTTTATTTGAAAAGGCGTCCGTCGATGAATTCTATATCGACGCAAGCGGGATGGACAAGTTTGTCGGCGCATTCAAATGGGCCGTCGAGCTGCGCAAAAAGATTATTCGCGAAAGTGCGCTGCCGATATCAATGGGGATGTCGGTAAACAAACTCGTGTCCAAGGTAGCGACCGGCGAATTCAAACCCAATGCCGAAAAGTTTATTCCGGCGGGAACGGAGCGCGACTTCCTGGCGCCGCTTACGGTCGACAAAATCCCAATGATCGGAAAGCAAACTGCCTCTTTCCTATATGATATGGGAGTCCGCACCGTGGCAACACTGCGTGAAATGCCGCTGAACTTCCTCGTTAGCGCATTCGGAAAAAACGGGATCGCACTGTGGAAGAAGGCCAACGGCATCGACAACTCGCCTGTCGTCCCTTACACGGAACAAAAATCGATCTCCACCGAGTCTACTTTCGAGGAAGACACGATAAATGTGAAAAAGTTGAAGTCCATTCTAATTGCCATGGTCGAAAAGGTGGCCTTTCAACTTAGGGAACAAACGAAGCTAACGTCCTGTGTGACGGTGAAAATCCGATACGCCAACTTTGACACGGAAACCAAACAGGTGCAGATCCCCTATACGTCGTCCGACCACGTAATCCTCCGGACGGTACTACAACTCTTTGATAAACTGTACACCCGGAGAATGCTGATCCGCCTCGTGGGTGTCCGCTTGAGCGGACTCGTACACGGCAATCACCAGATCAGCCTGTTCGACGATACAGCGGAATCCATCAACCTCTACGAGGCCATCGACCGGATCAAACACCGCCACGGACCGGAAAAAATCACCCGCGCCACGACCCTCGGTGTCAGCCGAAGGGTTCGGATGGAGATGAATTTGTTCAGCGGGAAGCTTCGCTAGTAGGCAGTTGGCCTCCCCATAGCTATCGGAGGCAGTCGGCATTAGTGGGCAGTCGGGTTACAACACTAAGCCTAAGTGTGTCGCATTAAGGGCACTGTGCTCGAAAAACCAATACGCAAAGAACCTGTTGACTCAGGTGTTGAGCAGATGAGTGATAAATCCGGATGCCCGCACCAACTTCAACAGGTCAACACATGCGCAGTTCAACACTCAAAGAGTGACACAAATTGTCAAAAACGGACTGTAGGTTAGCATCATGAAATCGCAGTCAGCAACCATAAAAGAAAAGGACATGAAAACGACGATGATCAAACTGCAGGACTACTCCGTACAAGAACTCTTTTTCGTCATTGCGCCTCCGCCGCATATTCTGAGCGACGTGGCGGTTCTCAAGGACGACGTGCAATACCTTATTGGCCATACGTTTGAAGACCGGTACGCAAAGGGTTATCTCCCCCTCTTCCGGTATGAAGACCAGCACATCGACGACATGCTTCGGTTCGTGGAATCACGCGCCGCACACTTCCGTCCGTTCAACATTTTCATTAAAGACTTCGGCATCTTCTATAATGGATCAAAAAGGTCGATCCACATGGACATCGTGAATAAATACCCGATCCGCGACATCTTTGAAAAACTCGTAAAGGAAGAACCTACTTATACACCCTGCATCACGATCGCGCGGAACCTTTCTGATGAAGACTATCTCAAATGCTGGCCTTACCTTAAAGGCCTTCATTACAGCCAGCATTTCACCTGCGATCGCATTACGGTACTGGCCCGCACAGAAAAAAAATGGATTCATTACAAGGACATCGAATTCGGCATAAACCCGTGGGAATAGATGACGGAGGGCAGAGACACGCACCAGGTATACGAAACAGCGCTGTTCAACGCGTTGAACACGATACGGGATGAACTTGCCCTTCTCGAAAACGTTTCCCCCTACCGCATCATTTCAGACGCTGCGCTTGTCGAGCTTGCAACATACCTTCCTCAAACTCAGGAAGAGTTCAAAAAAATTTCCGGCTTTAATGCTGAGAAGATCAACCGGTATGAAAAGTATTTCCGCGAGACGATAGTGCAGTTTTGCTCCCGCAACGGACTGACCTCACGCGTCCATCTGAAAACTCCACCGCGACGGGACGACTTTGACACAAAGCATTTCAGCCTGGACCTGTTCAACCGGGGCTACTCCATTCCTGAAATCGCAGAACGTCGCGGATTGAAAACCGGGACCATCGAAACCCACCTTGCCCACTACGTTCGCGAGGGGAAACTCGAATTGGAGCGTCTTATTCCCCAGGAAAAAATTGTAACCATTCTTTCAGCGATTGGCGGAGATTCATCGCTGACTGCAATCAGGAAACGCCTTGGCAGCGACTACAGCTACGGCGAAATCCGGTTGGTACTTGCGCACCGCGATTTCCTTCGGGAAAACCAAATGAATGAAGTAAGACACTCGGTAGTTTCATGACGACAAGACATGTACCTCAACTGCCATACTGCGTTCAGCTTCAAGTACGGAACACTAACCGTACAACGCCTGTTCGACGAAGCCCGGCGAAATGGAGTACATAAGCTTGTACTTACAGAAATAAACAACACCGCCTCCTACATCGAAATGCTCCGGCTATGTGCGGAGTACGCAGCCGGGCCAGGGGGGCAATTGACAAAATTCGGAGAGCCCTCGTATCCCCTGGAAGTAGCTGTGGGCGTTGAATTCCGCCGCGACAATAGATTGCTGTATATCGCCATCGCCCGAAACAACAAAGGGTTTGAACGCATCAATCGGTTTTTATCCTATCATAACCTCACAGAAAAAAATTTTCCGGAACGTGCGCCGGAATTCGAAGAGGATGTTTTTATCATTTACCCATTCGGCAACATCGACCCGGAGCAGCTCCGCATCAATGAATACATTGGGGTTCGAAAGAAGCAGCTTAGTCAGTTCAGGCTATATGCTCCTCGCAGAGCGTATCCGGATCGATTCGTCATTCTGCATCCGGTCACATTTTCAGAAAAATCCGACCTCAACGTCCATCGCTTGCTACGAGCAATCGACCGGAACACATTGCTCAGCAAACTCCCGGAACACGATCAGGCATCTCCGGACGAAGTGATGCTTTCCGAAGCAGAACTTATCGTGCAGTTTCGCGACTTTCCCGAACTCATTAACAATACCCGGACACTCC
>DATCLO010000172.1:0-5762 GCA_036563875.1 Cyclobacteriaceae bacterium
AGCTACCATTGTGCTTAGCCTGGTGTTCAGCAACATACTCTATCGCCGCAAACTCCGGAAGAGACAACGCGAAGCGGAAGAAAAGGCGCAGCTGATCATCAAGGAGGCCGAAATCACGGCTGAGAACATCAAGAAAGATAAGATCCTCGAAGCAAAGGAAAAGATCCTCAAGATGCGGAGCGAATTCGAAGAGGAATCGAACCGCAAGAAGAACATCATCATCAGCAATGAACAAAAGCTCAAGCAACGGGAACAGGCACTCAACAAGGAGCTGGAAGCCCTGAAACGCAGGGAGGGAGAACTTGACGACATGCGCACCGACCTCGCCGCTCAGCTGGAGCACGTGAGGAAGCGGAAGGAAGACCTGGACAAGTTTAACCAGCAAAAAATCCAGATCCTGGAGAACATCTCCAAGCTAACCGCCGAAGAAGCCCGCGAGCAACTCATCGCCTCGCTCAAGGATGAAGCCCAGACCAGGGCCTCGAGTTACATCAAAGACATCATGGAGCAGGCCAAGCTCACCGCCACGAAAGAGGCCAAAAAGATCGTCATCGAGACCATCCAGCGCACAGCAACGGAACACGCCATCGAAAACTGCGTGTCGGTGTTCAATATTGAAAGCGACGACATCAAAGGGAAGATTATTGGTCGCGAAGGCCGAAACATCCGCGCGCTGGAGTCAGCTACCGGCGTCGAGATCATCGTCGACGACACACCGGAAGCCATCATCATCTCCGGCTTCGACCCGGTACGTCGCGAAATCGCCCGCTTGTCGCTGCACCGCCTCGTTCAGGATGGTCGGATACACCCTGCCCGCATAGAGGAAATTGTAAACAAGACCACCAAAAACATTGAAGAAGAGATCGTCGAGATTGGCGAACGCACCGTGATCGATCTGGGTATTCACGGACTTCACCCTGAGCTCGTCAAAATGGTGGGCCGCATGCGGTTCCGTTCTTCTTACGGACAAAACCTGCTCCAGCACTCGCGCGAGGTGGCAAACCTCTGCGCCATCATGGCCTCGGAACTTGGACTCAATGTCAAACAGGCAAAACGCGCCGGCTTGCTCCACGACATCGGTAAGGTATGGCCCGAAGAGCTGGAAAAACCTCACGCGATCGTCGGCATGGAGCTGGCGCAGAAATACAAGGAACACCCGGTGGTTTGTAACGCCATTGGCGCACACCACGATGAGATCGAGATGACCAGCATCATCGCTCCTATCGTTCAGGCCTGCGACGCCATCAGCGGTGCTCGTCCCGGAGCACGCCGCGAAGTAATGGAGCAATACATCAAGCGGCTCCGCGAACTCGAAGAAGTGGGACTCAGCTTCGAGGGTGTGGAAAAATGTTATGCTATCCAGGCAGGCCGCGAGTTGCGTGTCATCGTCGACGCCGAAAAAGCCAGCGACGAACGCGCAAGCCAGCTCAGCTTCGACATCTCACAAAAGATCGAACGCGACATGCAGTATCCCGGGCAAATCAAGGTGACTGTGATACGGGAAATGAGAAGCGTAGCGTACGCCAAATAACCCACCCCCTGAAGCAAATGCTCCTGCGTCGCATCCCTTCAGGGCGGGCCCATGAAGTGATCGACGAAAGTAACAAGGTGTAACCCTGAAGGGATGCCGACGTTAGGAAGCATCTCCTTTAGGGGGGAGTTGTCCTTCCCCCCGATAATGGTTAAATTCATCCTAATTCACGGGCAGGCATGAAGGCGCGGTCAATTCTGATTTTTATCCTTACCCTCGGCGTTTTGCCGTTCCTGACGGGCGGCAGGCCAGCAGACAATGCCGATGAGGATTACCTCCAGTGCCGCATTCGGGAAGTCGGCGAAATGCTCGGCGTCACGATCATCACCGACCAGCCGGTGCGCGATTCCTGGGGAGCGATTTCATACCGAACACCAACCGAGGACGACGAGCTCCTCAAATACCTCGAGCTTGTCGCACGTGAATTCTCCAAGTACCCGGAAGGCTACCTCAGGCAGTCGCACGCTCACACGCTCGTTTTGGTCAGCGACCTTGCCTACTGCGAACAACCGCGTGCCGCCATCCCGGACCCCTATCGCAATCAACTATACCTTTCGGTGAACGGTGCGTTTCGCATCCGCTCAGAACGCTACCTCGCGCACGTAATGCATCACGAACTGCATCACCTTACCGAATATTCCATGTGGCGAAACATGACGTTCGACTGGAACGAATGGATCTCACTCAACGGCGATGGATTCTGCTACGGCACGGGCGGCGCGGACGCATATGCTGAATACCTTGCCCACGGTACAGACTTTTATTCACCTGTCAATCCACACCGCGGCTTCATCAATCGTTACTCACTTACCGGTGACGAAGAAGATCGCGCTGAACTCATGGCCTTCATCATGACCGACTTCGAACGGCCCGTCGTCACCGAGCTGCTCCAAAAGGACCAGATTCTTCGCGAAAAGTCTCGACTGCTCGCCAGGTTGTTTGCCGATTTCGGAAGACCGTCAGTGCAGATGTTGGTTGCCCTTGAGTAGCAGTAGGCAGTACGCAGTGGGCAGTAATACGCAGTGGGCAGTAGGAAGTGGACGACGCATCCCTTGATCATTTATTACCGACTATCGATCACGCGGTCCCTGAGCTTGTCGAAGGGCCCTTCATCCACTGCTTAACAAACCCCACTCCGTATCCCCACAGTTGAACAATGGCAGCGATGATTGAAAGAAACGCAACGACAACATTCTTGCTCGTCATCAGTGCATGAATAAATATTACGGCCAGATAAAACACTAATCCTGCCGCTAGGGCTGTTCCCAAACGCGGAGCAAACAGATAAATGAAGGGCAATGCAATCACGGCAGCAACGAACAGCGTCGGGAACCAGTGCGTAAGTTTTACTTCACCGGGATGGCGTCGGCCGACGAGCGCGCGGCCTTTGCCGAAGTTCCACACCTGGCGATAAAATTGCGAGAATGTGGTTCGGCGCTTGTGGTACACGTAAGCATCGGCGATGAGACCTGATTTAAACCCTGCCTTTTTTAGTCGGATACTGAGCTCGATATCTTCCGACAGCCTATCGAAGGCAAAACCTCCAAGTTGTTCAAATACTGCGCGTGAGATTCCCATGTTAAAACTGCGCGGCTGAAACCAGCCCATGTGGCGCTTTCCACCGCGTATCCCTCCCGTTGTGAGGAACGACGACATTGTATAGCCCATGGCGCGCTGCCGCAGGGTAAAGTCGCTGGTGGGACGATCCGGACCACCCCATGCATCCAGCTTTTCCTTTGCCAGTGCATCCTCCACCGCTTCAAAGTAGTGTTCTGGAAGAATGCAGTCAGAATCGAAAAACACGAGGTAGGTCCCGCGTGCGTGTCCTGCTCCGTAGTTGCGTGTTGGTCCGGGGCCTGAATTTTGTTTGAAGAAGTACTGGATATCGAGTTTACCGCGGAACTTGTCCACCACGGAGTCCGAGCGTTGCGCGGAACCGTCGTCGACAATCAACACTTCGAAGTTATGTTGCCGTTGCCGTGTAAGGCTAAGCAGCAGCTCCTCCACTTCACCGGGACGATTGTAAACCGGGACGATAACAGAGTACGTGGGTGTCTTCATTCACTACTCAGTTCAGCGCACACTGCGGGTTGGCGCAGGCACAGTGGTAATGAATTGCTCGTCGGCAAAACCGATTTTTTCTGAGATAAGGTAATCCTTTTTTGACACTGCCTGCTGCGACAGGAGCTCGGCCAGAAATCCCGTGAGAAACAGCTGTGAGCCGATGATCAGCGCGACGAGTGCGAGATAAAAAAGAGGTTGTTCAGTAATGGCTCGCTTTACAGGAACACCCGATACAAACAGCGAATACATTTTTTCGCCGAACAGTTTCACCGTAAAGATGAATCCGATAAGAAACGACACCGACCCAATGGTGCCGAAAAAGTGCATCGGTTTTTGGCGAAAACGGCCTACGAACAGCACTGAAGCCAAGTCAAGAAAACCAGTGATGAGCCGGCGAAAGCCATACTTGGTTCTCCCGTATTTTCTCGGCCGGTGTTCCACCACCTTCTCTCCGATGCGGGTATAGCCCGCCCACTTGGCGATCAGCGGGATATACCGGTGCATCTCGCCGTACACGGTGATGTTTTTCACTACTGTGCCGGCATAGGCCTTTAGGCCACAGTTGAAGTCGTGCAACTTAATGCCCGACAGCTGTCGCGTGACGTAGTTAAAAAGCCGCGAGGGTATCGTCTTGGACAAGGGATCGCGCCTTACCTTTTTCCATCCGGAGACCAGCTGATACCCATCGTTAACGATCATGTTGTACAGTGCAGGAATTTCATCAGGGCTGTCCTGCAGGTCGGCATCCATCGTAATCACGACTTTCCCGGAAGTTGCGCGAAAGCCCGTTTGGAGCGCGGCCGACTTTCCAAAATTTCGATTCAGTCGAAGTCCTTTAAACCGTCGGTCTTCGTTGCTGATTTTTACGATCTGTTCCCAGGAACTATCTGAGCTGCCGTCATCAATCATTATCACCTCAAAAGTGAAGTCATGATCGTCCAATACGCGCCTGATCCATTGCGTTAGTTCGGGTAATGACTCCTCCTCATCGTATACCGGAATGACAACGGACAGCTCCGGGTTCATCAGTTTCTAGAAAGCAGGTTGCGGATTTCTCTTTTGCGTAAAGATACTCACGATTACGGCAATGAGAACACTAATGAACATGGCAACAAAGAAACCGAATACCCAGAAAAAGCGCCTGGTGTTCTCCTGTATCATATCGATCTGACTGTCAGGCACCCCCTGGTCCTCCATCTGAATTCGCTGTGCTTCATAGAATTGATCCATGACGGCCGGATCAACAAAGGAGGTATAGGCCCATTGGACGAGCAGCGCGACAAGCACCCCGATCAGGGCCATCCAAAACCCGATTCCAACGCCCTGCCCATAGCTCATAAAGCCGTCACCGGACTGCTTGAATTCGTTATGTGCCAGGACAATGAATGTTACGCTGGCAGCCAGGCTTATCAATCCTGCCCACCATGCGTTATCGAAGGGGTTGTGGCCCAATAAGGCACGCACAAGAAAGAAGAATATGCCAAATCCGGCCGAATAGAGTCCGTACTTGATCCCGACTCCGCGGGTGGTAACGGCCTTTCCATGGACATCATTTTCCATAATTAAGGGGTTTTGGGTTGTTTTCTCAAAATAACTGATACGATGATACTAACAAACATCCCAATCAATAATCCCTGGCCAAGGTAGGATATCGCTAGCATCCTGCTATGAGTCGCAGGCAACAGCGAAAGATTACGCTCAAAAATCTCTTTACCGATCGCTTCTATGTCTTCTTCGGAGAATGTCTGCAGGTAGGCCGTCATTTCTGTGATGTAATCCGGCACAAAATCACTCTCCAATGCAGCAAAGATGAGCAAGCCCGCCGAGCCCAGGGAGCATGCAACAAGCACGACGACATAGCTGCCCATCATGCCCTGATAGAAATGCAGTGTGCCGTAGTTAAATCGGTCACGGAATTCGCGCAAGGCAAAGAACACAAACATTCCCAACAGCACGATGCGGAAGTCGAGATAAGGCGCAATCATGAGCGGATGATGCCCGGCGTAATAGGTGATAACGAAGAATGCGACCATCAGGCCGCCGGCAATGAGGCCGTAACGAACACAAACAGAAAGTAGCGGTCTTAAGGACTTCATCGTACTCCCGGAGCGATCCACGCCTTGTTGTTGTTGAACACGGCGGCGACTCTTCCCTTGATCTTTTGTCC
>DATCLO010000173.1:0-23067 GCA_036563875.1 Cyclobacteriaceae bacterium
ATCCTGCGCAAAGAGAGTAGAGGACGCCAGTACCCCCACAAATGCAAGAATCGCGAGTTGTTTTTTCATAATGTAAGGTTTAAGTAATGCTTTGAAGTTGCCAAAATTAAACGTTTTGTCGATTTGTAAACATATTTCGAAATATTTTTCTGCCTGCGGGGGCAACTTCGGCATCTCATATTGCGTAATCCACAACCCCCCGATTCGTCACAAAATCATGGCTAATTCGGTGAGAATAAACCGATAAGTTTGTGTGAAGATGCACACGAGGTCAGGGACGCAAGCATACGATTTCGCTTCGTACTTAGGCCATCGGAAAGCTATCAGGATGGCGCCTGCCACCTACCCAAAATCCGCTCAAAAACCTGTCAACTTCACGTCATCAGCAGTTTCCGGACAATTCGATATTTATTAATGGAACCGAGCTTTTGTTTACCGGTCGGAAGCTTGTACAGTTGGCAATGGCTCCCGAAAGCTATCGGGAAGGCAGTAGGCAGTTGGAGGGCATCCAGGGGTGTGCTAAAATTCAAGGGTGACCGGGAATTCACAGAATCCAGTCCCGGTGTTGCAACCGCCATCATTTATTAATTACTTTGGGCGCTTTTTTTGGAAAAATATATACTAAGGAGAGATGCAGGAGTGGCTTAACTGGCACGCCTGGAAAGCGTGTATACCCCTCAAGGGTATCGAGGGTTCGAATCCCTCTCTCTCCGCTAACAAAAAATGCTGACTTATGGATTTTGTGAGAGTCCGTCGGGAACCGCAGGTTCACGAAAGGACCCGAACAAAAGACATTCCGAGCGCAGCGAGGCAGCATTTTTTGTTATGGCCTCCCCATTAGGGATCGCGACAGCAATCCTCTCTCTCCGCTAACAAAAATGCTGATCCATGGATTTTGTCTAAACGGACATCTCCCCAGCCAGCGACGTCTGGATCAACTCCACCGCACGCTCTCTCTCAAACTCTCCCAGCAAAATCATCATCTTCGTGACCGCCGCCTCCGTCGTAAGATCGCTACCTCCGATCACACCAATCCGCAACAATTCTTTACTGGTCTCATACCGACCCAGTATCACCATACCACCGGGACACTGAGAGATGTTCAGAACAACCACGCCCCGCGCTATCGCATCCGCAAGTTCAGCTACGAGCCACGGCAGGGTCGGCGCATTTCCAGACCCGTACGTCTCCAGCACAACGCCTCGGACATCCGGAGTGTGCAGTACGCTGCGCACAGCCTCGCGCGTGATTCCAGGAAATAATTTCAATATCGCAATCCGGGGATCCATACGTGTGTGCAACTTCAAAGGACCCTCCGGCGCTTCACGTATCGCGCTGTGGTTGTAGTCGATCTTCACACCCGCCTTCGCAAGCAACGGATAGTTGCCTGAGTCGAAAGCATCAAATTGCATGCTCTCCACTTTACGCGACCTGTTCCCGCGCAACAACTCATAATCAAAATAAATGCAAACCTCAGGCACTATCGCCTTGCCATCTTTCTTCGCTGAAGCAATTTCAATTGCTGTAATAAGATTTTCACGGGCGTCCGATCGCGGCTCGCTCACGGGCAACTGTGCTCCGGTAAACACAACCGGCTTACTGAGACCTTCCAGCATAAAGCTTAGTGCAGAAGCTGTATATGCCATCGTATCCGTTCCATGAAGCACGACAAAACCATCATTCCGGTCGTACTCATCACGGATAACTTCTGCAATGACACGCCAGTGATCCGGTCCCATGTTCGACGAATCAATAGGCGTCTCGAACGACACGACGTTCAACTCGAGCGCCAGGTGCTTCAGTGGCGGAAGGTATCCGAGAATGCGACTGAAGTCGAACGGCACGAGCGTACCGGAACCATCGAACGCCATACCAAATGTTCCTCCGGTGTAAATGACGAGAACGCTGCCTCTTGGCCTTGCAGGACTTGCTGTGTTAACCTGTAGTCTTTTAAGATTCATCCGAAGAACTATCCGTTGTTGATGCAGGAATGCGGAAAAGATTTATCGCATTGGATGTCGTCATCTCCATAACCTTTTCAGCAGTGACACCCAACACTTCCGCTACCCTTCCTGCAATGAGGGGAATATATGAAGGCTCATTTCGCTTTCCGCGATGTGGCACCGGCGTAAGGTAAGGGCTATCTGTTTCAAGAATGATGCGTGAAAGATCCAGTGACTTCAACACGGAAGGCTGAAGTCCATTGCGAAACGTCACGATACCTCCGATGCCAAGATAAAACCCTGCCCGGACGATGCGTTCAGCCTCTTCCGGCGATCCGCCAAAACAATGAAACACGCCGCGCAGATTTCCATCCTGCAATGCTTCCACCATTTCAATCGTCTGCGGCAAACTCTCGCGGCAGTGGATAATCACCGGCAACCCATATTTTTTTGCCCATCCAACCTGTACCCTGAAAGCCTCCTGCTGTTGCTCCCAATACGTCTTGTCCCAATAAAGATCGGTTCCGATCTCTCCGACAGCTATGAAAGAGCGACTTTCAAGCCACTCTTCAACTATGTACAACTCCCGCTCATAGTCCTCCTTCACTGAACAAGGATGAAGACCCATAGCCGCAATACACACATCCGGATAACGCTCCTCCGTATTCAATAACCCATCGATTGAATGACGATCGATGTTGGGCATGATGATCTTTCGTACGTTCGCCAGCATACTGCGATCGATCATCGAGTCGCGGTCTCCGTCGAATTCCTGCAGATAAATGTGGGCGTGCGTGTCAACAAAATATGCCATCGCTCTGATCTGCCCGCAATATACGGGTTGTCATGCAGGCCACCATGCAATCACACGCGGCATCAGAATAAGCAAGCCGACCACGGCTGCCGCAACAGAAGCGGTCAGCACGGCACCCGCAGCAACGTCCTTTACCTGACCCGCCAGCGGATGGCGTTCCCGCGTAACCATATCGACCAGTTTTTCAATGGCCGTGTTCGCAAGCTCCAGTGAAAGCACAAGGCCCATCGCCAGCAACAAACACGACCACTCTGTCGCACTGAGCCCAACCAGCAGGCCAAGCACTATCACAATCGCTGCGATAACAAGTTGTAATCTAAAATTGGGCTGAGTCTTGAAAGCGAACGCGAGACCCTTTCCGGCAAAGCCGAATCCTGCGATGAATCGTTTCATAGGATGATGGGTTTGATACCTTAAATCGTCAGCAGCTCGTCAAGCGCACGGCGTAAATGCGAACGGTCGCGTACGCGTCCCGTGAAGCCGCGGTACGCATTTGCAGTTTCAACAATCGATGCCAGATCGATCTTTGACTGCTCTACATATCCGGCATAGCCCAGCTCTGCCATACGGCATGCGAGGTACTCCTGCTCTGTTTGACCCGGCGTCGGAACGAACACCGCCTTTCCCCCGGCATGAAAGAGATCCATGATGGTACTGTAACCTGAACGTGCGACGACTACCTCCGATGCAGCAATGATCCTCCCCACGTCATCCGAGCCGAGGAGATTAAACGTTGAAAGGTTCGGTGTCGTAACCCGATCCATGCCCATGCTCGTTCCTCTTACCAATGCAATCTTCATCGCAGTCGTTGGCGCAACTTTCAGTACCCATTGCTCCAACAAGGTGCGCTGGGGCTCAGGACCCGACAAGAGGAAGGCAAGGTCGTACTCCTTTGTCGTTTCTTCTATCCCTTCAAACCGGGAGAGCGGCCCAATGTAACGCAGTCGTGAATTGCCGGAAGCCGATAACGCGCCGGCAAGACTTTCCGTACCCTGAAAGTCGGGCACCCACCAATAATCAAACTTTGCAGTCATGCCGGCATGGAGTCGGTTAACGATCGACGAGAGTCGCCTCGTGCCTGAAGGCATTATCAGGTTTACCTGGTGCCCCATGAATACGTTGATCGTGGCGGATGCGTAACAGCCATAGCGATTGTCTGAAATCACGATGCTGACGCCATGATGAGCCACGATCTTTTCAGTGGCTTTGCGTTCTGACCGAATAACCCTGGCCAGTCGCGGCAGCTGTGCAGCAATCGTCATCACCTGCGAAGCGGTGGACGAGTAACGTACGGCGTAACCCGGCAGTTCAGCAAATGGAAGGTCTGGGAATTCTGTCCGGAGCAACTCCAGCGACGGCCCGCTGCCTGCGATGACGACCTCGCATTTTTTGTCCAGGAGTTCGCGTATGATGGGTATGCATCGCGTAGCGTGTCCCAATCCCCAGTCGAGGGTAGCAACCATCACGCGCCGGCTCACACGGGAATGGGTTTGAACGTGTGACCCCGATTGAGACATTCCTCGATCAGCCTCGGAAGTCCATACATGAGATTTCGCTCCGCCTTGTAACTGTCGTGATACACAATGATTGAGCCTGGCCGGATAGCGCGGAGCGTGTTCCGCAGGCAGCGGTCTGGTGCAAGGCGATGATCATAGTCGAGTGACAGCACATCCCACATGATCACAGGTCGTGATCCCATCGCACGAATCTGTGCGCGTGTAATGCGTCCGTACGGCGGACGAAACGGCACTGCTCCAGTAATGGGTGAGGCTTGCTGCAAGGCAAGGTCGCACCTGCGGATATCATCGAGATATTCATCACTGTCTGTTCGCCATCCATTACGATGGTGGTGCGTGTGGTTGCCGGCAGTGTGGCCTTCTTCCAGCATTCTGCGAAAGAGGTTAGTATGACGCTCGATGTTTTCGCCAATGCAAAAGAATGTCGCTGTCACGTCATTACGAGCCAGCGTTTCCAGCACAAATTCTGTGGGACCCGGAACCGGGCCGTCGTCAAAGGTAAGATAGAGGTGGTTGCCTTCGGCGGGCAAGCGCCATTGAAGGGTGGGATACAGCAGCGGCAGGATAAAAGGCGTTCTGTGCGGTATCATTCCACCCGGCACGAAAGCATGGTAATATCGTCGTGATAACTGTTGCGTCCCTTGAAGCAATCGAGAGCAACGATAAGATCCTGGTGGATGGTTCTCAGGTCGCGATCGAGTACATCATCCCGCTGGAAGTAACGAACGAGGGAATCCTGACCGTATTCTGCACCTGCTTCATTAAGCGTTTCGGTAAGTCCGTCCGTGTAGCAAAACAGCAGAAAATCATCAAGATCCGTGATGAATCCTTCGTTGATGAAGGGAAGCGGATGAAGAGCACCCAAAACAGTTGATCCTTCCTCAAGGAAGCGCAGTCCGTTCTTTCTGTCGACAAGGAATGGAGGATTGTGTCCCGCATTGACATACACCATCGTCTTGAGATGCAGATCGTAGATCGCGGCAAAGAAGGTGATGAACTTCTCTCCTTTTGCGTTCTCAAGCACCTGATAGTTCAACGCTTCAATTATGTCAGTGAGGTTAGGCGTTTGACGAAGCAGTGTTCTGAGTGAAGCCTGGAAGTTCGACATCATCAGTGCTGCTGGTATTCCCTTACCGCTGACGTCGGCAACGCAAATCAGGAACTGATTTTTGTTGATCGGGACGTAATCGTAATAATCCCCTCCGATCCGGTCGTGAGGCAGGTAGCTTGCTTCCAGTTTTAGCCTGTCGGTGTAAGGGAGCTTTTCCGGAAACAGGAACTGCTGTACGTCGCTGGCGATCTCGAGTTCTTTGCGCAGGGCTTCCTGTTCGAGTTGCTTCCTCGCGAGCTTTTTGTTTTCGATTGCAACGATAATGATGTTGCTGAGTGCCTGAATGAACCTCAGTGCATCTTCGCTTTCGTATCGGGATTCGTCCGCATAAATACCGCCCACAAACGCAATTGCGAGGTTATTTCGTTTGTGCGCCACCGGAATAACAATATCAAATTCCGAAAATTCGGAGTTTTCGTTTGGCTTAAGACTCGATATGCCGTTCAGCGTCTTGAAATAATCAGGTAGCTCAACCCCGAAGAAGTTTGTTGTGGTCCCGAAATTTACCTTGCAATTCCATTTTTCATCCAGGACGAACAGGGCCAGCTTCCGAATGCTGAGGTTAGACCTCAGGGTGAAGTTGTATATTTTATAGAGTGATTCCTCGGGCACGTTGCTGTTGATCGCCTCCGTCACCTCCAGCAGGGCGTTCAGCTCGAGTTCCTTGATTTCGTATTTATTCTTAAGGGTCAGTTCTGACATGCGGTAAATTTAACGGTTATCCGCCAATCGGGAGCGCATTTCGACCGCCGCAGGCCTGATTTTTCGCCCCTTCCATTCCGGTCTTTTGAAATTTGCCAGCCCGCCCACAACTACTACATATGCTGAATAGATGATCTGAAGAAGGAAAAAGATTTGCCAACTCCATTTCACCCCAGTAAACCGATGCACCTGGCGCAAATACAACATTTCGAGAACGGCTTTAGTGAGGAGGAGTATCACAGGCTCCGCCACCGTTCCAGCCGCTATCAGGACGGGCACCAGGACAAGCCATGCCAGATGAAAACACCCGATGAAGAGCGCCAGAGCCGGTGTTGCAAAAGATGCGGCGTGTTTCCATTTGGCACCCCATCGGATGCGCTGATTGACAAACTGTCGCCAGGGCACTGCCGGCGTCTCGACGACGGCGTCGGGATGCGGACAGAAGACTACGGATTCGGCGGAACGTTCATGAATCCTTTGCAGCAAAAAGACATCGTCGCCGGAAGCAATGTGCTCGTTTCCGGAATATCCCCCGACTTCCAGGAACACATCGCGACGAAAGGCCATGTTAGCGCCATTACACAGGATGGGCTGTCCCAACCCAATGGTAGACGCGCCAACGCCCACAAGGCTGGCAAACTCAGCAGCCTGCAATTGCGCTCTGAAAGTTTCCGCGGGACCAATGCGCACAGCACCTGACACGAAGTTCACGTGGGGTTGAAAACCAGCGACCATGCTTTCGATCCAACGCGACCCCACCCGGCAGTCGGCATCCGTAGTGATGATAACCGATCCACGAGCACGAAGTACGCCGGTTGTGACGGCCGCCTTCTTCCCCCCTGCTGATCCAACGGGCACGACTTCAAGGGCATACTTTGAATTTTCAGAGAATTTCCGGGCGATGGCGGCTGTGTCGTCGTCAGAATGATCGTCGACCACGACTACTTCGAAATCCCGGATGCTTTGGTGTTCCAGATCGCTTAAAACATTGGCAATGTTCGATGCTTCATTGCGAGCGGCGATAACGACCGTGACGGAGGGACGCTCGGCAGACGGGAGAACGTCGCGCGTCTGCAAAGCCGACTTCCACCCTTTCCTTATTACCAGAAGGAAAAAGAAGTATAGGGCAGCTACGGATGTAAGCGTGGCAAGCATGAAGACGACAATTTCGGAAATTTGATCGTACTGCCTTAACTTGACCCCGTGAGGCACGCTGTTAAGGAAAAAATTATCCTCGGGCTGGACCCCGGCACCAATATCATGGGTTACGGAATTATTTGTGTGCGCTCAGCCGAGGTCAAGGTCCTTCAGTTCGGTGTCATCCGTTTGAGCAAGCTGGCCAATCATGAGCTCAAGCTAAAGGAGATATTCGACAGGGTACTGGGGTTGCTGGATGAGTACCATCCTGATGAAGTCGCATTGGAAGCACCCTTTCATGGCAAGAATGTTCAGTCGATGCTGAAGTTGGGCCGCGCGCAGGGTGTGGCAATGTCTGCCGCGCTGTTTCGTGAAGTACCGATCACCGAGTACGCACCGCGCAAGGTGAAGCAGTCAGTTACGGGCAATGGAAACGCTTCCAAGGAGCAAGTCGCAAAAATGTTGATGAATCTTTTCCGCATCACCGAAGTTCCAAGGTTGCTTGACGCAACCGACGCATTGGCTGTAGCAGTATGTCATCATTTTCAGAATGGGCAAACGAAATCCCGTCCACGAAGCTGGGAAGCCTTTGTGCGGGAAAATCAGTCGAGGGTTAAGGGATTGTAATCAATCACCTGATCACGTGAATCCATCCCTTCACATCTGCGCTGCACGAAAGCAGAGACATCGTATAAAAGTATTCTCCCGATGACAACCCTTCACCGCTCCAATTGTTCTGGTAGTTGATGTGGAGTAAACGAGTGTACCCCATCGGTTGAATATCCGCAGGATTTTTCACCGGATAGATTCTCGAGATCCTTCACGATCCAACATCATTCATCCGCGCTGGATTGGCCACACCGACTCCATGTAGTGTTTATTGAAAAATTACTTTTCTTTACGCCCTGATCGCCACATGAAGCCGATATCCGTAGGCATGTTGCTCAACGCCCCTTACCCATCTGACATGCGGGTGAGGAAAGAAGCTATCGCGCTCCTGAACGCGGGCTTCCTCGTGCATCTCCTTTGCCTGAGGCGAACAGGAGAACAGGAGAAGGACACTGTTGACGGCATCTCGATAACCAGAATATTTGCAGGTACAAACGACATCGAGCTCGCCTTTTGGGACGTTATCATGTCAATGCACAAGCCGCATCCGCGATTCAGAAGAGCAATCGATTCGTGGGTGAAGGAAAATGAAATAAGCATTCTGCACGTCCACGATCTCCCCCTTGTGGGTACCGCTTTGCACGCGCGGAATTCGCTGAGCATTCCAGTGGTGTGTGACTTTCACGAAAATTATCCCGAAGCACTCCGCGCCTGGTTTGCATGGAAGAAAAATCCGATCGCGCGACTCAAGAATGCGTTGTTCATGAATCCACGTCGCTGGACAAACATTGAACGCAACGCTGTGAAAGAAAGCAATCACGTCATCGCAGTTGTCGAGGAAATGAAGAACCGGCTGGTCAAGGAGTACGGCGTGGCCCGTGAGAAGATCACGGTCGTGACCAACACGGAAGAACTCGACTTCCTGGAGCAGCCGGTTTTTGATGACGTTTATGCTCCCCTATCCGGTAAGTTTGTCGTGACCTATTCCGGAAATATCGGCCCCCATCGTGGTGTCGACACTGTGATAGAAGCCATGCAATACCTCAAAGACTATCCGATTGTCCTGGCCGTTGTCGGAAGTGGTCGCCAGACGGTTATGGATAAGCTGAAGCATCAGGCAAAACATCTGGGTGTTGAAGGAAGTGTTTACTTCTTCGGTCGCCAGCCTTTCGAAAAGTTTTTTTCGTTCATGAGCCTGGCCGACGTGAACGTAATTCCTCACAAATCAAATCCGCACACCGATAATACGGTTCCTCACAAACTGTTTGAAGCGATGATGGTCGCACGCCCCGTGCTCGTCAGTTCAAGCGCACCCCTAAAGAGAATTGTCGAAGAGACAAAGTCGGGACTCGTGTTCGAAGCCGGCAATGCGAGGGATTGCGGCGAGAAAATTTTGCAGTTGTTCAGTAGCCGCGATCTGTGTAAGCAGTTAGGAAGCAATGGCGTACAAGCGACAGTCCATGGCCACCTGAAATGGGAGACTTCACAACAAAGTTTGATTGGGCTATATCGCAACTTATTGAGTCAAAATGTCCGGCGCTGAAAAATTCGATATTGCAAAAAGAATTGCCGAATCCCCGCGATTCGTTAAGCACAATTATGTTACGCCAAAATCGCCAACATTTCAGTACGTGCGATATCGCGCTCTCAGGCCTTTACTAAAACTCAACTACAAGTTCTTCAGATGGCGTAAAGGAGTGACACCCTGGCTTTCGCAGGCGGCAATCGTAACGCTCGAGAAGCTGTTAACCCGCGAGATGGTCGGACTCGAATACGGCAGCGGTAATAGCACGCTCTTCATCGCGTCGAAAATCAAGCACCTGACCAGCGTGGAGCACAACGACCAATGGTTCCGGATTGTCAGCAAGGAACTTAGTGAGCGTGGCCTGACCAATGTAGACTATCAATGTATTCCCCCACGCCCGGAACCGTCGCCTGATAACACAGAAATCATATTCCCCGTCCGCCATCCTCCCTTTCAGACACGGCGTGAATACGCCGACTATTTCTCTTTCGTGACTTCGTTCCCGGAAAAACATTTCGATTTCATGCTCATCGATGGAAGGGCACGAGTGGAGTGTTCGCTGAACGCTTTACCGCGACTGAAGGAAGGCGGCATCTTTGTACTTGATAACTCAGACAGGCGCCGTTACGCTACGGTCTTTGATGTGTTGCGCGATTGGCCCCGCGTGACGTCTACTACCGGACTTTTCGACACTACGATTTGGTTTAAACCGGAAAGGTCGTGAGGCAACTCTTATACGCGATTATCTACCATCCATTCATCAACCGCATCATCAGAAATGCCAATAAGGCGCTGCTGCCCGTCCTGCCAAAGAGCATAAAAATTCCGCCATCGGGGACACTAACAGTCCGCCTTAAAGAAGGCAGCTTCAAATTCAAGACGAACCAGACCAACTACACGACCCAGACGGTGTTTTGGAAGGGACCTTACGCCATGGAATACACGGCAATCTTCGAACAACTCATCAAACACTGTACGTGCTTCTGTGACATCGGCGCGCACGCAGGGTACTACTCACTCATCGCGGCGGCCATAAATCCAAACATACGGGTCATGTCCTTTGAACCGGCAAGCGGACCCTATTATTATCTGGAAGAGAACATCAGGATCAATCATTTCCAAGATCGAGTTCATCCCTACAAAGTTGCCCTTGGAGATACAAATGGGACTACCGAGTTTCTCGAGGCCACCCATCACAAGTATCGGTATCTTGAGCACAATCTGCTGGCGATAAGCAATCTGAAGGAATACAAGGTGGGCAGAACGATGAAGAAAGTGGAGGTGCCTGTTGCGACGCTTGACGATTTCATTCGCGAAAAGAGTGAACCGTTCCCCGATATTATCAAGATTGACACTGAAGGAACAGAAAACCTCATTCTGGCAAAGTGTTCAGAAGTTCTTGACCGTCACCCGATCGTCATTTGCGAGACGCTGTTCAACAAGATTGAGTCAGAACTGGAAGATATCATGGGACAGCGTGGCTATCGTTTCTACAACCACGGGAATGGGAAACTGCGCCACGTGAAATCAATAAAGCGGCAAGAGGACGATGGTGTTCGGGATTGCTTCTTTGTGCACCCTACTAAGGAATCGCTGATCCGACAATTTGTGGCCTAGACGGTGAACACCGCCTTGTTGATCATTTTTCCAACACCTTCCAGGCAAACTTTGCCTTTCTCATCAGTGATGCGGCCTTCGATAACGAGCGTTCCCTTTGCTGCATCCGTTTCGCGAATGGTAAACGTCGCAGTATAGCGTTCTCCCGGATACATTGGACGCTTGAAAGACATTTCCTGTGAAACGTAGATCGTGCCGTGTCCGGGAAATATGGTGCCAAAGACTTTGGAAAATACACTTGCCGAAAGGAACCCGTGCAGTATGGGTTTGCGAAAAGGTGTTGTCGCAGCGTAAGCCGGGTCAAGGTGAACAGGATTCACATCGCCAGTGACCTCCGCAAAACGTTCGATATCCGCCTGGCTAAATGAAAATGAATGCGTGAACGTCTCACCTTCCTGCGCCCTTATCCGGGGTTGGTCCATAGTGCCCTCCGTCGTCATTTCACGAGCCCTTTGGTAAACGCAAACTTCACCAGTCCTGCCGTATTTTTCACCGCCATTTTATCCATGATGGCTGCCCGCTGATTTTGTACAGTGCTCTCACTGAGGTCAAGTCGGCCTGCGATCTCCTTCATTGTATATTCTTCACAGATGAGTCGAATGATGTCCAGTTCGCGTTTTGTGAATTGCGGGGCGTCACGCCGGATGCGGTTTACCTGTATTGTAAAATTACGTAACGCACGCATCACAAGTTCGTTGTGATAAAAATCTTTATCGACGACAGCATAGATTGCCTTTTCCACTTCTTCCGGGGGTGCTCCCTTCGAAAGATAAGCATGTGCTCCCAGGCTGATGAGTTGCTGAATGTACTCTTCAGCATCTTCCATCGTGAGCATCACCACCTTCACTTCGGGTTGGTTCTTCTCAATCCACTCACAGACCTCCTCGCCACCCATCACGGGCATGTGGAGGTCAACGAGTGCCACATCCGGGGGCGACTCCTGTATCATGCGGATCAGCTCCTTGCCATTCGAGGCTTCACGAATCTCTCCCACCCGCCTGAACGATTGGATAAGGCGAATAAGTCCCTTACGGAAGAGCATGTGATCATCCGCCAGGTAAACCCGGATTTTGGAAGAACGCTTCATGGTGTCGGTTCGGGCAGACTATTGCACCTCGTCGCTGCTCATTGATACTTCCAGAGGCAGTCGCAGTCGCGCCATGTTTCCTTCGGGAAGTCCTTCGTTGGTGAATTCCGCGCCAATCATTTCAGCACGGCTAAGGATATTGTTGAGGCCAAGTCCGGCCGATTGATATTTTTCAGAGAAACGATAGTTGTAGCCATCATCTTTGATCTCAACGGTGAGGCCGTCGTCCTGCCAGTTCAATATCACGTGAATACGCCAGGGAGACGCGTAGCGGAGTGAGTTGTTAATTACCTCCTGAATAATGCGGAAAATATGCAGCTGCTTGTCCTTTCCAAGTGTGAAAGGGTTGCCGTTTTCCGTGAACTCTACGCGGGCAACGCATGACGAGTTGATCCGCTTCACCATCTGCGTTACTGCACGGCTAAGTCCGAAGTTCTCCAGGAATGACGGCGATGTAATGCGCGATACACTCTTGACATACTCTATGGCGCTGTCGAGCGCATACTTCAACTCCTTGAGCGCATCGTTGGATTCAAAAATAAAGAGGCCCTGCTTTTCAATGAGACCGAGATTCATCTTCATTGTTAGCAGTAACGAGCCCAACTCATCGTGCATATCCTGACCGATATCCCGGCGCTCCTTCTCCTGCGCTTCGATTCCGATCGTGATATTTTCGTTGCGCAGGCGCTGATTTTCCTGCTCAAGCTCGCGGATGTGACTCATTACCTTACTCCGGGAATGGAGCGCCCAGGCAGCCAACCCAACTGCGCAAAGGCTCAATATCCCAGTAATCCAAATCATAGTTAAAGAGGGTATCAGGGTGGTACCCCCGACTGATGTCAGGGCAGGCCCCGACTAACGGCGGGGCAGGTCAAAATTACTTAATAAATAAACTTAAAATAGCCACCCGATTGATACTTTTGACATGAAAAAACGATTTTTCATGGTCATCAAAATCTTCCCGGGTTGCGCGCGGATTGTGACACACAACGTACACACCGGACCGTGTCCGCACAAATCCACAATTTTTTCTCTATATCGTCCCAACAATTCGTCGGGAATCTGGTCACATTCGTCAGAATGCGCTGGCGTGACGCCTTCTCCGCAGTAAATCCCGTTTTCCGCGGTAACATAACCCATGGGAAGAGCAATTAGGCAAAGTATTTTCACTTCGGTGGTTTCGTATGCCGGCGTTGCCATAGGATATGTTAACCTGCTCTACCTTTATCCGCGATTTCTTGAACCGGAACAAATCGGTCTCCTTCGTACGATCGTCGATGCAGCCCTGCTTCTGGCGCCATTTGCCCAGGGAGGTCTTGCGCAGACAATCCTGAGATTTCTTCCGCATTTCACAACAAACAAAGACAGGGGGCACGGTTTCATCAATCTTGTTCTCCTTCTGTCCGTATGTGGATATGGAATCTTCCTGCTGCTTTTCCTCGCTTTCCGCGAACCGTTGCTGAGCTTTTACGCGGAGAACGCAGCAACCTTAGCCAACTACACTACACTTATACTGATCCTGACCTTCGTGGTCATGGTTATGACGCTGCTGGAGTATTACTCCCGCGCGCTCATGAAGCTTGTCTTCCCCAGTCTGGTTCGCGAGGTATGCCTTCGCCTGCTCCAGGCCGTGCTGGTCGCGCTCTACTTCCTCGGCACAATAAACTTTGAACAGATACTCACCGGTACTGTCATCGTCTACCTCGTGGCTCTTGGCGCACTGGTGATCTACCTTGCTGCAGGCGGTCATCTCGGCGCGGGCCTAACGTTTCGTTCGCTCACACCATCACGAAAAAAAGAAATCTTCTCTTATAGTATACTGAGTCTCCTTACCAGTGGATCAATGATCCTTATCGGAAAACTCGACAGCCAAATGGTTTCCGCACTTGCAGGATTAACCGCTAACGCGGTTTACACCACAGCGTTCTACATGGCCACTGTAATTGAGATCCCCAAACGAGCGATATCGCAAACATCCGCCACGCTCATCGCCCGCGCATTTGTCACGCACGACATAGCTGAGGTTCGTTCGATCTACCAGAAAAGCGCGTTGAATCAATATATCATAGGAGCGCTGTTGCTCATCGGCATCTGGGCCAATCTCGACAACATCTTCACGCTCATGCCGAAAGGTGACGTGTTCGGCGCCGGCGCAGGCGTGGTGATATGGGTTGGCCTGGCGAAACTTCTCGACATGGCTTTTGGTCCCAACAGCGAAGTCATCGTCATGTCGCGATACTACTGGTTCAATATGGTGACGCTCATCCTCCTGGCTGTACTTGTGGTCGTCTCAAACCTCTATCTCATTCCCGCGTATGGTATCATCGGTGCCGCCTATGCTACTGCCATTTCGTTGACACTCTTCAATCTGCTGAAATGGATCTTCGTGTGGGTTACGCTGCGCATCCAGCCGTTCACACCGTCGTTTGCGATCGTAACCTTCATCGCAGTAGGTGTTACGGTACTGAACACCTGGCTTCCCCAGGCTTCCAACGTTATCGTTGACATGGTTTACCGATCCGGCGTGATTACGGTTGTGTACGGTGGACTGATTCTCCTTACGCGTAGTTCTGCTGAAGTGGAAAAGGTTGTTCTTGGTGTTTGGAGGAGAGTCAAGGGAAGTTAACCACAGAGGCGCAGAGGACTCCGAGTTGCACAGAGGTTGCGTTTCTCACCGTTCTGAGAACGATTGTACCGAGGAACTGATATTGTGCGAATCGCCACTAGTACAAGATCAACAGGCGCCGCAAGAGGCGCGGTGGTTCCCTAAGACAATTCAGGCACTCATTTCTAATAGGGCTGCCATTCTCTTCGTCAGCTCACGACGTGAATAATTTATGGGCGGTTTTTCGTTGCGCGAACCTTTGTTTTCCTTCCAGGCGGCGTAAGTATTGAGAACATACTGCTCGATACCCTTCGCATCTTCTGCGGCGATCATGGAGCCTGCGCCGCTCTCCTTCAACAACGCTGCGGCGTCTCCGTCGGGTGGACCAACACCGAGAACAGGGAATCCCGTCGCTATGTATTCGAAAAGTTTGCCGGGGAGATATCCTTCGGCGTCACGGTAACCATGCAAAACAAGAAGCAGTAACGATGAATCGCCATATCGTTCCATCAGCGCATCGCGGGGTATGTTGCCGACGAACGACGTGTATCTCGAGAGGACGTCGTCTGTCTCGATCTCAGAACGAAACGCGGGGTGGACTTCGCCAACAAATTCTACCTTCAAATCATTAGCGAATGTGTCGCGCGCGCGCACAAGATTCCGCAGAACGTCCATAAAAGGCCGTGGGTTACAACGTTCGTTGACGATGCCGACATGACGAATAATAAAGTGTGACGACCTTACATATCGAATCCGCTTCACATCGTCTTCGTCATATCCGTTTGGGATCATATGAACGCGACGACCGGCAAGTTCCCCGAATTGTCGCGAATAAAATGGAGTCACTGTCACGAGCACGTCAGCGGAACGAAGCACCTTCGCTTCGAGCCGGCGATGGATGGCGCGTGCCCAGTCACTAGTCATAAGACTGTCGAGCAGACCCCACTGACTCCACGGATCTCTGAAGTCAGCAATCCATCGAATTGAAGGAAACCTCTTTTTCAGTCGCGCCCCGATAAGATGTATACTGTGTGGTGGCCCTGTCGTCACCATCACACCGATGTCGTTGTCGCGGATAAATCCTTCCAGGAATTTCGATGCGGGTCGGATCCAGAAGCGACGAGGATCCGGGAGTAAAAGGTTGCCTCTTATCCACGTTGCAATTGTCTGGAAGAGTGAACGTTTTCCTCCTACCAGGTCGGTAGGTTTGGCTGCGCGTTTTTTTCCACCGAACGATGACAGTCGCAGGAAGATGTCGTACGGTTCCCATATGGGTAGCTTGAAGACGTCGGCAGCAGGGTTGACATCTGCCAACAGGGACTCGTCGCGAATTGCGAACGAAGGATTCTCAGGGGTAAGCACGTAAGGCTGCCACCCAAACTCTGGAAGGTATTTCACGAACTTCAACCATCGCTGCACACCACTCCCTCCGGAGGGCGGCCAATAGTAAGTGATGATGAGTACCTTCTTTTCCATTTCACGATTTCAGGTCGTGCGACTTTACCGCGATGTGAGCCAATACAGCCTCCATATCTTCGGGATCAAACCACGCATACTCCGGGTCGCGCCGGAACCATGTCAGTTGCCGCTTCGCATAATTTCTTGTGTGTTGCTTAATGAGGGCAATCGCTTCCGCCTTGTCGTACCGCTCTTCGATATAATGAAATATTTCCTGGTATCCGACCGTACGCAGCGCATTCAAGTGTCGGTATGGATACAGCGCCATTGCCTCTTCAAACAGACCGGCTTCCACCATCCGGTCCACACGCTCATCGATAGCCCGGTACAGTGCCTTCCGCTCCATGGTAAGACCAATCTTGATCACCGGAAAGGGTGGCGTCCCCTTTCGCTGGCTTCGAAAGCTTGCGATTGACCTGCCGGTGCCGATACGCACTTCCAGTGCCCGGAGCAACCGCTGCGGATTCTGCTGATCCACGACGCCATAGTATTCGGGATCGAGATCACGCATCTTCTCCTGGAGCCACGAAAGTCCTTTTTCCTGGTATTCGCGGTTCAGGTTTTCCCGTATGGCCGGGTCGACATCGGGTATGTGGTCAAAACCTTCAAGTACCGCTTTAATGTATAGTCCTGATCCCCCGCAAAGTATCACGTATTCGTGTCGCGTAAACAGGTCATTAATTATGGCGAGGGCTTCGGCGCCGTAGGCAGCGGCGTTGTAGGATTCGTGAATGGAGTGCGTCCCCACCAAGTGATGACGCACACGCGCCAGTTCTTCTTCAGACGGGTGCGCGGTGCCGATCCGCATTTCCCTGAATACCTGGCGCGCATCGGCGGAGACAATCTCGGTGCCGAGCCGTTCCGCCAGGGCTATCGCCACGCGGGTTTTGCCTACGGCCGTCGGGCCAGCCACTACGATTAACGTCATGAGTTGCGTCACTCCCGGTCAAAAATACGATTTACCCCGAACGCCAAAAAAATTAACAATTAGTCTTAACTTCGCCCCGTTCGTAATGGAGCGTCATGATTAAATACACCACTACTTTTCTGTCGAAACTGGAAGATATTGTTGCGGAGTCGGATTACATTCTTCGCTATGAAAAGGGGAATTTTAAATCAGGCTATTGCGTACTCAAGGATCAGAAAATTATAATTGTCAATAAGTTCTACACCACGGAAGGAAAAATCAACGCCCTTTTGGAGATCCTGAGAAGCGTCACACTTGACACGGGCCGGTTTTCTGAAAAAAGCCGCGAGCTCTATTCCCAACTGCAACAAACAGAGATCAAGACTTGACCCTCACCTTTCTCGGAACCGGCACCTCACAGGGAGTACCCGTCATCGGATGCGACTGCGCTGTCTGCCGCTCCCTCGACTATCGCGATAAGCGACTGCGCAGTTCTGTCCATATAGAAGCTGGCGGACAGTCGTTCGTTATCGACACGGGGCCCGACTTCCGTCAGCAAATGCTTCGCGAACACATTAAGCATGTTGACGCCATAATCTTTACGCACGCACACCGCGATCACACGGCCGGACTGGACGACGTTAGGGCCTATAATTTCCTTCAAAAGGCTGACATGCCCGTGTACGGATGCCAAGCCGTGCTTTCCCAATTGAAAGTCGAGTATGCCTATGCCTTCCAGGAAACGCGGTATCCCGGCATTCCCCAAATTGCGTTGCATGAGATCAGCGACGATCCGTTCACGATCAACGGTGTGACGATTGTGCCTCTTCCCGTCATGCACCTGAACGTTCCGGTACACGGATTCCGCATCGGCAACTTCTGTTACATCACCGATGCCAACTACATTCCGGACACCACACTGGAGCGCATGAAGAATACCGAAGTGCTTGTACTCAATGCGCTGCAACACGAGGCGCATATTTCTCACTTCAACCTGGAACAAGCGATTGAACAGGTAAACCGTATTCGGCCCGAGAAAGCATACTTTACCCATATCAGTCATAAGCTGGGCCGACATGCGCTTGTCAATCTCCCAGATGGCATTGAGCTTGCCTTTGATGGATTGAAGATCACCTGCGGCTCCTAATCCACCGGCATACGCTATCTTCGCAGCGTGCACAACAACTACTATTTTTTGCGCCGGCTGTCAACTGCCCTTAACACACGTCTGGTCGACGCACAGGCAGCGGAATGCTTCACGCAGAACCGCGACGAACTCGTGTTAGCATTCGTGACGCAACAGGGCGAGTTCTTTCTGCGCGCATACCTCGGTCCCGATTTCTCTTGCTTAAGCTTTCCAAAGAATTTTCACCGCGCGCGCAAAAACACCGTTGAACTATTCTCGCCGCTCGCAGGTCTGCGATGCACGGGCGTGAACCAGCATCTTAATGAACGATCATTCCGACTTGCATTCGAATCAGGCATCGAACTGTTGTTCAGGATGCACGGCACCAGAGCCAACGTGCTGTTGCTGCGCAATGGCATAGTGGAAGACATTTTCAGGAAACAGGTGAAAGCCAACCTGGATAATCTGGACCGAACCATCGACTGGAGTTATCAGCATTTCGTTGCAAACCGGGATCGGCTTAAGCAAACCTACTTCACCTTTGGGAAGGTTATCTGGGCATATCTTGAATCGGAAGGTTTTTTTGCGCTGGATGTTGAATCACAATGGAAGCGCCTTACTGCACTGCGCAAGGAGATGGAGCGTGGACCGTTTTACATCACGCGGATTGATGGGGTGCCGACCTTCTCGCTGGTTCCATTTGGGGAGGTGACAGAAAAATACACTGACCCGATCGAGGCCATCGATACGTTTTATCGCAGGTATACGCAGAGCCTGGCCCTTACACGCGAGAGGAGGCGGTTGCTGTCATCGTTGCAGCAACAGAGACGCAAGATCACAGCGTGGCTGGAAACCCACCGCGCGCGATTAACGGAGCTAAGATCTGGAAGCAAGTACCGTCTTTGGGGAGACCTCATCATGGCCAACCTGGCCAACATCAAACCGGGAGAGCAAACGGTATGGCTACCTTCTTTTGAGGGGCAAACTCAGGTAGAGATAAGACTTAAACCGGATCGCACGCCACAACGCAACGCAGAAGCGTATTACATCAAAGCGCGCAACGAAGAGAAGGAGGTCGCCTATCTTGAACGAATGATACAAGAGAAGGAAGATCAGTTGTCAGCTACCTTATTGCAAATAGAACAGGTGACAGCGGCGAGCACGATAGACGAGTTACGGGGTCTGGACGTGCTAACGCAAGCAGCCGCGCAGCGAAGCGATACTTCTCTGCCCTATCGTGAGTACGAGCACATGGGCTTTCGGATTTGGGTAGGGCGGAGTGCAGAGGCCAACGACAAGATGTTACAGCAATTCACAGCCAAGGATGACCTCTGGCTACACGCCCGTGATGTACCCGGATCGCACGTTATTGTCAAGCATCAATCGGGAAAAAAATTTCCCAAACCTGTTATCGAACGCGCAGCACAGCTCGCAGCCTTCCACTCAAAGCGACGTGGTGAAAGTTTGTGTCCCGTGATCTGTGTCCCCAGAAAGTACGTTCGCAAAAGAAAAGGCGATCCTCCCGGGACCGTTCATGTTGACCGGGAGGAAGTAGTTCTTGTCACGCCTACGCCGTAGGGAGTGTTACTTGACGATATTAATCTTTATGGTATTGGCGCGCTGCTTTTCGCGAATTGGCATGCTTGCGAGCACGACAAAGATGTCGCCGGGCACCACATGTCCATCACGCTTCAGGATCTCTTCAACGTCGGCTATGGTTTCGTCGGTGGAGTTGACCTTGTCATAGTAATACGCGCTGGAACCCCACACGAGGTTGATACTCGTTAGCAGCTTTTTGTTTGCCGTGAATACAAAGATGTTGAGGTTGGGCCGGTGCGACGACGACTTGAGTGCAGTGTAGCCAGTCGCCGTCATGCCGACGATAGCCTTTGCCCCCACCTCCTTTGCCAGCTTGCAGGCAGCGAGCACAACGCAGTCGTTAATGTAGACGCTCGATTCAGGATCGGGATTATGGAAATGGTAGTAGATCGATGGATTTTTTTCCACAGAAACGATCGTACGCACCATGCTTCGAATCACCTCGATGGGATACTTACCGGTCGCTGTTTCTGCAGAAAGCATGAGCGCATCCGCGCCATCCATTACCGAGTTGGCGACGTCGTTCGTTTCCGCGCGAGTAGGCCGGGGGTTCTCGATCATGCTTTCCATCATCTGAGTTGCAACGATGACCGGTTTTCCGGCGGCGTTGCATTTCTCGATAATCATCTTTTGCACCATCGGTACTTCTTCGAGCCATATCTCCACACCCAGATCGCCACGAGCAACCATTACCGCGTCGGTGAGTGCAATGATTTCGTCGATGTTACTCAGCGCTTCAGGCTTTTCAATCTTCGCGACGATGAGTGCTTTCGAGTTGTTTCGGTTGAGGATATCACGCAAGCCCTGAATGTCGGAACCTTTTCTTACGAATGAAAGCGCGATCCAATCGATATCATTCTTCATTCCGAACTCGAGGTCGGCGAGATCTTTTTCAGTAAGCGAAGGCGCGGAAACCTTGGTGAAGGGAAGGTTGATGCCCTTTCGCGATTTCAATGGTCCGCCATGTACGACCTCCGTGACAATTTCTTCGTCCCGAATTTCAGTAACCTTCAGTTCGATCTTACCGTCGTCGACCAGGACGAGGTCGCCCACCCTGACGTCACGCGGAAGGTCCGTGTATGAAGTGCTTACGATCTCGCGGTTACCGAGGAGTTGTTTGGTGGTGATGACAAGCGACTGGCCGCGCTCAAGCACGGTACCGGGTTCAACTTCCTGAACTCTGATCTTTGGGCCCTGAAGGTCCTGCAGCAGCGATATAGACGTTCCGAGTTCTTCGTTGAGTTCACGGACGTAGTCGATTACCTTCTTATGGTCTTCATGAGTACCGTGGGAAAAATTCAGACGGAACACATCAACACCTTCCATGATAAGGGCGCGCAGCATCTCTTTCGAGTTGGATGCCGGGCCGACAGTAGCCACTATTTTTGTTTTGTTGAACGTAATCCTCTCAGGCATAGGTAGAATCTACAGGCTTAAGGCATGAAAAATCGTGTAAATGACGGTAAACATCTTCAGAACACAAAATTGCTTTTTGACTTTAATTCGTCCTTTGCCACCGCCGCAGCCAGTTCAACGGACGGAACCTGTCTAAGCTGTTCCAGGATGTTATCGCCGTCGTGGAATCGCGACAACACGATAAAGTCGAAATGTGGAAACTCAGGTGCGAGATAGTATCTTCCTCCTCCGTCAGCCGTCTTGTTGCGCAGTAGCTTGAGCGTGCTTGCGTGCGTCTCAAAGGAATAATGGGCAAAGCCAATATGAACATTCTTACGGAAGCCCACTGTGATGTCGGGCTCCTTCACAAGGTGCACGCCGAGATACTGGTTGAGTTCCCAGGCCAGCCGGTAGCCCTTCGCCGACGAAATGATCCCGTATACATCGAAATCAAAATCGTACTCAATGACGAGCTTCCTTTTCTTCATTTTTGATGCGCTATGAAGGGGTTTAGCCGGTCCGGGGCCCAATCAAAAAAGTTTGACAATATTCAGGTAAATATCTTTCTTTGCAAAGATTTTTAATCGTCTAAACCTCAAAAACATGTCCGAAATTGCACAAAAAGTAAAACAGATCATCATCGAGAAACTTGGTGTTGAAGAATCTGAGGTTACGCCTGAGGCAAGCTTCACCAACGACCTTGGTGCTGACTCCCTCGACACCGTCGAGTTGATAATGGAGTTCGAGAAGGAATTCAACATCTCCATTCCCGATGATCAGGCCGAAAACATCTCTACTGTAGGCCAGGCGATCTCTTACTTAGAGCAAAACGTTAAGAAGTAACTTGATCAATATACTTCCTTTACCACACCCATTCTGCCATGACTTTAAAGCGAGTAGTAGTCACTGGGCTTGGTGCACTCACGCCGATCGGCAACACGGTCCGTCAGTTTTGGGACGGACTGAAGAACGGTACGAGCGGCGCGGCCCCTATTACTCGATTCGATGCCTCTCTCTATAAGACCAGGTTCGCCTGCGAAGTAAAAGATTTTGATATAGGAAATTACATGGACCGCAAGGAGGCCAGAAAGATGGACCCCTTTGCGCAGTATGCCATGGTAGTTGCCGATGAAGCGATACGTGATTCCGGCCTTGACCTTAACAAGGTTGACCCGGACCGTGCAGGGGTCATTTGGGGATCCGGAATCGGAGGTCTTCTTACTTTCCAGGAGGAAGTAAAACTTTACGCACGCGGTGACGGTACACCGCGATTCAATCCCTTCTTCATTCCGAAGATGATTCCCGACCTGAGCGCCGGTCACATCTCCATCCGGTATGGCTTCAGGGGACCAAACTTTGCAACAGTTTCTGCGTGCGCTTCATCGACGAATGCTATCTACGATGCGTTCACGTACCTGCGGTTGGGTAAAGCCGACATCATCGTAACCGGTGGTTCGGAGGCGGCAGTATGTGAAGCGGGTGTGGGAGGCTTCAACGCGTTGCGCGCGCTTTCTGAGCGCAACGATTCGCCGGAGACTGCTTCACGTCCATACGACAAAGATCGTGATGGCTTTGTGTTGGGTGAAGGTGCGGGCGCTTTGATACTTGAAGAGTATGAACACGCTAAGAAGCGGGGTGCAAAAATATACGCAGAAGTTCTTGGTGGCGGCATGTCGGCCGACGCATACCATATCACGGCTCCTCACCCCGACGGCGCAGGCATTATCCGCGTGATGTACAATGCGCTGGAGGATGCTGCGATCTCCGCCGACCAGGTCGACTACATCAACACCCACGGTACATCAACGCCTCTGGGTGATCTGGGGGAAATACGAGCCATCCAGCATGTGTTCGGGGAGCATGCCTACAACATGAACATCAGCTCGACGAAGTCGATGACTGGTCACCTCCTGGG
>DATCLO010000174.1:0-15782 GCA_036563875.1 Cyclobacteriaceae bacterium
CTTGTGTATGTCCGGTCCGGTGACGCGAGTCGTGCTGAGAAACATTTTGATGACCTGATTTCAGAAAACAAGTCAAACGTTCAAGCCATTAAAATGATGGCCGACTACCTGTCGGCGCGTTCCATGAACGAATATGCTGTAAAGGCTTTGCTTACTTCCCGCAAATTCCTGGGCAATCCCTACCTGTTCGGCCTTGAGCTCGCCATGCTGTACCGGCTGCAGGGTCTGAAGGACAAAATGGTGGAAGAGTATCTCAGCTACGTAACGCAGAGTTCGGCTAACATCCAATACGTGAAGAACGTCATGCAGGCGCTGCTCACGAAGCCGGACGAACTGGAAAGCCTGGAGCGAATCCTATACTCGCGAATCCAAAAGAACCCGGATGTTGAGGTGTACTCTGATCTGCTGATCTGGGTCACCATCCAGCAAAAGAACTTCTATGCCTCGTTCATTCAGGCCCGGGCATACGACAAACGCTACAAGCGGGAAGGCGAAAAATGTATGGAGGTAGCCCAGGTGGCGCTGGATAACGAAGATTTTGCGACTGCGGCCAAAATCTATCGCTACGTTGCGCGGGAATATCCGGGTACCTCGAATTATCTGATGGCCCGCCTCGGCCTGATCCGGACCCGCGAAGCACAGATCAGGAAGCGTTACCCTGTAAACACAGATTCCGTACGGACCCTGGTGGAGGACTACAAGAGCTTTATCCAACAGTATCCGGATAATGCCTACTCTCTGGAAGCGCGCCGGAGTCAGGCTACCCTTCACGCGATGTACCTCGATGAGAAAGACGAAGCTATCCGTCTCCTTGAGGAGCTCATCGCGAATACGAAAGCTACCCTGTACCTGAGATCCAAAGCGAAGCTCGACCTCGGGGATATTTACCTGCTGAAAGGCGAACCGTGGGAATCGACCCTGCTATATTCCCAGGTGGAAAAAATCCAGAAGGAAAACCCTTTGGGGTACGAGGCCAAACTAAAGAACGCGAAACTTTCGTACTTCAAAGGCGACTTTAAGCTTGCCCAGGAGCACCTGGACATTCTGAAGGAGGCCACTACGCGTGAAATCGCGAACGATGCCATGGATTTGAGCATGCGCATTAAGGAAAACATCGCGTTCGACTCAACAGGCGCCGCGCTGAAGGAATATGCCGCCATCGAATTGCTCCTGTATCAGAATAAAATCGATGAAGCCCTGGCCGCCATGGAGAACTTCCGGGCTGGCGGTACGCGGTGGGTCAGCAAGAACGATCCATTCGTGAAAAATATGCGGCCGCTCCAAACTCAGGGCGACTCCGTTCTGGTGCAGGTGAAATCCGCCGGTCAGGTGGCCACGATCATGGACGACGTGTACTGGCTGGAATCTAATATCAGGCTCCAGAAGGGCGAGTTTCTGAAGGCAGTCGACCTCCTCGAAAAGATTACGAAAGACTATGCCTCCGATATCCTCGCGGACGACGCCTTTTTCCGGATAGGTGAAATTTACGAACGCCACATCGGCGATCTGTCCAAAGCCATGGAGGTCTACCGCGAATTTTTGAACCGATTCCCGGGTAGCGTCTATGCCGCCGAAGCCCGGAAGCGCTTCCGCTCACTCCGGGGCGATTTCGGACCCCCCGCCCCCACTCCCTGACGCAAAAATGAGTCCTTGGCGATCTGAGAAATATTTCGCAGCATTTAGTATGCATGCATAACAAATTTTTTTAGTTTCGTACACCGATTGACGACCATGAGGCGTGAGGAGACAGTCGACTATAACATCAAGGCAACCTGGCATGCGATCGCGCGGATGTACAATCAGCGCGCAGCGCGTTACGGTGGGACCATGTCCACCGGGTTCGTCTTGCTGAACGTCGATGCCGAGGAAGGAACGCCGGCAACCAAGATAGCTCCGCTTATGGGGCTGGAAGCGCGGAGCCTCACACGCATTCTGAAGTCGATGGAGGAGGCGGGCCTGATCTTCCGGGCACCGGATCCGAATGACCGGCGCTCGGTCCGAATTTTCCTGACGCCGGAAGGACGTGCAAAGAAGGAGAAAGCGCGGGAAGTGGTGTTGCATTTCAACAACACGGTTTTCCAGCAGGTCGCACCCGAAAAGCTGAAGGTGTTTTTCGAAGTGCTGGCAGAAATTAACAAAGTGGTTGAACGCCCTGATTTGTTTGAGGGCATCAAAGCATAGCAACGAATCCTCGTACAGGGTATGAATCGCTCAATTCGCAAAGTCGCTGTTCTGGGATCAGGGGTGATGGGGTCTGCGATTGCGTGTCACTTTGCGAACATTGGTTGTAAGGTGCTATTGCTCGACATGGTTCCCCGCGAATTGAACGACGAGGAACGCGCGAAAGGTCTGACACTCGAAAGCAAGCAGGTAAGAAACCGTATCGTAAACCAATCACTTGAGCGCGCAATTCGTTCCAACCCCGCGCCGCTGTACGACAAGTCTTTTGCCTCTCGCATTCTTACTGGCAACTTCGATGATGACATGCACATCATCAGCAAGTGTGACTGGGTCCTCGAAGCTGTCGTCGAAAATCTTGAAATCAAGAAAAAAATCTTTGCCCAGGTTGAGCAGCACAGAAAGCAGGGCACGCTTGTTTCGTCAAACACCTCGGGAATTCCCATCTCGAGCATGCTCGACGGTCGCAGCGAAGATTTTCGCAAGCACTTCTGCGGCACGCACTTTTTCAACCCGCCGCGTTACCTGAAGTTGCTTGAGATCATTCCTACCGAATATACCGACCCGGAAGTCGTCAAATTCCTCATGCGGTATGGCGATCTCTATCTGGGCAAAACAACAGTGCTCTGCAAGGATACTCCTGCGTTCATCGCGAACCGCATCGGAGTGTTTGGCATAATGAAGGTGATCCGTACGATGGAAAAGCTTGGACTTACCATTGACGATGTGGATAAACTCACCGGCCCTGTTATCGGAAGGCCAAAGTCTGCCACGTTCCGAACTTCCGATATCGTCGGATTGGACACCATGATCAAGGTGGCCAACAATCTTCACGCGGGATTACCGAACGACGAAGCACGCGACGTCTTCAAACCAACAGACACCATCCTGAAGATGGAGTCCAACCAGTGGCTGGGTGATAAGACAGGACAGGGTTTCTACAAGAAGACTAAGAACGCGAAGGGACAGACGGAGATTCTTACACTTGATCTGTCATCCTTTGAATACAAGCCTAAGGCAAAATCTTCCTTTGCCACACTTGAGTCAACCAAGCCCATCGGCGAAGTACGGAAGCGCTTTAAGATACTGCTCGCGGGCAAAGACAAGGCTGGTGAATTCTATCGCGAGACGTTCTATGCGCTCTTCAGTTACGTGTCACATCGCATACCTGAGATAGCAGATGAACTGTACAAGATAGATGACGCAATGCGCGCGGGGTTTGGATGGGAAGTCGGTCCTTTCGAAACCTGGGATGCGGTGGGACTCAAGGAGTCGCTGGCGGAAATGAAAGATTTCCCTGTAGCACCGTGGGTGAACGAAATGCTCGCGGCAGGTAACATGTCATTCTACCGAGTCGAGGATGGCCGGCGTCAGTATTACGATCTCGCTACGCGCTCCTACAAGGATATTCCAGGCCGCGAGTCGTTCATCATTCTGGAAGATCTGAAAAACCGGATTGTTTGGCGCAATGCGGAGTCCGCGATCATCCACCTGGGAGACGGCGTGCTCAACTTCTCGTGGAGTAGCAAGGGCAGTACGCTGACGAGTCCCGTCATTGAAGGACTCAATCGCGCCATAGATCTCGCGGAGAAGCAGTATGAAGGTTTGGTGGTCGGACATCAGCAGGCAGACTTTTCATTGGGCGCGAACCTTGGTCTGGTGTTCATGTTTGCCATCGAGCAGGACTACGACGAACTCGACTTCATGGTCCGGCAGTTTCAGCGAACGGTTATGCGCGTGAGGTACTCCAGCGTTCCGGTGGTTGTGTGTCCGAAAGGGCGTACGCTGGGAGGCGGATGCGAAATCACGCTACACGCGGATCGGGTGCAGGCGGCCGCTGAGTCGTACATCGGTCTCGTCGAGATTGGTGTGGGATTGATTCCCGCCGGTGGCGGAACAAAAGAGATGACCAAGCGCGTGAGCGATGCGTTCGAGGAAGGCGACATTGAATTGAACGCCCTGCAGAATACTTTCATGACGATTGCAACGGCGAGGGTCAGCCTTTCGGCCGATGAGGCACGTCAAATGAAAATACTGAGAGAAAGCGATCGGATTTCTGTAAACGTCGATCGCCAGCTTGCCGACGCCAAGGCTGCTGTACTCGACATGGCGGCTTCCGGATACACAATGCCGATTCAGGCCAACAACATTAAGGTGCAGGGACGCACTGGTCTCGCACTATTCCTGGCCGGCATACACGGAATGCGGGAGGGCAATTACATCACTGATCACGACGCAAAGATTGCGAGCAAGATCGCTTATGTGATGTGTGGTGGCGACCTGACATCGCCACAGCAGGTCAGCGAGCAATACTTGCTTGACCTGGAACGCGAGGCTTTCGTCTCTCTTTGCGGAGAGAGAAAAACGCTGGAACGAATTCAGGCAGTAATTACCGGCGGAAAGCCCCTTAGAAATTGAACATTAACCTAAACGTGATATACCGCGCAAGAGTAGCCCGAAAGCACAGAACCTAAACGTAGCGACAGTCTGTCGGCCAATGTGAAGTTGGATACAATTAAACATGTGCTCGGGTTCTCTTGCCGTGGTATCCCTTAAGGTAAAAGATACAATCACCTATGGACGCATACATAACAGCGGGTTACCGTACGGCGGTAGGAAAGGCGAAACGCGGAGGCTTCCGGTTTACGCGGCCGGACGACCTGGCTGCTGATGTGATCCGGCACTTGGTAAAATCTGTTCCCGGCCTTGAGCCGCAAATGGTTGACGACCTCATTGTAGGGAACGCCGTCCAGGAAGCAGAGCAGGGCATGCAGATGGGTCGAATGATTTCACTGCTGGCCCTCGGTCAGGACATACCGGGTATGGTGATTAACCGCTACTGCGGTTCGGGCATCGAAGCAATACAAATTGCGTGCGCGCGAATTCACGCAGGACTTGCCGACATCATCATCGCGGGTGGAACAGAATCTATGTCGCTGGTGCCCGTTATGGGATGGAAGACGGCGTTGAATTACAAGATCGCAAAGGACAATCCCGATTACTACACGAGCATGGGATTGACGGCGGAAGCTGTGGCGAAAAAGTTTAATGTTAGCCGCGAGGATCAGGATGAGTTTGCTTACCGCTCACATATGAAAGCAGCGGCCGCTATCCGCGATGGTAAGTTCAAGGATGAAATCGTCCCGATAACCGTGAAGGAAGTATACGTCGACACAGACATGAAAAGGAAAACCCGTGAGTTTGTTGTCGACACTGATGAAGGCGTAAGGCCTGACACGACACTTGAGGCTCTTGCAAAACTGAAGCCTGTGTTTGCCGCTGGCGGAACGGTAACGGCCGGCAATTCGTCGCAAACCTCGGATGGCGCCGCGTTTGTCCTGGTGATGTCGGAACGCAAGATGAAAGAGCTCAACGTGAAGCCTGTCGCGCGTATGTTGAGCTACGCTGTTGCAGGTGTTGAGCCCAGGATCATGGGAATCGGTCCCGTGAATGCAGTGCCCAAAGCACTCAAGATGGCGGGAATGAAATTGGATGACATCGACATCATCGAATTGAATGAGGCCTTTGCCGCGCAGTCGCTGGCCGTCGTTCGCGAATTAGGAATCGATCAGAACAAACTCAATCCGAACGGAGGGGCTATTGCTGTTGGACACCCGCTGGGTTCATCGGGTGCCAGACTGACTGTTCAGATCTTAAACGAACTGAGGAGGCAGGGTAAGAAGTATGGGTTGGTTACTGCCTGTGTAGGCGGCGGACAGGGTGTTGCAGGAATCTACGAGTTATTGAATTAGCGTCGGCTATGGAAGCAAATACAAAACGGGCGATCAAGGGAGGGGAGTTTCTCATTCGCGAAACGCGTGCCTCGGAAATATTTATCCCAGAAGACTGGAATGAAGAGCAACGTATGATCGCGCAAACTTGTCGCGAGTTCCTTGAGCAGGAAGTCTTTCCCAGGCTGGACGAAATCGACTCGATGAAGGATCCCAGCCTGATGCCGTCAATTCTCGATAAGGCTGGCGCTTTAGGGTTGCTGGGAACGTCAGTTCCACAGGAGTATGGTGGCTTTGGAATGGACTTCAATACCACCATGCTTGTATCCGAAGTCATTGGTGGAGGACACTCCGTTGCCGTGGCGCTGTCCGCACACACAGGCATCGGCACTTTGCCGATACTGTATTACGGCAATGAGGAACAGAAGAAGCGCTACATACCCAAGCTGGCAACCGGTGAATGGAAGGCCGCATACTGTTTGACGGAGCCGGATTCCGGATCAGATGCAAACAGCGGAAAGTCGCGTGCCACATTGACCGCCGACGGCAAGCATTACATCATCAACGGTCAAAAGATGTGGATCACGAACGGCGGTTTCGCAGACGTGTTCATCGTCTTCGCCAAGATTGATGACGACAAGAACCTGAGCGCGTTCATCGTAGAAAAAAGTTTCGGTGGGATCACGATGAACGAAGAAGAGCGGAAGATGGGAATTAAGGGCTCTTCAACCCGTCAGATTTTTTTCAACGACTGTAAGGTTCCGGTAGAGAACCTTTTGTCGGAACGCGGCAACGGATTCAAGATCGCGGTCAACATTCTGAACGTGGGCCGCATCAAGTTGGGGGCAGCTGCGCTCGGTGGAAGCAAGCGTTCGATATCCATAGCGATTGACTATGCGAAACAACGGAAGCAGTTCGGAACGGAGATCGCAAACTTCGGCGCGATAAAGCATAAGATCGCCGAAATGGTTACGAAGGTGTACGCATCGGAAGCGGCTTGTTATCGTGCAGGCCAAAACATTGACGATGCGTACGCAGCGCTCACTGCGAGTGGAGTGGCACCGGGTGAGGCGCGACTTAAATCGCTTGAAGAGTTTGCGATCGAATGCGCGATCATGAAAGTTCACGGTTCCGAAGTTCTCGACTTCGTAGTGGATGAAGGTGTGCAGATATTCGGTGGAATGGGCTTCTCAGCAGAGGGTCCTATGGATCGCGCTTATCGTGATGCGCGCATCAACCGGATTTTCGAAGGCACGAATGAGATCAACCGTATGCTCACGATCGACATGTTGCTCAAGCGCGCCATGAAGGGACATCTTGATCTGATGACGCCTGCCATGGAAGTGCAAAAAGAACTCATGGCAATCCCGTCTTTCGGAGAGGAGGAGGATGGACTGTTCGCGGCGGAGAAGCGCGCGCTGGCCAATGCGAAAAAGGCAGGGCTAATGATTGCAGGAGCAGCTGTTCAAAAATTCATGATGAAAATTGCGGATGAGCAGGAGTTGTTGATGAGCCTTGCCGATATCCTGATCGAGATTTACATCGCCGAATCTTGCCTCCTGCGGGTAGAGAAAGTGTTGACGCAAAAGGGTCAGGACGCCGAAGGGCCTATCACCGAGATCGCCATGATCTACCTCCATGGGGCAATGGAAAAAGTCGCTTCATGCGGCCGGGAGGCGATTATGTCCTTCGCGGAAGGCGATGAGCTACGTCTGATGTTGCTTGGCCTTAAACGCTTTACGCGGATCGAGCCCTACAACCTCAAAGAGGCACGCCGAAAAGTGGCTGATTATGCCATTTCAAAAGGGCAATACCCCTTTTGATTTGCGATTAGAGATTTGCGATCAGAGTTTGTAATTGGGTGGGGAAGGACGGTTATGTAACGATTTATGGCTAAATTCGTGAAAGACTGCATAACCTCCGTCCTATGACCAAATCTGCCACTGCCCTCCTCTTAGTCCTGTTTGCTATCATAGCCTTTCCTGTTGCTGTTGCGATCGGAAGCACCTTTTTTGGCTTGGCCATAGGCCTCTTGGGGACCATTATGGGCGTCATTGGAAGCGTTTTTGGCGCAATGTTCGCGGTAGTGGGTGGAATTCTGGGCTCGAGCTGGATTCCCGTCCTTATCCTGGCAGTAATTATCGCAGCAGTTCTTTCCCGGGGGCGCTGACCTCAGGTCGTGCTGTGCCGATTATACAGGGAGGGGTCCAGGAAGTACTTACTGTAAACAGGGTAGCGGCGAACTTCACGGAGTTCCGGACGTTTTCCTCTCTCAAATACCACCTTGTAGTAGAACTCAAGTCCCTTTTCGACGCGGATATCTTTCGTGACCACGTAGTAGCGTTTGTCGTAAGGGTTTAGCACCCGGACGCTCACGTGAAACAAGCCGGGAAGGCTCTTTACGCGTACAAAATTGTTCGGCGTCTTGTTGTACAGCTTTCCGTTCACATACACCTGCATCACCGTTTTCGCTTCAGAACTGATGGCGATTCCCGAGATGTAAGCCTTGGATGAGAAGGCAACACATGACAAAAAGAGGGAAAGAACTCCAACTGCTACTCCTTTCATGACACTAAAAAAATGGTTCGACTCTATTGATTTACATCAAGCATTGTGCCAGTTGCTAAGACACAAAAAAAGCCCTGGAATGTTCCAGGGCCATTTTTTTTAAATATCATAAATGAACTCAGGCGTTGCGATACTTGATGCCGCATCCTACGGCCCGGGTCTTTTGAGTAGGTACTGCCTTGCCGGCGAGCAGGGCTTCGATAGCGTCCTCAACGTAACGCTTGTCGGCAGCGTCAGCCTTTTGTGGGCTGTTGTCAATCGCTCCAATGTATGAAACCACAAAGTCGTTCCCTGATTTGGCCAGCAGGTACACGTGAGGCGTATTCGTTGCACCGAATGCACGAGCTACCTCCTGTGTTTCGTCAAACAAATAAGGGAACGTGTAGTTCTTTGATTTTGCGCGAGCCACCATTTCATCAAAGGAATCACCGGGCGACATGTTGGGATCATTAGCGTTGATCGTGATTACCGGGAACCCTTTGGGTTCGTACTTTTTGTGCAGGGCGATGATCCGATCGTTATAGGCCTTTGAATAAGGACAGGTGTTGCAATCGAAAATGAGAATGACCCCTTTTTGGTCTTTGTAATCCGCGAGGGAGACCATTTTTCCGTCGACGTTCTTCAGCTTAAAATTTTCGACTCTGTCGCCGAGCTCATATCCTCTCGGAGGGGTAAAAGCCATCAGTGCTGCCAACGCAGCCGTGAGTAACAAGAGATTTTTCTTTTTTTTCATATGCTTTGGGAGTTGAGTGTCTTAACCTTCAGCGGACCCGGGCCAGCATCTCCTGAAGTTTACCTTCCTTTAGCTGACCTTCAACAAAAATTCTTTTACCGGTTTGGGGATTTATCACCAACGTCGCGGGCAGTGCTCCTGACCAGGATGGTTCGACGCGGTCAATCCAGGAGTTTGGATCCTTTTCATTAAGCAGCAGGACCTGCGACTGGAGCTTCCGACGGGTCACGAAGCGATAAACCTTTTGTGGGTCGGGGTCGAGGTCGAGGTCCATACTGACCAGCAGCACGTCCACATTTTCCGCGGACGTATTCAGCTCCTCCAGTAGTGGCAGTTCCTGAATACATGGCGCACACCAGGTAGCCCAGAAATTTACAACCATTACATTTCCAGTCGATCTCGACATTATCGAAGTGAGTTCGGACAAATTGATAATCCGCGCATTGGAAGGCGTTTGACCCCCTGATTCAAACCAGGCCAGGTTCAGCACCGCAAACCATAGGAGCTTCCTCATGAGCGTGTAATAAAATCTGCGATTTCTGTCACAAATTATCTATGATTCAATGAGTTAATAAACACAGCAATTCACTCAAAAAGAATTCCACAAATTAAACGAGTTATCCACACGACCTGTAGGTTATTAGTTAAAGCCTTGAAAATCAACCCGTTTTGAGTCATGCCGTCAATCATTTGTTTGTGGAAAACTCCGAAGGCCCGTACGTTTCGGGCGAATTGCCCCTTCAGATACCGCGCAATAGCAAGGCAAGTGCCACGTATTTTTGGCGTCCGACCGATGTTAGGTTCCACATAAATCCTGAAGGAACATAGTGGAATTATTTGGCGCGTATTATAGGTTTACCATTGGCGGTGACCGAAATGAATTTTACAAAGATTAAGGAGACGTGTCTCTACATCAACGACCTAGCGGGAGCGAGAGCGTTCTATGAAGGTAGGCTCGGTCTGCCGGTCATTGACTACCAGCCAGGCAAGCACTTGTTTCTGCGAGCGGGAGCTTCGGTGCTCCTGTGTTTCAATCCGGAGGATTCGCGACAGAAGACAAGTCCGCCGCCTCATTATGGTGGAGGCAAACAGCACCTGGCGTTTGAGGTGCCTGAGTCGGACTACGACCGGGCTAAGAAGGAAGTGGTTGATCGCGGCATCCCAATCATCGAAGAAGTGACATGGCAGAGCGGCGTGCGCTCGTTCTACTTTGAAGATCCTGAAGGAAACGTACTGGAGATAGTCCCTGAAAGAGGTGTGTGGGACTAATCTTCCACACTAACTCTTCGCTATACCTAAGTTGAGAGATGTAACGGTCGCGGATGCTGGCTCTGGAGCAGACGGTTCGTTGGATGCGGGAGCGCTGTAAACATTCTCAAACCACTGCTTATAGTCCTTGTACAGGATGCAGTCCTGATGAAGTTGACCGTCGATTAAGATTTTGATGAAGAGCTCGCGACTCAATGATTGCGTAATCTTCTGCTGCTGATCCTCCGGGAGCTCCTTGAGTTGTACATACTCAATGCCCTTGTATAGTTTAGGGTTTTCCATCGCAAACGACTCCGGGTCAGTACTCAATTGCCAGTAAAATATTAACCACGGAAATTAAAGACACCGCAATTTAGGAGAATTGTCTCAGGTGAGTTACCAAAGCTCTGCAAAAATTTTTTTAAGATTTGCTTCTTAGTCATGGCGACTTTTTTTGAAACGTCGGTTGAATTCCTCAAGGGTGTCGGACCACAACGGGCAGCACTGTTGAATCGGGAGCTTTCCATCTTCACCTATGGAGACCTTCTTCAACACTACCCCTTTCGTTACGAAGATAGAACGCGCTTCTATTCCATCAGCGACATTGCGGACGAAATGCCCTATGTGCAGTTAAGAGGAACGATTAAGCGCGTAGACTTCCACGGAACCGGCAGAAGCCGGAGGATGACGGCACAGTTTTCTGATGGAACCGGAACACTGGAGCTGGTTTGGTTCCAGGGCATCAACTGGATCGCAACCAAGCTGAAGCCTGGAGTCGAGTATGTTGTTTTTGGGAAACCCACCCGGTATGGGACGAAATGGAACATTGCGCATCCGGAACTTGAACTGTCATCAGCAGCGACTGAAACCCGCGGATCATTTCATCCCGTATATCCGCTAACCGAAAAGCTCCGGGCGAGGCACATCGACAGCAAGGTCTTTTCACGGATGATGCGTGAAGCACTCCAGCAGGCGTCCGGTAAAATTTATGAAACACTTCCAGCGCGCCTGTGCGCCGACAGAGGCCTTATGTCCCGCGCAGAATCGTTACACTCCATACACTTTCCTCCTGACCTTAACACACTCAACCGTGCCCGAAGACGCCTGAAGTTCGAAGAGTTGTTCTTCACCCAGGTTCGGTTGATTCAGATGAAGCTCCTGAGGAAAGAAAAATTTCCCGGCCAGGTTTTCAACAACACGTCTCTCGTCAACACCTTTTACAACGAGGTCCTTCCGTTTCCGCTAACAGCTGCGCAGAAGCGTGTCATCAAGGAAATCTATGCTGACTTGAAGTCGGGAAAGCAAATGAACCGCCTTCTGCAGGGCGATGTCGGCAGCGGTAAGACCATTGTCGCCTTCATTTGCATGCTGATCGTGTGTGGAAGTCAGGCACAGTGCGCGTTGATGGCGCCGACAGAAATTCTTGCGCAACAACACTTTCACAACCTTTCGCGGTTTGCCAACGCCATGGGCTTGCCCATCGCACTCCTTACTGGCAGTACGCCGAAGGGAGCAAGGCAGGAAATGCACCGACTGCTACTTGCTGGCGTGATCAAGATCCTGATAGGAACGCACGCGCTCATTGAAGAGGAAGTGCGCTTCAATCGGCTTGGGCTGGCGATCGTCGACGAGCAACATCGCTTCGGCGTGGCACAGCGGTCAAAGCTTTGGTCGAAGAGCGACAACGTGTTCCCCCATGTGCTGGTGATGAGCGCAACGCCGATTCCCAGAACGCTTGCCATGACACTTTATGGTGATCTGGACGTTTCAATAATTGACGAGCTGCCAAAGGGAAGAAAGCCGATCAAGACTGTACATCGCGATGACTCACACAGATTGCAGGTCAATCAATTCATCCGCGATCAAGTCAGCGAGGGCCGTCAGGTATATATTGTGTACCCGTTGATAGAAGAGTCAGAAAAGCTCGACCTGAAGCACCTCATGGACGGCTATGAAAGTATTTGCCGTGCATTTCCTGACTATGCTATCAGCATCGTCCACGGTAAGATGAAACCGGATGCCCGGGCGTTTGAGATGGATCGCTTCGTTCGGGGAGAGACCAAAATTATGGTGGCTACGACTGTGATCGAGGTCGGAGTTGACGTGCCCAATGCCACCGTTATGATCATAGAGAATGCCGAACGGTTTGGATTGCTGCAACTGCATCAGTTGCGCGGAAGAGTCGGACGGGGCGCCGATCAATCGTATTGTATTCTGATGACAAATTCCCGGCTCTCTGCCGATTCAAAAAAAAGAATCGATACTCTGGTCAGAACCAATAACGGTTTCGAGATCGCAGAAGCTGACCTGGCACTTCGCGGTCCCGGTGACCTGATGGGGACACAACAAAGCGGAATACCGGACCTTCACATTGCGGACCTTGCCCTGGACGGTGACATACTTAGGGAGGCCCGCGAAGCAGCCATCGAAATACTGGAAAGAGATCCGGATTTGAAGCTGCCTGAACATGAAGTTATCGCGGCGCAACTGAGGAAAAATCGCAAATCCGCCATGAACTGGAGCCGCATTAGCTAAGACACACCAATAACCTTTCATATCGGGCATTTTCATTACATGCCCTGCTAACGGCGTTTTAGGTTTGGCCGTCTGCAATGGTTAAATTTGGTTGGCGACGTATCCCTATGAGGAACTTTTTATACGTACTCACCCTGGTTTCTTTTTTTTGTCGTGCTCAACCGGGGCACTATTTCCTGTCACACTTTACTCCCTCAGATAAGAAGATCGACCATGCCGCATTCGACATGGTTCAGGATGCGGGTGGGTTCATGTATTTCGCGACCCGCGCCGGCATTCTCCAATTTGATGGAACCAACTGGAACCTGATTCCGGCAGCTGGCGCCGTGTATACGGTAGCGGCTGGCGAGAACGGCACATTGTACTGGGGCGGCACAGGCGGCTTCGGTGACTTGCGACCTGGCGCGAATGGAGCGATGGAAGCGAGAATACATCCGCAACGTGTCGAAGGTGACTTCTTCGCCATGGCTGTTCAGCAGGATGCGATATACTTCCTCAGCGATCAGACGCTGGCCATTCTGGAAGGTGACAGCGTCAGTGTAATCACGGTGCCGGAAAGCGCTGGCGCATTCACTTCGATCGCTGAAGTCTTCGGTGAAATTTTCATCAGCACTGAGCGCATGGGCATCCTGCAACTTGAAGGACATAACGCGTTCCGACCCGCGCGCTTTGGGTCGATACAAATTCCCGATATCGTATTCTCATCCACATTTGGCGAGCAGTGTCTCATAGCTACCTCCGACGACCGGCTCTTTACGTGCAATCACAACTTGCAGTTGAAGCCCATACTCACTGGTGAACAGGAATTGCTTTCGGCGGGAAGCATTGTCGAGATGCGATGGGTGAACGAGCGCCTCATAGCGATCGGCACGCTCCGCAAAGGCATCATTTTCGCTGATCCGGTTTCCGGAAAGATTACTACAGTCCTCGACTACAATACCGGTTTGCCGGATAACGAAGTCTATGCGATATATGTCGATCAGGGCAGAAATGTTTGGGTCGCTCATGATTACGGATTCACACGCATTGCGCCGGGCATGCCCTTCAGAGACTACAGCAGCTATGAGGGCCTTCATGGAAACCTCCTGTGTGCAGAAACCTTTAACGACGATGTCTATGTAGGAACATCTCTTGGATTGTACCGGCTGACCAGTGAACCAGTCTACGAGGAAACAACATGGTATGAACCCGTAGAGGTGAAGCGCTCAAGTAGCGATGACGACGAACCGAAAGCAAGACGGAAAGGATTATTCGCATTCCTGCGGAGGAAGGAAAAAAAGGAAATGCAGCAGCGAACTGTGCGCGTGCTGAAGTCGGAACGCTACATTTATAAACCTGTAAGCGGCATAACAGCGAAAGTCTCGTCATTGACGCGCCTCGGCGATCGATTGCTTGCTTCAGGGTTGGGAGGGGTATTTGAGATAGACGGCGTTAATGCACGACAAGTTCTCAACCTTCCGGTTCGTTTCGCCTTCGCTTCAAGCGATGGTCACCTCATCGTTTCTGCCTACGATAACAGGATAATTCTTCTCGCCCGAAGTGGTAAGGATTGGAAGCAGGTTGATGTCCTGAATAGCATTGATGACCTCGTGTCACAAGTGTTCGAGCATGATGGTTCATTATGGTTTTGTGGCATCAACACGATATATCAAACCTCGGTCGACGGCGACCGCTTTTCTGTTCTGCGCGCCTTGTCTATTGAAAACAGAGACTTCTCTCAAACAATAGGGTTCGCGTGGGGCAACCGACCCATATTCGCGAATCGAAGCGGCTTCTATTATTTTGAAAGTATGGATGGCCCGTTGGTTCGTATTGACAGTTTGCCGGAACCATACGCGTACTTTGCCTCTTCCGGCACGGTGTGGTACTCGGATGCGCACTCCTGGAAGACCCTGGGATCTCGGATCGACGCGGGGATCAATGTGTTGCGCCTTCTCGATGACATTCGTGCAATAAACGAAATTGAGAACAGCCAGGACCTCTGGGTTATCAACAATACGGACGCGTTGTATCGCGTCTCACCGCAAAGCATGCGCAACTTCACACCGTCCTTTTCATTGGTGCTCCACTCAGTTACCCAGGGTGACCGCCATATTGATCCCGCCGGTCGCATTGCTGTGGAACAAGACGGTGGTCCCGTAATATTTCACGTGGTGCGGCCGAACTATCTTGGACCAGCATCGTCGGAGTACCGCTATTTTCTATCGGGTATAAGTGATGATTGGTCGGACTGGTCCGTCTTGAACAACAAAATCTCCATACCCTATTTGCCTCCCGGTGCATACACGTTGCAGGTTCAGTCGCGGGATATTCTTGGCCAGATTCACGAAATGGAACCAGTGCGGTTTACGGTGCGACCATTGTTCTGGAAAAGCACGTGGTTTTATGCGATGGAGTTGGCGGTGTTCGCAATGCTGGGTTGGTTGTCGCTGAAGCTTAGCCTCAGGTATCGATTCGTGAGCCGCATGCTGGCCCTGCTCACGATCATCCTATTGATTGAATTCATCCAGACGTTGGCTGGCCACTCATTTTCTACTTCGAGTCCGCTTGCTGATTTCCTTCTCCAGGTTCTGATAGCGCTTCTCATTCTGCCGGTCGAATCATACCTCCGCAAGGTCATGTTTCGTGAAGGCAAGAAGAGCAACCTGCTCGCTGTAATCGATGATCTGGACCGGCGTGAAAAGGAACGCCAAAAAAGTGCATAACTTCACTCCACTGATCTCCAAAAAATCGCTGGATGCAGTCAACGTTGAAGTACGGTCTGATGCTGGTACTGTGCGGCTATGGAT
>DATCLO010000175.1:0-61267 GCA_036563875.1 Cyclobacteriaceae bacterium
GAGCCCAAATAAACAAAAACCCATGGGTCCGCAGAGGGAGGACCCCTCTACGGACTATCCACATTTGAGAGGAATTGTAATAACAGGTGGGAAGATATGGTTTCGTAAATGATTCGTTTCTGTTCGTCAAGAACCAGGTAAAGGGGTACGGCATACACGGACAACAGTTTTGAATACGCGCCACCACTATCAACATATTGAGGCCAAGTCACCTTGTCGGCATCCATCGCCATCTTCCATTGTTCCTGATTCGTGTCGATGCTGATCGAGATTAGTTGCTTTTCGGGATCCTTCCTTAATATTTCATACAGGTCGGGTAATTCATTTCTGTTTGCCTTCCTGCACGGATTGCACCAGGACGCCCAAAAGTCAATGACCGTTAGTTTTTTGGTTACATCGTAAAGAGAAAGAGAGTCTCCATTCCGATCCTTGAATGCCAGATCTGGAAGGATCAAGCCGCGCCGGTTACTGACAATACTTTCGGCCAGTGATAATGCGTTTTTTACGATGGGTAAATCAAGGTGCTCTATCTTCGGAAGATATTTTTTTATGACATCCGACGGCAGCATCCCCAGATAGGCAGAGTTGAGATGAATAAGACCTGCCAACACAACAGAGGGATGACTGGCTGTATCAAGCGTATGAGTCACACTGCGCTTGAACTCCTCAATCTGATCCATTAGTCTGGGTACAATTTCCTTTTGGTATCCTTTGGCTTTGTCGGAATAATCTTGAATGAGGAGCTCACTATTGCGCAAAATTTCTTGAATCGGTCTTGTATAGTCCCTGTAAACAAGCAATGACTGATTGATGCTTCCACCGGCAATTTTGACTGAGTAGTACAACGAATCTGAGTGTGCTGTCAATTCAAGCTGGCAATTTTCTGCGTTTGCCAGTAAGAAATAATTGTCATCCGCGCTGGCCAGCGTGGTGGTTCGGTGCTTCCCCTTCTGCGCCAGTACAAATTTGTAAAGCAGGAAATCGGATGTATCGGATTGAAGCGTAAAAGCAAACGACCCATCATCGGACAAACGAATGCTATCCACCAATGTTCCATAATTTATGTCGATCCGATCCATACCCAGAACGTAAAGCGTATTGCTCCACCTATGAGACAAGATTATCCTCCCATCAACACGCAGTTGGGATTCTCCCGTATGTGCAACGACTATGAAGAGGAATATAAGCGACGCCTTTTTCATGACAATCCATTTAGAAATGGTATGGTTTGCACTGCCTCAATGCTTGAGTTGCAGCTTACAGCTTAGACAACAGTTTCCTAAAGTCAGACAGTTTTTCCGTACTTAAGCTGCTTGCCCTTCCAAGGGCATTTCTGTCAATGTAGTCAACAAGGCCTTTTAGCTGTAGAGGATAAATCTTCACGCTAGGGAGCTTGGGTGCTGAAGGCTTTCCCGGGTCGGGAGCCTCTACCTTTCTATCCTCAACTTTGCAAAAGGCTATACCAAAGTATAGCCCACAAAGCCCGACTTGTGTTCTCGGATCATAACAGGCACAGCATTCCGATATGTTACTCCGCGCATAACAACTTACCTGGTTTTCCAGGCAACGGCAGAATGCTTCAACAGCGGATCGTCCATTTGCGCTTGCCGATCGGCCAGTTAGTGTATTTGCGAAAGATTGGAGACGTTTCCTCTCCTCGGTCGACAAACTCTCCACAAACGTTTCATATGCTGTCATTAACTCAGTCATATACTCTCCACTCACTTCAACCACGTCGCGTGAAGTGTCAATTACGGGATCGTCTGGCTCGGGCTGAGAACAGGAAACAATAACGACCAAGAGGGCCAGGCCGTAGCCCAGCCGGTGTACGAGGGTTTTCATGTTTTGAGAGGTTAGTCCTTTTTTAAGTTCTATTGATGATAACAATAGGCCTATTGGTCAGATAAAGTAAAAAAGGATCGAATCTTTTGTCAAGAAAAAGCAAAAAAAAATAAGTGCGCCAGTGATGAATTGGCGCACTTCTTAACCTATGTTAACTACTATGGATTCGCGTCAGTAATTACGCGCGAAGATGACAACGTCTTTGAGGTGATTCTTCGTAAAGGCATACGAAAGCCCTTTCCCAACGTATGATTTTGAAGGGTCAATCGTCAGAAATGATGCAGAGTTCGGCACGCTGAGTCCCCACGAACCAGAGGCCTGCAACTCCCCCGGCAGTATCAGCGCAACATGACCTGCGCCGTTTACCCCCGGATACACTGCGATGACAGCCTTCTTGTTGTTAGCGTACTCCTGTGCCTGGCTGAGGATATTCTGCTGGTATGCCGGCCCGAGCTTTGTCCACGATTTGCTGTCTTGCAAAAAGATAATGATTTCTGATACGCGCATAAAGCGCTTTTCCTGCGGTTGATAAAAATCGTTGACCTTGTATACCGTCTGCAACGCTCTGCCCGAAAACTCCGAACAGTCCATATCGTCATCACATGAAGTGAATTCCTTCAACTCAGTTTCAAGATCAGACATCCAGTTGCTATTGAGGGTCTGTGCGCTGCAGAGAATACTTGTAATGAGAATGGCAGGCAACAATACAAAAAGCTTCTTCATAACGGTCCTCTTCAGTTCTCAAACACCAAAGTTAAGCCGTCATACGCCCTTTTTCGTCCCGATGTAGGAATATCGCTCTGGATGCGCCCCACGCCTCCTATTTATCACATCATGTGGTCAACGCATTGGCTACGCGTCGGCGCCACGGAAAGCCAAAAGGCTCAAATGCCCCGCCTGCTCCGAATTAATTTACCTTCGTCAGCCGTGTAAGAATATTATGAACTTACAGGAATTAGGGAGGTTACCTGGCTAACCGCCTCATTTTATTGGCCCTGCTTCAATCATGCTCTTCATTATGTGGAACGTCTTCTCTTTCAGTTCCGGGACATCTGCGGGAGTCAACCCCTCCGTAGGTATCCTCTCACCGATGATGACGTGGATTGTGCCGGGCTTAAGGTCGATCGTCCCCGGCGGCATAAGTGGACCTGCGCCCAGTACAACCATAGGCTGAATCGGTCGCTGGGTGTCAATAGCCATTCGGAATGCGCCATCCTTAAAAGGCTGAAGGATCTCTTTCGTTCGATTTTGTGTCCCCTCTACAAAAATCAGGATCGGTATCCCCATATTGACGATCCGCTTCAGCCGCTCCATGCTTTCCTTGCGGCTCTTGGGATTAGAACGGTCGACGATGACGGATGCCGACTTTGCGATCCAACCGAAGATGGGAATCTTTAATAGCTCTTTCTTTGCCAGCGGCCTGTATTGACCCGGAATGGCCAATGTGATGCCGGGAATATCCAGAAAGGAAGTGTGATTGCTTACATAAATGACCGACTCGCCACGCACAATGTTTTCCTTCCCTCTGATCTTGTAGCGAATGAAGTTCAGCTTACTGAAGATCCACGACCAAAGCGCCAGAAACCGGTAACTAACCCACCCTGCCCGCTGGCCGAATAAAAAAGGGAGAATGATCCCTGGTAGGAGAATGATCATGAACACGGTAAATACCAGGAAGACCCAGATCTTGTAAAGGGTGGAAGGTATGGAACGAAGTATTTTCAAGGCGTTGTAAAACCTGCAAGATAAAGAAAGTAGGGAGGCGCCCCTCCGGCAGTCTGGGAAAAAGTAGAATTGTGATGGGGAAATGGTTATTTTCGGCTAACGCTTATCTACCTCCGTCGCTAGCAAAGACCGAGGGAGATAGATAGAAAATGTAACTCCCGCCGACCCTAATGGACGTGATCAGGCCCATATTCCAAGGCCTCCCCAGTAGTTGACAGAGTTACAAACAAATGGCGGATGCCCTGCGCCTCATCGACTCAGGGCATCCGCCGAAATGAATTGCATCACTTTCCTCCAGCAGCTGCCCGCTCCGTGAAATACGTCGTCTTACCCGGTACCGCTATCTCATAGAAACCGTCGGCGTCGGGAAGGACAGGAGGTTCAGCATCAAAGGCATATCGCTTAGGCTGAATGCTCAGACCCGAATTCAACGCCGTTTCCCAGTCAATGACCTGCCCGGAGTACGTTGCCAGTCTTCCGATGATGGCAGTCAACGTCGACTTAGCGCCGTTCTCGGCATCAGCAAACTTGTACTCTCCCTTCGCAATAGCGGCAAACAGTTCGTCGTGCTCCGTCTGATAAGGGTTGTTTTCCTTCTTCATGTCGAAAGCATACAGCGTCTTGCCTCCGAGCTGTATCTGACCAGCGCCACAGTAAACAGTTCCCTTCGTTCCTACGATGGTTTCATCTACCTTTGAATACGTGCCTTTGATGTGACGGCACTGACTGTTCATAATGGTTCCATCGGCGTAATGATACTCCACGTAGTGATGATCGAATATTTCGCCGTACTCCTTGCCCGTCCTGACCTGTCGTCCACCCATACCCATCGCCTTCACCGGGTAGGCATCCTTGAACCAGTTCATGACGTCAATGTTGTGAATGTGCTGTTCAACGATATGATCACCGCAGAGCCAGTTGAAGTAGTACCAGTTTCTCATCTGGTATTCCATTTCGCTCTGACCCGGTTGCCTCTTATATACCCACACGCCATCGCTGTTCCAGTACACCTGTCCTGAAGTGATATCACCAATCATTCCGTCGCGCACTCTCTTGATGAGTTCACGATAGGAGTTCTGATAGTGGCGTTGTAGTCCCACAACGACATTGAGTTTCTTCTGTTTCGCCAGGGCCGCAACTTCAAGCACCTTCTTGACACCGGCAGGGTCGGTGGCAACAGGCTTTTCCATAAATACGTGCTTGCCCTGTTTGATGGCTTCCTCAAAATGTATCGGCCGGAATCCCGGAGGCGTCGTGAGGATCACTACATCAGCGAGAGGAATTGCTTTCAGATAAGCATCGAATCCAACGAACTTTGTGTCTTCTGTCACGCTCACGCGATCCTTAACGGTCACGCCATCGTCATCTTCGGCTGTGATGGCTTTCAGACTGTTGTCGATACGGTCGCGAAATGCGTCCGCCATTGCCACGAGTTTTACGTTTTGATTGGACAACAGCGCCTGACGTGCAGCGCCTGTTCCCCGACCACCGCATCCTATAAGAACAACTTTGATCGTATCGTCGACGGACGTAAAATATCCTGCGTTCGAGAACAAGGGCATAGCAACCAAACCGCCGCCTAACACAGCGGAGTTCTTCACAAATGAGCGACGGGTAAGGCGATTCTCATTTTCACTGGAGTTCATAATTGTAATGGTTTGTTTTTTGTGTATGGCATACTTGACTAGACGAGGCTACCTGGAAGGCATTGTATAACTAAGTTCATACTATTTATCCAGATATGCCTCATAAAATCTTTCGATTTCTTCTTTGGTAGGTGTCTTCAGCGGCCGTACGAGCCGGAATCCCATGAACATGCCGTCCGTCAGCCACCACTTACTCTTCGGTATCTGTGGGTCACGCTGATTCCACTCCGATCGCGAGGGAATGCGGTTCGCACAGCGCAGTTCTTCCGCATCGTCGAGATAAGAACCACCGCGGGCTACGCGCGGATACCTGCGCGTTGGAATCGCGAGGGGATCGGTGGACTTCATGTTAGCATATCCATTTACCACGTATTCATCCAGAGTCCATTCACTGAGATTGCCGAGGATGTCGTAAAGGCCCCACGCGTTGGGCTTAAGTTTTCCTGTCTCATGGTATTTTCCGCCGCTGTTCTCCTTAAAGAAACCGTACTCCTTTAGCTGCTCAGGACTATTCCCAAATGGATATTGCGCGGGATTGCCGGCACGACAAGCGTATTCCCACTCTGCTTCTGTGGGCAGGCGATAAAAGACACCTGTCTTGTCATAGAGCCACTTGCAATACGCCATTGCCGCCTGTTGACTCATGCTGTTCGCGGGATGGTTCGGACTCCGCCCCATACCCCACGTAAGGTCTATGTATTGAGCTGTAGGTCGCGAAACGCCGTCGATATTCTTTTGCTGGGGAAGCTGGCTGTCTTTAAAAAACAGATCCCACTCGGCAAACGTCACTTCCTTCTCGCCCATCCAGAAAGCTGAAATGGATATCGTCTTTTGGGGACCTTCATCACTCTCTCTGCCGGGTGAACCCGCTGGACTTCCGATGGTGAACGTACCCGCCGGAATAGCGATCATTTTGAACTTCACGTCCGTGCCCGGAATCTCCTGGACGTAGGATTTTATACGTTGCGCATATGTGACACCAGCGTCAACCACACACACTGCGAGGAACGCACAGAAAGCAAAACGCCACAAGCCGGACATCTTCGTCAATTTTGATTCTAAGGGGAATTAACAAATTACTGAAAATACGGAAGGGTCTCAAAACAAATTTGATGTTTGTTTTATGCGCGGGAGGGACCAAAGGCAGGCCGGTACAGGATAGTTAAAAAGCAAAAAATCCGCTGGAGTTCAGCGGATTTTTGAGTCTATTTTTTCCGGCATTCTATGAGCCAATCCCAGGGATAAGGCTCGGCCATCCACGATGGAGGGGAATCGAATTCCGTACTCCAGTCGTACTCCAGCCGGTCGATCGTGTCGATGCTTAGGTCTATGCTGTTGAACAATACCTCAAGTTCGGTTTCCAGATAGTGTTTCGTGGGAACACCGTCGATAAACACGACACCCTGGGCGATATTTTTCCTTCCGTTGAAATAGCTCAGTTCTGACTCAGGGATTTCGTGAGTTTCAACGCCCTCCCGTCTGTACCATTCAACAAGCATCCACGAAGAGTACAACGCCGACTCGAGCGAGGGCACGACTACGAGCGCAGTGCCGTTGCGTTTCAGGGTTTGCTGAATGTTACGAAGTATCGATTGGTTTCCTTCAGGCTCAGGGAGGATGGCGACATTGCAACAAAATGCAAAGTCTGTTCTTGGAAGATCCAGATTTTCTTCGGTCAGGTCCATACGCTTAAAGGTTACGTTAGGATATCCTGACTCCCTGGCGATGTCGATCAGATTCTGTGAGATGTCAATGGCAACTACTTCACTGAACGATGGAGCAAGGTAACGAAACGACTTACCTGTTCCACATCCGAAATCTGTTGCTCTGTGTCTGGGATTCGCATGCTTCTTCAAATACTTTTGAAGTTTGCGCGACTTGTTCAACCGGAAGACATCAAAAATTTCCTCGTCGTACCTGCTTCCGATCGAATCCCAATGCTTTTGTTCATCCATTACATCCATAGCAATACACTTTACTTTGGTTCGAGGGAATAGCAAAGGTACCAAATATTATTGAGGACGACTATTGTAATGCAGAGAACCGGCGATAGATAACGGGAACTGTCGCCCAAACGGTGTGTCAGCAGGATTGAATGAATGATGAAAGTCAGAGTATTGTCGACTTCTTCGTAGCTGATGCTACGAGTTGTCCTTTGATCAAAATGACAGAACGTATTGCGTGTTCCTTTGCTAGAAGCAGATGTTTTCGCTCCTCGTCACGCATGAAGTTATCGAAACCATCTTCCGTCTCGAATCGAAGCAATTGCACTTCATACGGAATGCCTATCGTCGATGCGATAAGGTTGAGTGGATCAGGTCGAAGTCGAAACAGGAACATTCCACTATGTCGCTGAACCAGTGTGCTCAGTGCCGTGTCGAACTCAGCAAATAGAGTCGCGTTTGTCTCGCGTACGTGGATCAATTGTGTAACGTAGACCATGGAGGTTTACCAACTACTTGACTGCGGATGGACAAATGCCAAACTTCTTTTTGAAAGCAGCTGAGAAGTGGTGCGGATTCTTGTAGCCGAGGATGCGAGCAGCTTCGGTCACAAACTTTCGATCATCGCGTATGAGCCGCATCGCGTACTCCATTTTCATGTCGCTAATGTATTCGAAAATGCTTATGCCGAAGACATTCTTGAACAGGAACATGAGCTTGTTGGAATTGACAGCGAAGTGTCGGGCCAGGCTCACAAGAGAATGATCCTCGAGGAATGTTGCGTTAAGATACTCCTTCAGTGCTATTGCCACATCGCGATCGCGGGCTGCGACCTTTGAGGGTCGCATACTTTCTGAATCACGAAACAACGCGTGCAGTTGCCACAATACAATTTGAACAACCGAAGTCTCCATCAGAATTTGCGCCATCTTTCCGCTCATGGGGCAGTCGAACAAATTCTGAATCGCCTTGTGCTGCTGCAAACTTATGTACGCCGGACTGTCGCCGATGATCCGTTCGCGTCTCATTATTCTGTTCATAAGATTGTCAGCCCACGCTTCATCCTGTGGCAAAAAGGAGATGAAATATTTGGGATCAATCGAGAAATGGAGGATGTGATACGATGTATCAGCGTCTCCCCAGTGTGAGAACTCGCGGTTTGGATCGTATTTGAAATTTTGCTGGCCCTTGCTGATGACGACACCGCGACTTTTACCATCCAGTACCGTGGTCATCTTTCCGTCGAGGAACAGACAACTTCCTACATTCTCGCCATTGGTGCCGCTTTCTGTGACTAACCGTACGTTGTAGGCAAACTTGCCGCGGTATGTTCTTACCGTAGCGTTGGGCAGGTAGATGTCGTGCAGGTGTGCTTCATAACCGTTCGGGAGGTCGTTGGGATCAAATGAGCGCGTCATGAGCCCCGAAACATCGGTTAGAACACCCATACGTGGATCAGGGTTGGATTCCGAACGAAGAAGCGGGATATCGGGATTGCTGACGGCGATATACTTGTGAACTGAACTCATCAGACAGGGATCACATGCCGGACTGACCTTATCATATGGCCGTTTTCAATACGTGCTTATCACGGAATTTGCGGGATAGGGTTACACCAGGTGCGCTTTTTTTTGGTTTTTCCCTGCTTTCGGGGATGATAAATGGTTTTAGGTGATTTCGCGTAGGTCTTCCTCGACAGCGCGTTGACGGGCCGCGGGTCAGGCTGCGTTAAGGCAGGTAGTCAACAAAAACTATGATGATTCAAATGAAACAAAACGTATTGATAGTTGCAGCTATGTTGCTGATAGCGGCTTGTGGTTCACACAGCGAAGAGGATCATGGTACATGGTCCGAATCCTATGCTTCAACTGATTCCGCCGAAATGATAGAACGTGGCGCTTACCTGGTTACGATAGGCGCGTGTCACGATTGCCACTCGCCTAAAGTAATGACCCCTGAAGGCCCGGCGATTGACACCGCTAGGTTATTGTCCGGTCACCCCAGCCAGCAGCCTGTGCCGGACATTCCGGATGATGCGCAGCAATGGGTGCTGTTTGATATGGGGTTAACTGCGTTTGTAGGCCCATGGGGTGTGTCGTTCTCCGCTAATCTGACACCCGACGACACCGGCATTGGTAACTGGTCGTATGAGCAATTCGAGACTGCCATCCGCAGAGGCAAAGCCAAAGGCCTCGAAACCAACCGTCCCTTGTTGCCGCCCATGCCCTGGGAGATGTACCGCCATTTCTCAGATCAGGATCTCAGGTCGATTTTCGCATACCTGAAATCCATCAAACCTGTTGATAATGCGGTACCTGCGCCTATTCCTCCGAATCGGTTGGAAGCTATGAGGTAGCCCTAAAGCAAGCCGGTGTCTGCTTTAGGGTTGATGTGGAAGTGTTGAAGTGTTGAAGCGCGCGTCGCCTCAACGCTTCATCTTCGCATAATGACGATATTCTTGAGGCCTTATTTGGGAGGTGTGACGGAACCAATTGACAACCTGTCCTGGTTTGCAAGCAATGCTTCCGCATGCGTCTTGAAATACATCGTATATCGGGTCGCCTCTTCCCCGGCAAGGTGAGCGCCATCGGTGGTCCGATAACCGGAGCAATGGGGCACAGATATATAAGCGTATTTGCTTTCCGGAAAATACTTACGGTAAAGCGATCGAATTGCCTGAGGTTGGGGCAGATCGCAAAGTATCTCGTTGACCGGCATTTCAAAGAAGATTACCCTCGCGCCCTTTGCTTCCAGACGTTCAACTTCAAGAGCCAGCTGCTCAAAGCGCGGAAGGAGTTCAGCTGTATCAGGTACTTTGCTGAGTTTTTCGGTCTCGATGGCAAGTATTTTCTTGAAGAACGTTTCGTCACCTTGTTGCTGGGTTGCCGCCGTCTGATCCATAACTTCTTCACCAGCCATATCTTCTTTCAACATGCTTATGACGAGTTGGCCCAGCATGCCGATCGGCTGGTATTCATCGCGAAGGGAAGGTATTGCCTTTTTAACCGGACGGAGTAAGGGAGAGTTTACATATGAAGTAAAATGTTCATTTTCGCTCCGGGACATGATGTTCGTTTCGATGAACACGGTGCGAGGCGTCACGTTGCTGTGATTAAGAATGCTTAGCCCATCAAAGATGCCCATCCCCGAGAATGAAAGGTTGCTCATTCCGGGCAAACTATCCATTACCAACCGATTAGACAGCGATGATCCAATGATAATGTTTTCCTGTGCGCTGCCATATATGAACTGCTGAGCCTTGATTGTGTTGCCCTGTAATGCATACTGCGTGCTCGATATAGGGTAGAGGTACACGACCAATGCATGCAGCAACAGGAGGACGACGGCGGTCAGTAGTGATTTTTTGATCATGGTCAAAATTGGAAATAAATAAAGGCTCCAGCGGGTCCGCTGTTCGTAATGATCAGGAATACCATTAGCCCATACGGCAGATATTCCACCTGTCGGACGGTTTCGTACGCTTTCCTTTCGCGGACAAGGTAGTGTATGTGGTACACGATTACCGGGATTGAGTAGAGCATGATATACAACAGCAATGATCCCGACAACAACCCCTGGTTGAGCGACATGGCCTTAAAGTATTCTATTACATGACTGAATTCAGGCAACTTGAACAGGAGCCACGCCAGCGTTACAAAACAGAATACCATGAGCCCCTTAAGCGTGTTGATCAGTCTGTTTGGATTTAGTTTTACCCGGTCTGTGATGAATCGCTCAACAGCGAGCGCCAGGCCATGGAATGTTCCCCATACAGCATAGCTCCAGGCGGCACCATGCCATAGCCCTCCGAGTATCATGGTAAGCATCAGGTTAATGTAGGTTCGAACTTTACCTTTTCTGTTACCGCCCAGTGGAAAGTACAGATACTCCATGAGGAAGGATGACAGAGAAATATGCCAGCGCTTCCAGAATTCTTTGAACGAAGTGGATATGTAGGGAAAGTTGAAATTGTCTTTGAAGTTGTATCCAAACAGCTTTGCCAGGCCGATGGCGATGAGTGAGTATCCTGCGAAATCAGCAAAAATCTGAAAGGAATATCCAAGCAACAGCCCAATAAGCTGCATGGTTTTAAATCCCTGAAAATAGGGGTACGCGATCCAGAACGTGAACTCCTTCAGGTTATCGGCGATTACCATTTTGAGAAAGTACCCCAATACGATTAGGCGGAAGCACCTTTCCCAGTCGATATCCTTGAATTTCTTGACTTCAATCTGCGGCATGAATTCATGACCCTTTACAATAGGACCGGCCACCAGTTGAGGGAAAAAGCTTATAAAAAAGGCTGTCCGCTTAGTGTGGTCCCAAAGTGAAGATGGTATCAGTTCGGTGTCCTTAAAATAGTTCTGCTTGAATACATCTACGACCAGACTGATTCCTTGAAACGTGAAGAACGAGATTCCGACAGGGAGCGGTATGCTGATTAGAAATTCTCCAATGGAATTCGTTTCCCTGAACAAGGTTCGTCCGAATAACGGACTGTATTTAAAGAACAGGAGTACGGACAGATTCAAGACGACGCCAAGTACCGCATAGAGCTTGCGGTATTTCTGGTTCCCGTAAGTGACGGCATAGCTTGACAAGATGTTTATCGTAATTGATGCCAGCAGCAACAGTACCAATATGGGTTGGTTGTACGAATAAAAGGTCAGACTTGAAAGGATAAGTATCGGAACTTGGAAGCGGGACAATCGCGGCGTGTAGTACAATGCAAACGTGATGACCAGCAGAACTACGAATGCAAAACTGTTAAAAAGCATAAGGGCCAAAAATTTGTGCCGGATTTGTGCTGCGCTGCAAGCAGAACAAATATTAAGAGATTAAAAAGTTCAAAAGTACCGCAAGCATAAAAATACCGCAAAAAATGCGTCCGGCAAAACGAGCGTAGATTACCTGCTGAGAATGACGCTATTAGCCCGTTTGCGTCGCTCGCCGCAACCGTACCATATAAAATCCATCGAAGCCGTCTGAGGGCCACAGTCTCTTTTCTTCAACACGTTCGAACATGCCTCCACGTCGCTCAAGAAAGGCGCTGATTCTTTTTTCGTTCTCCGATGGCAGTATACTACAGGTCGCGTATATCAGGTCGCCCCCCGGACGGACCATTGTGCAATAGGCATTCAATATCTCTTCCTGTTGCCTTCCGATTTCTTCAAGTTGTTTTTCGGTCAGCTTCCATTTGGTATCGGGATTTCGTTTCAATACACCAAGTCCGGAGCAAGGGACATCGAGCAATACTCTGTCGGCGCTCTCTGCTAATCGCTTGATGACCTTCGGCGAATCAATCAACCGGGTTTCAAGATTACTTACTCCCGCGCGGCGTGCACGTCGTCGCAATTCATCCAGCTTCCATCCAGCAACATCGAGGGCGATAAGACGGCCTTTATTGTTCATCAGCGCGGCAAGGTGCAAGCTCTTGCCACCTGCGCCTGCGCAGGCATCAATGACGCGCATCCCCGGTGCCACATCCACGAACGGCGCTACCATTTGAGACGCGGCATCCTGCACCTCAAATCGACCTTCGTGAAACGACTTCAACTTGAATATGTTCTGTCGTTTTTTGACAATGAGGGCATCCGGAAATCCATCCACAAGTTCCGTTTCTATACCTTCTTCAATAAAAATGTGCTGCAGCTCGCCAGCTGTATTCTTCAACGTATTGGCTCTCAGAACCAGATGGGCCTCCTCGTTAAGTGCCTGCAATTCCTTTGTCCATCGTTCACCCAACTCGCGTTCACCGCGATCGTCCAGCCAATCCGGTATAGACTCTCGTACCTTCCTTATGTCGAGCATTTCCCTGTGCCGCACAGCCAGTGCTTTGTGATCGACCTGAAATTCGGGCCAGGGAGGAATTTCGAACTCTTTGAGCGTCAGGTATGCCGCGATAAGGCAATAATAATTGCCATCGCCGCACATGGCACTTTCCTTCAGTAGTCGGTAATGACGAACAATTGAGTACGTTGTTTCTGCAATAAACCTCCGATCACGTGAGCCCCATTTGGGATTATTCTTGAAGGTGGCTTCCAGAACCCGGTCAGCATATCCGTCGCCTTCAAATACGGATCTTAGTATATGGACCACAGCCTCGATAAGAGGACGATGAATCTTCTTTTGTGGAATCATAGTATCCTTTTCATTCCGGAGTCCGCGTTCAATAATTCCTGGAATGTTCCTAAATTGATTCTTAAACCCGAAAAGATGCGCCCCGTTGGTGTCATATTGTACAGACCGCACAAAGGTAAGGAGGAAGAGCTACTCAGCCACCTTCGTGCCGCGTTTCCAATGTTACGGAGAAATGGTTTTATTACCGACACAAAGGTCATCGGCCTTAAAGCGCGCGACGGCCGCATCCTCGTGATATTCGAATGGACCAGCGAGGAGGCGGTTGACCTCGTCGGGGAGCATCCCGAAGTTCAGGAGTACTGGATAGAGCAGGACAGGATCAGCACTTTCGACAGGGCCGCGGACCTTCCCGAGTTTCAAAGGACAATTCCGGTTTTTGAACGTGTGGAAATTGAGTAGGTTAAATTCTGAAATATATAATTGTTTGTCATGCAAAGAAGAGAGTTCGTTCGCAACGCAGTGGCCGCCGCTGCCGGCATCGCGACGGTCGGAGCAACCGCGGCCAACGCAGCTGATGAAAACACACCTTTAGCCGGAAAACCCTTTAACCTGAACTATGCGCCGCACGCGGGAATGTTCAAGAATCACGCCGGCGACAATTTTATCGATCAGATCCGGTTCATGCATGACCAGGGCTTCAGGGCCATCGAAGATAACGGCCTTCTTAGCCGGCCCATTGAGGAACAAAAGAAGATCGGCGAGGAGCTGGCGAAGCTCGGCATGACAATGGGCGTGTTTGTTGTTGATGGTGGCGAAAACTGGAAGGTGTCCCTGACCACGGGCAAGAAGGAGCATCTTGATGTCTTTCTGGACGCGTGCCGGAAGTCGGTCGAGGCCGCCAAGCGTGTAAATGCCAAATGGATGACAGTGGTGCCGGGATTTTTTGAAAGAAACCTTCCCATTGGCATCCAGACTGCCAATGTGATCGAGGCCTATAAACGAGGCGCAGAAATCTTTGAACCACACGGCCTCGTCATGGTCATGGAACCGCTGAGTGATACGCCAGACCTCTTCCTCCGAAATTCAGACCAAAGCTACATGATCTGTAAAGCGGTTGGGTCTCCGTCCTGTAAGATCCTTTACGATATCTATCACATGCAACGTAATGAAGGACACCTGATCCCGCACATTGATCTGTGTTGGGATGAGATCGCCTACTTCCAGATCGGAGATAACCCGGGAAGGAAGGAACCCACGACCGGTGAAATAAACTACAAGAACGTCTTCAAGCACATCTACAATAAAGGATATCGCGGTGTGATGGGAATGGAACACGGCAATGCCCTCCCCGGCAAGGAAGGTGAACTTGCGCTCATCAGGGCTTATCGCGAAGTCGACAATTTCTTGTGATTGCGCAGGAGCTACGCGACTGACACGGCTTTCTCGAGCAGCTTCCGAATGCTGTCTGATTGGACCACTTGCTGTGCCTCATTGATGGCACGGGGTGACATCTTTTTCAGTGTCTTACGCAGGATGTCGACTACCTTTTCTTCTTCATTACGCGACGCAAAGTCTTCCAGATAATGTTCCAGGAAGACGAGGCACACGACATCCTCAAGCAGCTGCGTGTCGGGGTTGGTGTGAAGTTGTTTTTTCAAGACGAGGAACTTCACGAGTTCGATGGTGGCTTCGTCGTAGTCGCACGACTTCAATATCCGTTCCGCTATGACAGCATGGTGTCTTTTCAATTCATTCCTCCAGGTGAGGTATCCCTTTCGGTCCATTGGATAACTGGACCGCGGAATTTCCCAGCGGCCAATGTGCTGGCAACGCGCCGCCAGCTTGACATAATCCGGAGCCTCCGGCGCAAACGCAGCCAGACGTCGCGTCATCCGCTCCGCATACAGCACTTCCTTGGGAAACGATCTCCCTCCATCCACTTCATGATTGGGATCCTGGCTGTTGTAGGCATCAAAAGCCTCGAAGGCTCTCGCGAGTTTGTCGTCCTGCATAATGTAAGCGTGCTGTTTGCGATCTAATCGCAGATCAAAAATCGACAATCGATAACCGCAAATCAAAACCCCTATATACTAAGGAGTGCCTCTTGTTCGCTACCCGGTGCAAACGTATACGTAAAATTACGTACTTTATTCTTGCGTATCGACATTAAATACGTATTTTTACTGTCGAATATTGGTTTTTGGTACGTAATTATACGGAATGAGACGAATTATTGTGGTCGGTAACGGGATGGTTGGCTACCGGTTTTGCGACAAACTGCGGAATAGTGCCGCCGGGTCTGCATTCGAAATCGTCGTGTATGGTGAGGAGCCGCGCCCGGCATACGACCGCGTTCATCTCAGCGACTACTTCCGCGGGATCACGGCGGACAACCTTCTCATGGCGCCGCGGTCATGGTATGAAGAACACAATATTGAACTCCACACCGGGGAACTGGTGACGGAGATTAACCGCAAGCATAAGACGATCCGCACACACAATGGTCACACTGATCACTATGATGTCCTGATTCTGGCCACAGGATCCGCCGCGTTCGTTCCGACGATGGAAGGTACGGAGCGCCATGGCGTTTTTGTGTACCGCACAATTGAGGATTTGCATCACATCGAAGCGTACAGCAAAAAAGCGTTGCGAGGCGCTGTTATGGGAGGAGGGTTGCTTGGACTGGAAGCGGCGAAGGCGCTGGTAGACCTTGGTCTCGAAACGCACGTCGTCGAGTTTGCGCCGCGACTCATGCCACGTCAGGTAGACGATGCAGGTGCGGATGTACTTAAAATGAAGCTTCAGCAACTGGGTTTGCACATCCATACAAGCAAGAGCACGAAGGCCATCGAGGGAAATGGAAAGTTGGAAGGGTTGGTGTTCAGCGACGGAAGTCGTCTGAACGTTGACATGCTTGTCATATCTGCGGGCATTCGTCCGCGGGATGAACTGGCGCGTGCGTGCGGACTGCACGTAGCTGCCCGTGGCGGCATTGTTGTGGATAATTACATGCGCACGGACGACGAGTCCATCTTTGCCATTGGTGAATGCGCTTCGCACAATAATATGGTATACGGACTGGTCGCTCCGGGCTATGACATGGCGGAGGTTGTAGTTCGACAACTCAACGGCGATATGTCGCGATCGTTCCGCGGTTTCGATATGTCGACCAAACTGAAGCTGATCGGTGTGGACGTGGCCAGCTTCGGCGATCCCTTTGCTGAAACGCCGGGCAGCGTACCCATCGCATTCAAAGACACGCGCAAAGGGATTTACAAGAGAATCAACATATCAGAAGATGGCAAGTATCTGGTGGGCGGCATTCTTGTAGGCGACGCTTCTGCCTACAACATGCTACATCAGATGATGATCAATCGCATGCCTCTTCCGGAAAATCCGGAGACTTTGATCGGCATTGGCGGCGCCCCTGAAAAGACAGGTGGGGGCGTCGGTGATTTGCCCGACACCGCACAGATCTGCTCCTGTGAAAACGTCACCAAGGCCGACATTGTCGGCCAGGTGACGGAATGCGGTGCGACAAAGATCGAAGACATCAAAAAAGCGACCCGGGCGTGTACGGGATGCGGCGGCTGTGCACCTCTCGTGAACGACCTTCTCAAGCTGACGCTGGAGTCGCTTGGACATACGATCAAGAAATCGCTGTGCGAACACTTCGACTATTCACGTCAGGAATTGTATGACATTGTGCGCGTAACTGGCGCCAGGACATTTGATGACCTGCTCGACTCACACGGGAAGGGCGACGGTTGTGAGATTTGTAAACCTGCCGTCGCCTCCATTTTAGCGAGCGCATGGAATGAACCTGTTCCGGAACAGGCAACGATCCAGGATACGAACGACAGATTCCTGGCAAACATTCAGCGTGGGGGAACCTATTCAGTTGTTCCTCGCATTCCCGGAGGAGAAATCACGCCGGCCAAACTGATCGCTATCGGCCGCATTGCCAAAAAGTACAACCTCTATACGAAGATCACCGGCGGCCAGCGCATCGATATGTTTGGAGCACGGGTCGACCAACTTCCTGACATATGGGAAGAGTTGATTGCAGAAGGGTTTGAAAGCGGTCACGCCTATGGTAAAGCTTTGCGCACCATCAAGAGTTGCGTGGGTTCTACATGGTGCCGGTATGGTGTTCAGGATTCCGTCTCATTCGCAATATTCATTGAAAACCGCTACAAGGGACTTCGCGCACCGCACAAGATCAAAGGTGCGGTGTCAGGTTGTATACGCGAATGCGCTGAAGCGCAGTCTAAAGATTTCGGAATCATCGCGACGGAGAAAGGGTGGAACCTGTATGTATGTGGCAATGGTGGTGCCCGTCCTCAGCATGCTAAGTTGCTCGTTGCAGATGTCGACACAGGAACCTGCGTCAAACTCATTGATCGCTTTCTGATGTATTACATCCGAACAGCTGACCCTCTTACACGGACTGCCACGTGGCTGAACAAAATGGAAGGTGGCCTGGAGTATCTCCGTGATGTAGTCGTCAATGACTCGCTTGGAATTGGTGAAACGCTCGAGAAGGAAATGCAGGAGCTCATCGACAACTATGAATGCGAATGGAAGCGCGTTGTTGAGTCGCCGGACCTGCGAGCACAATACAGGCATTTTGTCAACAGCGAAGAAACGGATGAAACTTTGGAGTTCGTCGAAATGCGCGGACAGAAGTGCCCGGTCGACTGGGACAAGAAAACTTTACGGCAATCTTGAAATGGAGACAACGAAACCTGTACAAACTGATGGAGCAGCTGTGACGACGTGGTTCAAAGCTGCACGTGTGAGCGACTTTCCTGCCAACGGTGGAGCATGCGTCCGCTATCGCAACCTTCAGATTGCTGTATTCAATTTCTCACGTCGCAACGAATGGTATGCATGCCAGAATCAATGCCCGCATAAAATGCAGATGGTACTATCGCGAGGTTTGATCGGATCGCAGGAAGGTGAACCGAAGGTAGCGTGTCCTTTTCACAAGAGAACCTTTTCTCTAAGGTCGGGCCACTGTCTCAACGCCGAGGAAAACCGCATTGCCGTTTTTCCGGTGAAAGTCGAGGATGGCTTCGTTTACATAGGTGTGCCAGAATAGGTTATCTGCCCTCGCAGGGATTTTTTGTCGGCGGAGGCGGGAATTTGCCTAATTTTAGAACGGTACATGAATCTCAAATTCAACGGCGCACAACACAGTATCAACCGCTTCAGCCGGTTGGGTTTGTTGTATGTTCTGGCGTTGAGCGTCGTTGCCTGTTCTCTGCTCGTGGGACAGCTGTTGATACAGCGTCACCTTCGCGCGCAGCTGACGGATTCCCACGTAATTAACGTTGCGGGTCGACAACGGATGCTGAGTCAACGCATCAGCAAGGCCGCTTTGTTTTTGTCGCCCGCGCAGGATTCCACTGAAAGAAAAAAAATTCTCGAAGAACTCACTTCCTCTCTTTCACTCTGGAGATCTTCGCAAGATGGCTTGCTCAACGGTAACGACAGCCTGGGTCTGCCCGGCAACAACAGTGAGACCATAAACGCGATGTTCAGCAGCACGAGCGCCGCGTTCGAAGCGATGTACGCGAACGGGCGGGAGATCACCGAAAAGCTGCAGGCTGATCCGTTGACTGATTATCAGGAACTGAGGCCACACATTGAAAGCATCATCACTAACGAAGCCGCCTTCCTTAGCGGCATGGATCGGATTGTCTTTCAATACGATGCCGAAGCGCATGCCAAGGTTAGAACGTTGAGCAGGCTTGAGTACACACTGCTTGTGATTTCACTTGTCGTAATTGCTTTGGAATTAATATTTGTATTCCGGCCAACAGCGAAGCAGGTCAACAAGACAATCAACCAGCTCATCAGTTCTGAGCAAAACGCGCGTCAGTTGACGAAAGAGATCGGAGCGTTGTACGGTTCACTGGAAAAATCTTATGAACAACTTTCCCAGATTAACGAACCGGTTGAAAATCCAAAACTCTTTGCTAAGGCCGATCGTGGTGGAAATGTGATTTTCATCGCCGAAAATTTTTCGGAGTTGAGTGGCATCGACAACTTTGAGTCGGATATGCGATTGTGTGATCTGTTCCCTGGTTCCGGCCTGGGCGATGATTGGATGGATCACGTTGTGGAACAGGTGTCGGAAGGGCGCACCCTCCAGACGGAGGTTGTCTTCAACGGTGCCGGCAACCAGGAAACAGCGGTTGCTGTCACCATCGTGCCGATCTATGCCAATGGCGACGAAGTGGAGGAGTTGTTTGTGATGGGATCCGATATTACTCGTCAGAAACATGCTGAACGTACGATGCGACAGAAAAATCGCGCTGAGGTTGAAAAGAAAATCAACCAGCAGAAATTCCGTTCAGTATTGATCCTGGAAGGGCAGGAGGAGGAACGCAAGCGCATAGCGATGGACATTCACGACGGCATCGGTCAGATGTTGACTTCTCTGAAGTTCCAGATTGAATCAATGGACGGCGGATCGGGCGAAAAGAACGTCCGCAGGTTGGCAGAAATCAAGCAGGGCATCAAGGACGTGATCAAGGAGGTTCGAAAAGTCACCTTCAACCTGAAGCCAACCGTGTTGGGCGACTATGGCCTGCAGGCCGCACTCAACGTGTTCATTCAGGAGATCGGAAAGCTCACGGATACGACGCTGGAGTTCCGTACGGAGGGAAGCATGACCTACCGGCTCCCGCAAAAGGTGGAAAACAACATTTTCCGGATCGTTCAGGAAGCCATCAATAATGCTATAAAGTATTCAGGCGCACCCAAAATCGACGTGCTGCTGAAGCAAGACGAAAATGACCTGGTCATTACCGTAACCGACAAAGGCCGTGGATTTGACGAGAAAATCGTGGAAGCCCGTGACATCAACATCGACTCCGGTCGTGGATTTTTTAATATGTACGAAAGAACCGAGTATATTAACGGCAATCTGGAAATTAAGTCGGCGCCTGGGGAAGGTACTACCGTGCGGCTTACCGTACCCCTCCGGAACTCCGCCGCGGTTGAAGCGTAACAATGAACGGTACAATCAATATCGTGCTGGCCGATGACCACGTGCTGGTGCGGAACGGCATAAAGGCCATGCTTGAGTCTGATCCCGATATTCGGGTCGTTGGCGAGGCAGGTAGTGGCGCTGAAGCGCTCGAGGTGGCCCGTCAACTCCATCCGAATATCCTGGTGCTTGACATTCGCATGCCCGGCATGACCGGCCTTGAGGCAGCAGCCAAACTTCCGGAAGTTGCACCTGATACCAAGGCGGTTATTCTTTCCATGCACGATTCAGACGACTACGTCCTCCAGGCCCTTGACGCCGGCGCTTACGGCTACCTGCTCAAGGATACTGACAAAAATGAATTCATTCGAGCGCTGAAGCAGATCAGCACAGGCAACAAATATTTCAGTGGGTCAGTATCCAATGTCCTCGCGAATCGCCTGCTTAATGCAAAGCCGTCAAAAAGTGCCTCCGAGCTGCCGCGCGACCCCTATCACCTCACCAGAAGAGAAAAAGAAATCCTCCGACTCGTCATTGACGGCAAACAGAACAAGCAAATCGCCGACGTCCTCGGCAAAAGTGTTCGCACCATCGAAACCCACCGCTTCAATATCATGAAGAAGCTCGGCGTCAATAACGCCATCGACATGGTGAACAAAGTCGTGAAAGAGAACCTGATTTGATTTGCGATTAGCGATCAGCGATTGGCGATTTGTGTACTAGCTCAATCCCGTTCCCACTTACGTATCCCGACGCCACGTTTCGCAATCGATTTTCCCGGATAATCCTTCGTTTTCGGAGATTTTGAATGGCTTTTTAAGTATAAATACGTAATTCTTACGTATACTTGTTACGTATTTACTACTTAGAAGCCTATGCCAAAAGCGACGAAGATCAATTTGCTGGATTTCCGCACGACGTCCATGCGGACGTTTCACATTACCTGGATTACCTTCTTCGCCTGCTTTTTTGGCTGGTTCGGGATTGCTCCCCTGATGCCGGTCGTCAGAGAAGACCTGGGCCTGACCCAGGCACAAATCGGCAACATCATTATCGCCTCTGTTGCCATCACCATCTTCGCCCGTCTGCTCATCGGGTGGATGTGTGACAGGATTGGCCCCCGGATCACGTATTCGGTCCTGCTGATCACGGGATCTTTCCCCGTCATGTTGATCGGGCTGAGCAACAGCTATGAATCTTTTCTCCTCTTTCGGCTCGCGATTGGCGTAATCGGAGCATCGTTTGTCATCACACAATACCACACGTCGGTAATGTTTGACTCAAACGTGGTGGGCACGGCCAACGCAACAGCTGCCGGCTGGGGCAATATGGGCGGCGGCGCGACGCTCATGATCATGCCGATGATCTTCGCGGCGTTTGTCGGTTTGGGATACACGGACGAGCAGGCGTGGCGATACAGCATGGTCATACCGGGTCTCGCCCTCCTGGCCCTGGGCATCATTTACTTCTTCTTCACGAAAGACACACCCGACGGAAACCTGTCTGAGATTAAGCGTGAAGCAGCGCGCGATGCAAACGGCGCCCCGGAGAAGAAGACAAGCTTTTTCAGTGCGTGCAAGGATTACAGAGTCTGGATACTTTTTCTTGCGTATGGCGCATGTTTTGGTATCGAGATCACCATCGACAACATAGCCACGCTGTATTTCGTCGATCATTTTCAGTTAGGACTGAAGGAAGCGGGAATCATAGCGGGCCTTTTCGGGATGATGAACATCTTTGCTCGCGCATTGGGTGGCATCTTCGGAGATAGAGCGGGCAACAGGTACGGTCTCAGAGGACGATTCACAATACTGGCGATCTTTCTTCTTCTCGAAGGCCTTGGCATCATGATCTTCGCCTCCATGGATGTTCTCGTGTGGGCGATCGTAGCGATGCTGATCTTTGCGCTCTTCCTCAAAATGTCCAACGGCGCGACGTATGCTGTTGTGCCGTTCATTAACAAAAGGGCTATTGGTGCCGTCTCTGGAATTGTAGGCGCAGGGGGAAACGTGGGCGCCGTAATGGCAGGGATGCTCTTCGCCTCCAACGACATCTCTTACCAGCGAAGCTTATTCATTATAGGAATTGCAGTGACGGCCGTATCGGCCCTTGCCATGTTGCTGGCTGTGACTCGCCACGCCAGTTTATCTGAACCCGATTCTGTAGCCCAGCTACGATTGTCTCCAACTCCAACCCCTCCGCCTATGATAGAATCAGAAGCCTGAGAAACTCCCTGGTGGTCAGTCAAGGCATTGACACCGGCTGTGAAAAAGAAAAGTCCCCTTTTAGAACCGTGAATTCTGCCAGGGGACTAAAATTTAGTTGTTACACTAATTGCCCAAATTTATGTATAAGAAATTCTGCTTACCACTTTTATTACTTCTTTTTTGCGTGGTGGCGCGCCACCACGTGATGGCGCAGTTTACCCTTTCCGCGGAGATCAGACCAAGAGTTGAATACCGAAATGGGTTTAAGACTGTACTTCCAAAAGATGCTGACGCAGCATTCTTTGTCGAGCAGCGTACGCGCCTGAATGCGCTCTTTGTTTCCGAAAAGTTTGATGTCCGCCTTTCTCTCCAGGATGTTCGAACGTGGGGAGCAGCTGCACAGGTATACAAGTCGGATCCATCCCTTCAGAATGTTTACGAAGCATGGGCGTCGTACAAGTTCAACAGCATGCATTCAATTGCTGTTGGGAGAATGGAACTGGATTATGACAATGTGCGAATTCTCGGCAACCTCGATTGGGCGGCGCAGGGCAGGTCACATGATCTTATCAAGTATGAATACAACGGTGACGGTATGCGTTTGCATGTTGGCGTTGCCTTTAACCAGGACGCATTCACTCCGGAACCCGCAAAGCTCAGCAGTACCTTTTATGGTGTCGCTGGTAACTACAAGACCATGCAATATGCCTGGTTCCACAAAGATTGGAAACAGTCAGGATTGTCAGTGCTTCTGTTGAACAACGGAGTGCAGTCGCCCGCAGACTCTTCTGTCACCTTCACACAGACCTTCGGCTTTTACGGAACAAAGAACCTCGGTAGTACTCGCCTGGAATACGACGCATACTACCAGGTAGGTGAAAGTATTGCCAGCCGCGATGTTGCCGCGTACATGTTCGGCATCAACGCCACGTTCTGGAATAACCGGCCGAGCAATGTATCCGTAGGTGCCGACTTTCTTTCAGGCGACAAACCTGACACATCCGGTAAGGACGAAGGATTCAATCCGCTGTACGGCACGCACCACAAGTTTTATGGTTTTATGGACCACTTTTACGTCGGAAATCCGCATGGGAATAAGGGGATTGTAGACGTGTTTGCCAGGGCAAAATTCAAAACAGGACAGAAGTCGTCGTTGTTGGTTCATGGCCATCAATTCTTTGCTCAATCAAACATCATCAACGAATCGAGTGAAAGTCTTTCTGCCTCCCTGGGAACGGAGATCGATCTCGTGTATGTCCTAAATGTCGCTCCCGGCGTCGTGTTGAACGTTGGATGGTCCGCTATGAGACAAACCGAATCACTCGAATTCGTAAAAGGCGTTGCCGACGGAAAGACGCCTACCTGGGGCTGGGCGATGATCAGCTTCAAGCCGACACTGTTCACCACCAAAAACAACGCCGACCTATGAGAACGAGAAATGTATACCATTGCCTCATGGCGTCGGCGAGTGCCATGATCATTGTGTTCGTACTTGCTGCCTGCGGCGGGAGTTCGCATTCATCCACGACTGACCCCTCGGTGAGCGCCATCGAAAAACCACAGCTTGTTCTTGGTTTTATCAAGCTCACCGACATGGCTCCGCTGGCTATTGCCAAGGAGAAGGGCTTCTTCGAAGACGAAGGATTATTCGTGAGACTGGAAGCCCAGGCCAACTGGAAGGTGTTGCTCGATCGCGTGATATCGGGTGAACTCGACGGTGCACACATGCTTGCGGGTCAGCCTATTGGCGCGACCATTGGTTTCGGAACGAAGGCGGAAGTAGTAACCCCATTGAGCATGGATCTCAATGGCAATGGCATTACGGTTTCCAACGAAGTATGGCAGGTGATGAAGCCACACATCCCTGTGGAAAACGGCAAACCTGTTCACCCCATCAGCGCCGCAGCGTTGAAGCCGGTGCTTGAGAAGTTCGCTAACGAAGGCCGCACGTTCAGGATGGGGATGGTCTTTCCTGTCTCGACGCACAACTATGAATTGCGATACTGGTTGGCAGCTGCAGGAATATCACCTGGCTACTACACGGAAAGCGATATCACCGGAACAACCGATGCTGACGTCCTGCTATCCGTTACACCCCCGCCTCAGATGCCAGCAACACTAGAGGCAGGCACGATCAATGGTTACTGCGTAGGAGAACCGTGGAACCAGCAGGCGGTATTCAAAGGTATTGGTGTTCCTGTCATCACGGACTATGAGATATGGAAGAACAATCCGGAGAAAGTCTTCGGTGTCAGCAAGGCTTGGGCTGACCAAAACCCCAACACTCTTGTCGCCATTACGAAAGCTTTGATAAGAGCATGTAAATGGCTCGATGAAATGTCGAACCGGGCTGAAGCGGTCGAGATTCTTTCACGTGCGGAATATGTTGGCGCAGACGCAGAAGTGATCGCGAACAGCATGACGGGAACCTTCGAGTATGAAAAAGGCGACAAGCGATCGCTTCCCGACTTTAACGTCTTCTTCCGCTTCGATGCCACCTATCCATTCTATAGCGATTGCATTTGGTATCTGACCCAAATGAGGAGATGGGGTCAGATCACGACCAGTCACAGCAACGAATGGTATTTCGAGACGGCACGCAGGGTATACCGTCCGGATGTGTGGCTTCAAGCGGCAAAGCAACTCGAAGCCGAAGGTCATCTGTCGGGAGATGAGATTCCTGAAACAGATGGATTCAAAGAGCCAACTGGTGATTTTATCGATGGTGTCGTCTACGATGGCCGAGATCCCGTTGGCTACCTCAACAAGTTTTCAGTTGGATTGAAAGACAACCTGTGAAAGCTATGAGAATGATTGTCCCCGCATTGAAGCAATATACTCCGCCTGTCCTGGCCATCGTGTTGTTCCTGATGGCCTGGTCTTTCGGCGCAAAACAAATCGATACGAGTCTTGGTCAGGTACCCGGTCCCGCCATGGTACTGGAACAGGCACGCATCCTCTGGCAGGAGCATGTTACTGAAAGGGAGAAAGCCAAAGCGTTTTATGAGCGGCAACCCACTATTTCTTATACCGGAAAGCCCACGTACGTGGATCAGATACTCACGAGCCTTAAGACCGTGTTCATGGGCTTTGTGATCGCCTCGCTTGTGGCCTTGCCAATTGGAATCATTTGCGGGTTGAGTAAGACGGTAATGCGTGCGCTCAACCCGCTGATCCAGGTCTTCAAACCTGTTTCGCCGCTGGCCTGGCTTCCGATCGTGACGATGGTAGTGAGCGCGGTATACGCTACGAACAGCGCATGGATGCCTAAATCGTTTCTCATTTCGGCAATCACGGTCTCGCTGTGCTCCCTGTGGGCGACGCTCATCAACACCGCGTTGGGCGTTGCTTCGGTGAACACGGACTATATCAATGTCGCCAGAGTTCTGCAGTTGTCGCCTCTGAAAAAAACTTTCAAGGTACTTCTTCCCGCGACGCTTCCCCTGATCTTCACAGGGCTCAGAATCTCTTTGGGAGTCGGATGGATGGTGCTCATTGCATCTGAGATGCTCGCTCAGAATCCTGGCCTCGGGAAATTCATTTGGGATGAGTTTCAGAACGGCAGCAGCCAGTCGCTGGCTAAGATTATGGTAGCGGTTTTCACGATTGGTCTGATTGGATTCGTACTGGATCGCATAATGGTTGAACTACAGAAACGCGTGAGTTATGAAGGATATGCTGCTTGAATTGAAAGACGTCGCCAGGGGATTCGGCGAAGGTAAAGGAAGGATTGATGTGCTCCGCGACATCAACCTCGCGGTGAAGGAAGGCGAATCCATAGCGATCGTTGGCTTTACCGGGAGTGGAAAGACAACATTGATAAAGCTCATGGGAGGACTGCTTATGCCGGATTCCGGTCAAGTGCTTTTCAAGGGACGTCCCGTTGATGCTCCTGGACGCGAGCGTGGCATTGTCTTCCAGAACTACTCGCTGCTTCCCTGGCTCACGGTCCTTCGCAACGTGATGCTAGCTGTTGACGAAGTGTATCCGGAATGGTCAAAGCAGGAGCGGCTTGAGTATGCGAAACGGTACATCGCGATGGTCAACCTTCAGCATGCCGTCGACAAGCGCCCCGCTGAATTGTCCGGGGGAATGAGACAACGCGTTTCTCTTGCGCGAACGCTGGCCATGAATCCGGAGATGCTCCTGATGGATGAACCGTTGAGTGCACTGGATGCCATTACGCGTGCGTCGCTGCAACGCGAGATACTGAACATCATGAGCGGCAGCAAGACAACAGTGCTTTTGATTACGAACGATGTCGATGAGGCTATCCTGATGGCCGACCGTGTCATCCCGCTTAATCCTGGGCCGAATGCCACGTTGGGTCCTTCGTTCAAGGTCAACATCGACAGAAGCGCGGACCGAACGGAGTTGAACAGCAACCCGGAGTTTATTCGATTGCGCAACCAGGTAATAGAGTATCTGTTAGATAAGCGATCGGAGGCAGGGACGAGGAACACAGGCAAGTTCCTGCTGCCCAACCTGTCACCCGTATTGCCGCAGTCCGGTTTTGGAAGTACAAGGAGTAAGGCCGCATAAACAGCAGTCAAAGAGAAATTATGATCATTGAAAAACCGATAGTATCTGAAATACCGTACAGCGCCACGAACGAGCAACGCGAGATTGCCCTGGATGTGAGGAAACTTACCAAAGTGTACCCGACGAGCAATGGGGATTATGTTGTACTCAGAGATCTCGACTTGCAAGTGTGGAAGGAGGAGTTTGTTTCGATCATTGGGCATTCGGGATGCGGAAAGTCCACGCTGCTGATGATGATCGCGGGCCTAAACAGCATTTCAGATGGCGAAATCATTCTGGATGGGCGACGCATTGAGTCGCCTGGTCCGGACAGAGGCATCGTATTTCAGTCGCCAAGCCTCTTTCCATGGATGACAGCATTGGAAAACGTGTTGCTTGGCGTGAACCAGGTCTTTCCCCATGCAACCAAAGCGCAGCGTTTCGATATCGCTGCCTACTACCTGGATAAAGTAGGCCTCGGAGACTCACTCAACAGAAAAGCTTCTGCGCTTTCGCAAGGAATGCAGCAGCGCGTTGGGATTGCCCGCGCGTTCGCATTAAAACCTAAAATCCTTTTGCTCGACGAACCCTTCGGCATGCTCGACTCCCTGACACGAACTGAATTGCAGGATGTATTGCTGGAAGTCTGGAGTAAAGAAAAGACAACAGCCATCATGATTACGCATGATGTTGATGAAGCCATATTCCTCTCTGATCGGGTGATCATGATGACATCAGGACCCGGCGCTGTGATCGGAGATGAACTTGAAGTCAAAATTGAAAGACCCCGGGTAAGGAAGGACGTTCTGGGGCATCCCAGCTACTACGAGTACAGGAGGTACCTGATCAATTTTCTTGAGCACTAAGGAAAGAATGTAATAACGGAGTTATAGAGGTGAATAAGGTCAGCGCGACGAGTTACAAATCCACTTGCTCCTATTGTGGGGTTGGTTGTGGTATTATTGTAAAGAAAGACCGCAGGGGGCGGATTACGGTAGAAGGAGACAAGGATCACCCGGTCAACAGGGGCATGCTGTGCTCCAAGGGTATGAACCTGCACTATGTTGTTCAGGATCGATCAGACAGATTGTTGTATCCTGAGATGCGCTGGAGCAGGCATCACCCATACGAGCGTGTGAGCTGGTCTGAAGCGATGAAACGCGCCGCGGCCGTATTCCGGTCCATAATAGCACATCACGGACCTGACGCGGTAGCCTTCTATGTATCGGGTCAATGCCTGACAGAAGAATACTACGTAGCCAACAAACTCGTCAAGGGATACATCGGTACGAACAACATCGACACCAATTCCAGGTTGTGCATGAGCAGTGCTGTGGCAGGTTACACAAGGACGTTGGGTGAGGATACTGTACCTATTTCGTACGATGACATTGAATTGGCCGATTGCTTTCTAATTGCAGGAGCCAATCCCGCGTGGTGCCACCCGATTCTGTTCAGGCGCATCGAACAGCACAAGCAAAACAATCCCGACGTAAAAATCATCGTGGCGGATCCGCGGAAAACGGAGAGCACTGCGATTGCTGACCTCCATCTTCCCATCATTCCCGGAACTGATGTCTGGCTCTACAACGCGATTGCCCGCGTGCTGATTGAGAACGGCGACATTGACTACTCGTTTATCGCCGACCATACATCAGGATTCGAATCCTTCAGGGATGTTGTGTTTTCAACGTCACTCGAAGAGGCTTCTCGGATCTGTGGCATTTCTGCCGAGGACATCAGGACGGCAGCATCATGGATTGGCAATGCGCGAGGCTTTCTCACCCTATGGGCCATGGGTCTCAACCAGAGTGCAGTGGGTGTGAAAAAGAACCTTTCGCTGATCAGCCTTAACCTGCTCACGGGTCAAATTGGCAAGCCGGGCTCGGGACCTTTCTCGCTTACCGGTCAACCAAATGCAATGGGAGGGCGCGAGGTGGGTGGCCTGGCAACTACGCTCGCTGCACACCGGTCTATCACGAACGCCGCGCATCGCGAGGAAGTGGCGAAGTTCTGGGGCGTCCAGACAATATCGGATAAGCCGGGACTGACGGCTACTGAGATGGTCACTGCTTTGGAAGAGGGTAGGCTCAAGGCGGTGTGGATTGTATGCACGAATCCTATGGTGAGTTTGCCTGACCTCAACCGCGCTTCGGCTGCCCTTCGCAAAGCCCGCTTTGTTGTGGTTCAGGATATCTCACGAAGGTCCGATACCCTGGAATTCGCCGACCTCATTCTTCCCGCGGCTGGCCACATGGAGAAGGAAGGCACGATGACAAACTCGGAGCGTCGCGTTACCTACCTGCCGAAGATTGTCGATCCTCCAGGCGAGGCACTACCAGACGCAGAAATTTTCTGCATGTTCGCGAGGGCGATGGGATTCCCCGGTTTCGACTATTCATCACCCTCAGAAATCTATGCTGAGCATGCGGCACTGACACGCGGAACGAACCTTGATATCAGTGGCGTGAACTATGAACGCCTGAAAACTTCGGGATCGTTGCAGTGGCCCGTTCCTACGCCGAACCATCCCGGTACACCCCGGTTGTTTGCAGATCGAAAGTTTTATACACCTGACGGACGCGCGCGGTTTTCCGACCTGTCGCCGCCGAAAGATGAGATACCTTTTACTGCCAATCCGCGGTATCCTCTGATAATGACTACTGGTCGCATTCGCGACCAATGGCATACGATGACAAAAACCGGAAAGGTTAACAAACTTCGCCAGCACATAGACGGACCTTTTCTTCAGATTCATCCCGAAGACGCCGCCGCACGGGGTGTGGAAGAAGGGGATATTGTGACCATCGAAAATGAATGGGGGAAATCGCGGGTTAGGGCACGCGTGACCGACAGCATCCGGAAAGGTGTTGTGTTTCTGCCCATGCACTGGGGTAAGATATTGAGTTCAGAACTGGTTCGTGCAAACAACCTCACTTCACCCAGGGTCGATCCGATTTCCAAAGAGCCTGATTTCAAATTCTCGTCCGTCGAGGTGAAGAAGTACCGACGACCACCTGAAAAAATCGTCGTCGTTGGCGCTGGTGCGGCAGCATATCGATTCCTGATGAGCCACCGCGCACTAAACGCAGATGATGAGATTCATATTTTTTCCAGAGAAGAGGATAGTTTTTACAACCGCGTTCTGCTACCGGAATACATTAGTGGTACACTGCCCTGGCCCCGTCTGCAAAAGCTGAATAATGCAGAACTGGAAAGACTCAACGTCGTTTTGCATTCGGGTACAGAGATCATCGGAATTAACCGGCATCGCAAGACTGTTGTCGACGAAAATGGCCAGTCGTACCGTTACGACAAATTAATCCTCGCAACGGGCAGCAGGGCTAATGTACCGAAGGAAGCCCCGATGCACCTTCCTGGAGTTTTCACAATGCGAACACGGCGTGATGCTGACGCGCTGAAAAAGCGTATCCGGCCTGGAGGAGAAGTTCTTATCATCGGTGGAGGGTTGTTGGGATTGGAATTGGCTGCCTCCCTGCGTGAATGCGATCTCGAAGTCTCCATCGTGCATCTGGGCAGCAGGTTAATGGAACGACAGGTTGACGCACTCGCCGGAGAATTGCTTCTTGATTTTGTTGAGGAAAAAGGCATAAAGGTTCACCTTAATGATGAAGTACAACACATTGATTTAGTAGGAACTCGTGGTACTTTGCTGGCGCGTCTGAAAAGTGGTAAAACCATTACCGCCGATAGCGTGATCTATGCTGTGGGTACAAGACCTAATGTCGAATTTGTTGCCGACTCGGGCCTGGAGTTAGGTCGCGGTCTCATCGTGAACGATTACATGCAAACTAACGATCCCGACATTTTCGCCATCGGCGAGATCGCGGAACACGATGGCAAGCTGTACGGAATCACGTCTGCTGCAGAAAAACAGGCCGATGTAGTGGCGGCTTATCTCAATGGCGATTTGGTGACACGATTTGACGGAGCCGTCTTCATGAACATTCTGAAATTTTCCGACCTGGATCTGTGCTCTATCGGTACACCGGAAACTCCGGCAGGAGGTAGCGGGTATGAGGAGATTCTTTTTATCGACCGCGCGATGCGCTATTACAAAAAGTGCATTGTTAAAGATGATCGTCTCGTAGGTGCCATCCTGATTGGGGATAAGTCAGAGTTTGCTGAATTCAAATCGCTCATCGAAAGCCGTATCGAACTATCGGATCGGCGCCTAAAATTGCTTCGCTCTGGCAAGACGCAGGAGCCCGTGGCAGGCAGGCTCGTATGTTCCTGCAATCAGGTTGGTGAAGGCAATTTGCTTCGCTTCATTCAGTCGGGATGCTCCACGTTGGAGGAAGTATGCAAGGCATCAGGCGCGGGTTATGGATGTGGAAGTTGCAAGCCAGAAGTGCAACGCATCGTGCAAGCAGCCGCCGTAAACGTTTGAAAAGGGACACGCGATTTGAAATGCATTTGCCTTCGAAAAAATTATTCATTTTTGATGGGAGCATGACGTGATATGGAGACCAGGAAGCGCGACTTGATCCGGGCATTCGTTAGGGGAGGGATACTTTCTCCCGCGGATCTATTGCGCATCATTGGGTTGTCGAGGAAGCTGGGAAACCGCTACATCATGTTCGGTTCGCGCCAGGATATTATGTTCCCTTCAAATGGCGCTGATCCAAATTTTCTGACGAGCGCGTTCCGCGCCATTGGTATCGACTTTGAAGTAGGAAGCGATCAATCCGAGTATCAAAACATTGTAAGTTCCTACGCAGCGGTGCACATCACGGAAACGACACCGTGGGTTAAAGAGGATACGTATCACTTTGTCATCGACAATTTCGACTTCAGGCCAAAGCTAAAGATCAACATAGTTGATCCGGCGCAGACCATCGTACCCCTGTTTACTGGAGAACTGAACTTCATTGCATCGCGAGAAGAAAATTACTGGTACCTATACCTTCGAAATGGCAATCGCGTAGAGTGTTGGCCCACTATGATCTTTACGCAGGACATTGCCAAAATAGCAAAGATACTTGAAGAGCTTGTCCTGACGTTCCCAGCCGCTTCAGTGGACGAGTTGTTTACGCTGGTTCAGGCAAGGGGACGGATCACTTCCCGGCCCATCCGTGAGGTGCTCGCTTATCCGGAAACGGTTATGCCCTATTACGAGGGCTTCAACGCCATGCTGAATAACTTGTACTCGTTGGGCCTGTACTGGCGCAATAACCGTTATGATGCAGACTTCATGAGCGCGGCGTGTCGGTTGTGTCAGGAAACGAACATCCCTAAGATTAACATTATTCCCTGGAAAGCTTTCGTGATCAAGGGAATCAAATCCGCCGATCGCATCCGATGGGAAAAGCTCATGGGAAAGTTCGGGATCAACGAAAGGCACTCTTCGCTCGAGCTCAATTGGCACCTTCCGGTACTCGATAATGAAGCCCTGGAGCTTAAACGCTTTCTGGTTCGGGAACTTGATCAGCAAGACATCAGTACGTATGGACTGACATTCACGATTAAGACGAAGCGTGACATGTTCTTTTTCACGTCGATCGTGATTGAAAAAAGCGTTGCAATCGAGAATGCCGAACGCTATAATATCCTGTACGCGCTCGACTTCAATCCAAACAATATCGTCTATCAGGTATACGCGCAGAATGTGCCCAAAGAGGTTATCCCGGCATTGCTCATCGAGCTGAGCAAACTGTATTTCCGCCAGTTGAATCCGGAACGCGAAGCGGTATCACCAGGAACAAAAGCAGCTACTCCGGTCGGTGTATTGACAAGTTATCAATGCACCAACTGCCTGACGATCTACGATAAAAACTACGGCGATCCATTTGCAAACATTCCTCCCGGTGTTCCGTTCGAAGATCTGCCCGAGACGTACACGTGCCATGTGTGCGACAGCCCGAAGAGGGAGTTCAGGGCGGTAGGAGGGAAGGGAGGATAGTGTGAAGTAAGAGACCAAGGCAAGAAGGAAAATGGTAATCGGTGGTCGTTGTTTTGGATATTAGAATCAGTGTTCATTGGACGGATATTGTGTAGGGACGTTGCATGCAACGTCTCTACCATTAACGATGTATAATGATACCCACGTCTGATTACCAATCCCCGATTACCGCTTAGGATCTCCCACACGCCTTCTCCACCATTCGCTTCGACCCGATAAACAACGGCGTTCGCTGATGCAGATTGGCTGGTTTGATTGACAAAATGCGTCGATGGCCATCCGATGCCGCGCCGCCGGCTTGTTCGGCGAGGAAAGCGAGCGCATTGCACTCGTACATCAAACGCAGTTTGCCGTCGGGGTCTTTCTGTGTTGAAGGGTAAATATAAATTCCGCCTTTGAGCAAGTTGCGGTGAAAGTCGGCAACGAGCGAGCCGATATACCGCGCCCGGTAGTTGTTGTCCTTGCAAAATTGAACATACTGCCTGACCTGTTCCGGGAAATGGTTTGCCATGCCCTCGTTGATGGAGTAGGTTGCGCCATCTTCGGGGATGGTCATGTTGGGGTGAGACAGGACATATTCACCAAGCGTCGGTTCAAGTGTGAAGCCGTTGACACCGTGACCGGTCGTGTATACCAGCATGGTGGATGACCCGTAGAGGATATACCCGGCTGCCACTTGTTCCTCACCTGGTTGAAGTATGTCTTCGTCGCTGATGGGACTTCCAATGGGAGTCTTTCTGCGATAGATGGAGAAAATTGTACCGATGGATACGTTCACGTCGATGTTGGAAGAGCCGTCGAGCGGGTCGATGGCGATCACGTACTTTCCGTCGTTTTGCAGATCCGTGAAGGATTCCGTTTCCTCCGAGATGATAGCGCAGGCTTCTCCCCCTTTGGTGAGCGCTCGAGTAAACCGGATGTTGGCAAGTACGTCGAGTTTTTGCTGCTGTTCACCCGTGGTGTTGAGCGATCCCATGGGGCCCATAATGTCGATAAGCCCGGCCTTGTTCACTTCGCGGTTTACAACTTTGGATGCCAGCGCCAGGTCGCGCAGGAGTTGCGACAGTTCACCGCTGGCGTACTGAAACTGTCCCTGGTTGTTTTTGATGAACCGGTCGAGAGCAGTTCCGATGGGAAGGGCTATTCTTGATTCTTCCATATTTGTTGAATTGCGGTTAACGGTTGATCTTTGCCACGATATTACGTAATTCCCCTCAATGCCCGCGCGACGTCCATTCACATGAGAGTATTCAAGTTTGGAGGAGCATCACTCAAAGATCCGCGGTCGATTCGGAATATGATCGACATTGTCCGTAAACACGGACAGCCACCACTTCTTATCGTCGTCTCGGCGATGGGAAAGTCTACAAACACCCTGGAGCAAGTATTCGATTATCATCGCAAGACCGGTATGGTTGGTCCTGCTTTCGATGAACTCCGCGAATACCACCTGCGCCTTATGCGCGAACTCTTCGAGCCGGGCAACAGCGTTTTCGTTGCTGTGGACGTGTTGTTCGAAAGAGCATTGCATTCATTGCAAGACCCTCATCCTTACGATACGGGTTACGACCAGATCATCGCGTACGGCGAGTTGATATCTTCGACTATCGTTCATCATCTCGCATTGCAGGAGGGATTACCCGCGATATGGATGGACGCGCGGAATTTCATTTCGACCGATGAAACATTTCGCGAAGGCAAGGTTGATTGGGATCTTACGCAAAAGAAGGTCAGTGCACTCAAGCCTGTCCTTGCGGACAAAATCGTTATCACGCAGGGCTTTATCGGCAAGGCGCCGTCCGGGCTAACGACTACTTTGGGAAGGGAGGGATCGGATTTCAGTGCTGCAATTTTCGCATCGCTGCTTGGCGCACGTTCCGTCACCATCTGGAAAGATGTTCCCGGTGTGATGAGCGCAGATCCTAAGCGCTTGCCCGATCCGGTAGTCTTTTCAGAATTGCCGTACCAGGAAGCTGCGGAGATGACCTATTATGGCGCGTCGGTTATTCACCCCAAGACGATAAAGCCGCTCGCTAATGCAAAGATCCCGCTCTATGTGAAGAGCTTTGATGATCCGTCGCTGCCCGGAACAGTGATTCACGAATGCCGTATACCGCGACTTCCACCCCTTGTCGTCTTTAAGGATAATCAATGTCTCATATCGTGCAGGGTGACCGACTACACCTTCATCAGCGAACAGCAGATCAGCATGATCTTTCATCATCTGTCGTCGCTGGATATTCGGATCAATGTCATGCAGAACTCGGCGATATCCTTTTCGTTCTGCATCGACTTCCGTGAATCGCGCGTCACCGCGCTCATCAGGGAATTGCAAAAGAATTTCGAAGTCTATTATAATGCGGGATTGACGCTGATTACGGTCAAGAATTACGACGCCGAAAGCTTTGAGAAATACAGAAAGATGGATGGTGTGCTGCTGGAGCAGGTTTCGCGCTCGACGCTGCAGGTATTAGTGCGATCGAATCGCCGCTGACTCTATGTGTTCAATGTGTGTCTATGTGCCCCATGTGGTTCAAAAAAATTCCTGAACCACATAGAACACATAGAGACACGTAGGGTTACTCCTTACGCTCCTCCTCGTCCTTCTTCTCCTTCGCGTCTTCCTGCAGTACTTCCGGTGCGTACTGCAACAGTATCCCATACCACTTCACGAGCTTTTTGATATCGGAGACGTAGACGCGCGATTCGTCGTAGTTGGGTAGGATGGCTTTTATGAATGCCTTGAGTTCTTCAGGATCGGAATTTCCATCAACACCAGGATCGTCGCCGAAATCGGCGTATATTTTTTTCAGGACATCTCCCAGGGGAACAGTTCCCTCTTTGTCGGTGGTGTAGATTGAAATCTCATTTAGCAGCGATACTCTATGATGGGAGGTGGCCACCATACGTGCTTTCTTTTCGTCGAGGGACTCGAGGATTATGGCTGACTTGGTTGGTGCCAGCACTTTAAACAATCCTCCTTTTCCGGAAATGCTTGCAATCTGCGATAGTGTCATACTTTACGTCCGGTTGGGTCGCAAACTAAACACATCAAGGTGAAAAATCCTTGCAGTGATTCGCATATTTGTGAAGTGCCTTTCACTCCATTTTCCTGATGGCCCGGGCGATGATATCCAGCAGCTCTTCACGCCCGGTTTTCCGGACTGACGACGTGACGACGAAAGGTGGCAACTCTTCCCAGATCTTCAGCAGTTCTTTTTGGATCGCAGCGCGGTTGGCGGCTAGTTCATTAGCGGATAGTTTATCGGCCTTAGTCATGACCAGACAGAGGGGTATTCCGGCGCGACCCGCCCAAATGATAAAGTTGGCGTCGATGCGTTGGAGCGGAAGGCGTGCATCAAGCAGTACGAAGAGCGCGTACAGATTCTCACGCTTCAGCAGGTATTGTTCGGTCATTGACCCCCATCCTTTTTTCACTTGCTTGCTTACGGACGCGTACCCATAACCGGGGAGGTCGACCAGATACCAGCCTTCGTTGATCAGGAAATGGTTGATGGTTCGTGTTTTGCCTGGGCGTTGCGAGGTCTTGGCTAAGTCCTTGCGTTGAACGAGCATGTTGATCAGCGACGACTTGCCTGAGTTGGAACGCCCGATAAAGGCAAACTCAGGCTTATCCGGCTTTGGACACTTGCTGACATGGTCGCTGCTGGCAACAAATTCAGCCTTCCGGATTTCCATCGATAGCGGTGTGAAATAATTAAAGTAATGATTGAACCCCAAAATACTAATAATGTAAGGTTCGGAGGGTTTACGCAATATAAAAGTGCGGCCAAATCGCCAGTTTTTTCTATATTGGCACCTAGCGTACCTTTTTTTGATATAATTTTATTGTTAAATATTTTTTGACAATGTACAGTATCGCTAGAGTACTGGTTTTTTTGACTCTGTTTTTTGCGATTTTCTCCACATCCTTTGCCCAGGAGCAGGACCCCGAGCAGGCGAGACAATACGTTGAAGTCGCCGAGGGCATGATCGAAGGGTCAATGGCTTACGATGACGTGCGGGAAATCATGGTGCGGGCAGCCGACCTTGATACAACTTTTCTCCGGGCAAACTTTGAAGCGGGTGAACTGCATATGCGTACTATCGGCAAGGACCTTGCCGTAAAGTATTTCTTGCGCGTCTTCAGGCAGGATCCGAACTATCGATTCGACATCCAGTACTGGATCGGAAGGAGCTACCAGATGGGGCTCAACTTCGATAAGGCGATCGAGTTCTACAACATGTACAAGGAGCGACTGGCCGCAAAACCAAACTATCAGGGACGTGACAAGGTAGACCTCGCGGTAGTGGAGCGTGCCATCTACGAATGTCAGAACGGAAAGGAGTTCGTCGCCAACCCAGGCAACTATTCCATCGTCAACATCGGCCGGGAAATCAATTCGGAATACGAAGACTATGCGCCTGTGCTGAACGGCGACGAGACCGAAATCATCTTTACTTCAAGAAGGAGAGAGGATAACCTCAACGAAAACGTGTTCGAAGATAACAAACCCTACGAGGATATCTTCATTTCCAAAAAAGTGGGTGACACATGGGAACGGGCCAGGAACATCGGACCGGTAGTCAACACACCCTATCACAACTCCAACCTGGCCCTTTCTAAAGACGGCAACACGCTGTTTATCTATAACGACGATAACGGAGGCGACATCTACTACAGCGAACGCGATGCCAACGGCAACTGGGGTACGCCAGTACCGCTGCCAGGTATCATTAACTCCAGCTTTAACGAGAAATCCATTTCAATGTCTTCGGATGAGCGGACGCTGTACTTTGCAAGTGACCGTCCGGGAGGGTTTGGTGGCATTGATATTTATCGCGCCACGCTTGACAGTAAGGGACAATGGACCAACGTCCGGAACCTCGGTCCGAAGATCAATACCGAGTTTGACGAGGAAGGGCCGTTCATCGACCAGGATAACGTGACGCTGTACTTCAGCAGCAAGGGCCACAAGGGAATGGGTGGCCATGATATTTTTAAGTCGGTATTCAATCCCGAAACCAACGAATGGAGCGACCCGGAAAATCTGGGCTATCCAATTAATACGCCGGACGACGATGTTTACTTTGTCGCTTCGGCTGACGGCAAGCGTGCCTACTATTCTTCCGTTCGGGAAGACGGCATGGGCTATACCGACATCTACATGATTGTGATACCTGAGGGGTTGAAAGACACCGAGCCGATTGTAGCCGCAGCCGACACGACCAGCACCAAGCCGGTTGAACCTCAAGAGCCGGTAGAAAAAGATCCGGTAACAGTTCCTGAAAAACCAGCGGCAACAATGCCGCTTCATTATGTTGTCTCAGTTGTAGACGCTGAATCGCAGTCGCCGCTCAACGCACGCGTTCGTCTGCAAGGCCTTCGCGATAACGTTATTGTTGCCTCCACGCCTGCCGGTGATGGTGTGACCGACTTCACCATCGCCGGTCCGCAGGAAAAGCAATACCGGTTGTCGGTAGAACTGGATGGGTATGTCTTCGTCAATGAAACGGTTACGCTACCTGGTGCGGGGACAGAACCCAGAACCATTAACCGGACAGTAGCTCTTCGTAAGCTCGCGGTTGGTGTAAGCGGAGTACTTAGGAATATCTACTTCGATTTTGACAAGTGGTCGTTCAAGAGCGAATCGTACAACGAGCTGAACAAGCTCGAAAGGATGATGCAACAGAATCCCAATATCCGTGTTGAAATATCGGGTCATACGGATAACATCGGGACGAAGACCTACAACATGTACCTATCCAGGAAGCGTGCTGAAGCAGTGAAAGACTTCCTTACTGGTAAGGGTATCGACGCCCGGCGGATCAAGGCAACAGGCTATGGTGAAACGCGACCGCTGGCGAGCAACGACGACGAGAAGGAGGGCAGGGAACTGAATCGCAGAGTGGAATTCCTGGTAATCGGCGACTAACGCGCTTCATTCTGTCTGAAAAGTAGTAACTTCCCGCCCTCGGTTGACGCGGGAAATGATGTCGGTAGTTCCATACAAGCACGAATCCGCAGGGAAAAAGGAGCAGGTAGCCCGGATGTTCGATACCATTAGCGCACGGTACGACTTCCTCAATCACCTGTTGAGCCTTGGCATAGACCGTAGCTGGCGCAAAAAGGCCATCCGTATGCTTCGTGATAGTAAGCCAAAGTATATCCTTGACGTAGCCACAGGCACTGGGGATTTCGCAATACAGGCGCTGACACTCAATCCTGTCAAGGTCGTCGGCATCGACATTTCGGAAGGAATGCTGAGCAAAGGCCGGAATAAGCTGGCGGAGAGGAATTTGGGCGAAAGAATCGAACTCTTAAAGGGCGATTCGGAAAATATTCCGTTTGAAGAAAATAAGTTTGATGCCGTAACCGTTGCTTTTGGGGTGAGAAACTTTGAAAACCTGGAACGGGGCCTGCAGGAGATTCATCGCGTGCTCAGGCCGGGTGGACAACTGGTTGTGCTCGAATTCTCAAAACCCCGGATGTTTCCGTTCAGGCAGATTTTTAATTTTTATTTCCGGTTCATCCTGCCACGGATCGGGAGTCTGGTTTCGAAGGACCGTTCTGCTTACCGGTACCTCCCCGAATCAGTCAGGGAGTTTCCCGATGGCGCGCGGTTCACAGCTATTCTCCAAAAAGTGGGATTTAACCATACCACATGCAAGGAACTTACATTTGGAATAAGCTCCGTTTACAGCGCCCGAAAGTAGTGTGCCTGATTATGGCCGTCATGGTATCCCTTGGATGCTTTGGCCAGGGCAATAGCAAGTGGGCGAGAAAGAACAATCCCAATTACGACGAACGGAAATTTTCGTACGGGTTCCTCATAGGACTGCATTCCTCTACGCCTTCTGTTGAATATTCCGATCAGTTTGTAACGCCCGACTTTGATACACTGTATGCAGTCCATCCTGACTGGTCAGCGGGTTTTTCTTTGGGCTTCATCGTCAACTACCGGGTAACGGAGTTTCTCGATCTGCGCGTAACGCCAAAGGTTGGCTTTTACGAGCATAAGTTCAGATATGTCTTTACGAACGAAGCGCCGCTGGAGCAGCTGGCTGAGACGACAATGGTAGAAATGCCGTTGTTGGCGAAGTACAAGTCGGTTCGTCGTGGCAATCTCCGCATGTACATGATAGGAGGTATCACACCTTCTATTGAGGCTTCCGGCAAGAAAGACCTTGAAGCGTCGAGCGAGGCCCTGGAACTTGAACGCTTCAACATCAGCCTTGAAGCAGGCTTTGGTTTTGATCTTTATTACCCCCTCTTTAAATTCTCGCCTGAAATCCGGTATGCGCGTGGCGTGATGGACATGCTTGGTAACCGCACCAATCAATTCGGACAACCACTGCAGCGCGTAACCGTGAACACAGTGACATTGTACCTGCTCTTCCAGTAAAGGATGGACAAACGAACAGCCCTAATCACCGGCGCTACGTCAGGCATTGGCGAAGCGACAGCCCGCATTCTGGCACAAAACTCTTTTGACCTGATTCTCTGTGGACGGAGAAAAGATCGGCTTGAATCGCTCCGATCTGAACTTGCCAAACTGACGGATGTGCACACACTTTCGTTTGACGTTCGCGACCGCCAGGCTACGGAAAAGGCATTGAGTTCACTTGAAGGCAAGTGGAAAAATGTTGACGTGTTGATCAACAATGCCGGCAACGCGCATGGCCTGGATCCCGTTCAATCCGGAAATGTTGACGACTGGGACGCGATGATGGACATCAATGTGAAGGGGTTACTGTATGTCTCACGGGCTATTCTCCCGGGTATGGCAGAACGGAAGCGCGGCCATGTGATCAACATCGGTTCCATCGCCGGACAGGAAGTGTATCCTAAAGGTGCAGTATACTGCGCAAGTAAATTTGCTGTTGACGCAATTACAAAGGGGATGCGTCTGGACCTGAACGAGGCTGGAATAAAAGTTACGATCGTAAGTCCGGGAATGGTTGAGACCGAGTTTTCGCTTGTCCGCTTTAAAGGAGATGCCGATCGCGCGAAATCCGTTTACGCAGGACTTAAGCCCTTAACTGCTGATGATATTGCCGAAGTGATCCGCTACATCCTCCACTTGCCGGATCACGTCGTCCTGACTGACGTTACCATTCTTCCCCGCGCCCAGGCCAGTGCTACGGTAGTGCACAGGGAGGGATAAATCATCGTTTAAACCCTAACGCACTGCCACCACAATTTGTCGTTGAGCCATCGAAGGTGTACTGAATATAGTAGATCCCTGTTGTGTTGCAGGGGTATGCGATAGCGCTAATGTATTGACCGTTGACTTTGCTCGTAGCCACCTTGTTCCGGTTAGAGTCGAACAGGCTTACGACGATACCGTCAGTGCCCTGGCCCTCGGAGCAGATGTTTATCATGTATTGAGTTCCTTTTGTGAACACGTAGGAGTATTCGACAAAATCCTTTGAGCCCTTTTCGATCTTATAGCTTTTTAGGAAGTTGAATCCCGCCGCCAGTTTCGGAATGCATTGGTTGCTGTAGGCCTCCGCGTTGCATTGACCGATCACCTCCAGAATGCTAAGGGTAAACAGCGACAAAACACAAAAGACAAACTTTTTCATACTAAACGTCCTATAATTAGCTAATAATCTTATTTCGTATAGAATCTGTGAGGTTCCCTATTTTGGTTATATCTTCTGAAGTGATGTCGATCGAACTTGAACTGTTGTCCTTGATGACCATGACACCATCTACAACCTCGAAGGTCGACTCTTTGTAAATGTAAGTAATTTTCACATTGTCGTAAGCCCGCTTGAGCGCTTCAAGGTCAGTAAGCAAGCTCGCCATGTTTTCGTCCTGATCCTTATAGAAGGACAACAGGAGGATAATATTTTCAAGGATGATCTTCTGACCACCGATGGTCTCCCGGAGCTGCTGGTTGTCCAGATTGTTTTGCGCCACAGCACAGACAATATGGAGCGCCTCGATCCAGCCACCGGTGAGCAGGAGTACGCTGAGGTTGGCTCGGTTCTGGCTCTGTAGGTAAGCGTTAATGGAGTTGAAGTTCTGCGTCGTGATCAGGAGCAGCGAATCCAGGTTACGGCTGTTGGCAGCCAGGCGTCCAATGGTTTCCACATCGAAGAATTGTCCGATGTTGAGGCCGTCAGCCAGCGTTTTAATGGACGAAATGTACTTCAACCCGTCCTGGTTCTGCTCATATATATTAGTATATCCCAGATCAGTACCGTAAACCCCAAGATTCAGCGCCCGCTTGTAATTCGTATTGTATTTCGACAGGTTATTGGGGTCGTTCAGAATTCCCGCGTCGTATTTTCTCCCGCTTTCCTTCAGGAGCACGGAAATTTCCAGGGGGCTGGGTATGCGCTGGAGGATGTCGCCGATGGCTTCCTCCGAAATGGTTGGAGTGTCTGACGCCGCTGAGTCAAGCGCCTGCATGAAATCCTGTTCGTCCGTCTTCTTATCCGAGGAACCACAGGCCCAGAGAAAGAGCAAGCTGATCAGACCTAGGGATACTATTCTCATAGTTTTAAAGTTAGTCTCCATATTTTTAAAAATTTTGCAATCCCGGCAAAAATGTTACCCGCCTGCTTTATTCTTTGCCGACATACCGAAACGGGTCAGTGACGCGACACCCTTTCGAAGCAGCTCGAAGTACAGCGTCACGTATAGCACGACCGACATACCCCAGATGACAATGACATTGAACCAGTAGGTATCGATCATTGTCCCCAAAAAGTTCTTCGTCGGGGCGAAGAAGTGCGCCCGATAGTCCAGTATGCCCGAAGGTTGCGGGTCCAGGAAAACGGGGTTGATCTGCTGAATCAACTCACCGTTATGTTCTATGATGCGTTCCTTTACTTTGATATTCTTAACGAGGTCCGCGAGACTCTCATTGAAGTAGGCATTCTTGTATTCGTTCAGATTGATGGGATCATCCTTGCGATTTTCATCTTCGTACATCCTCCTCTCACGGAAGGCCGTGGCTTTATTGAATGCCTCTTGATAAAAGGTCTCGTAGCCTGCGAAATAAGCTTCAAGTTGTTGATTCAACGCCGGTGTAAAGTCGTTTCCTGTCCACCGCTTATTCAATTCCAGACCGTCGAGGCCTTTTTTATAGTATTGTTCCCCGGCGAGTGTACGACGGATGATGTCGAGATCCTTCTCGATTATCTGGGCGATCGAATCGTTTTGCGGCGGTACGTGTGCCGCTATGAACTTGCGTTTCGCGTCAAGCTCCTTGATGAGGTAAGACGACTTGAAGTCGGCCTGCGCCTCAATTTTCTCCAGGTCGTAATAATTCTTTTCAAATGAGTTATTCCTGAAATTGTACACCGCCATTGCCTCATAGGCCCACCGCGATGCCATCATGTCAGCGACAACCGGCACCTTGCCACGCGTGCTGATGACATGGTGTAGCTTGTCAAAATTGAAGAGCAAACCGCTGAGGACCATCTGCGGAATCAGCAGCAATGGAATCATGACGTAAACGGTGACCGCAGAATTGAAAGCGGAGGAAATATTCAATCCCAATACATTGGCAAAGCACGATGTGGTGAACAGCACAAGCCAGAAGGGAAGGAGCATGCTCCACTCAATCTTGAGAATGATATTCCCAACGACGACAAAGGAAAGCGTCTGGATAGCTGACAGCGTAAACAGGATCAGCAACTTCGACATGAGGTAGCTGTTCCAGCTCAGGTTCAGGAACGATTCGCGTTTCAGAATTTTGCGATCGCGAATGATTTCTTCAGCGCTCACCGTCAGGCCCATGAACAAGGCCACGATGATGCTCATCAGCAGGAATGCCGGGAAGTTTTCGTTAAACCGGAACACATACGAGCTGCCGTCCGGCGCACTGCGATACTTGGTGATGATAGCCAGTATGAACGCCAGCAACGGCGCCTCCAGCAGGTTGATCATGAGGTATTGCTTGTTGCTAATCTTCGCCAGCGTATCACGCGCTGTAAAGATGGCAGTTTGCATCAAGCGGTTCGGGAGCTGCAGTGAGTGCGGCGGCTCCTCGCGAACGTCTTCGACACGAGGGATGCGGAATCGCTCTTTGTACCAGTCGTGCCACTGCGTCGGCGAAATCTTTCTCTTGTTAGTGGGCTGCCCGTATTCGTCGACAACCTTGGCTTCGATAATGTTGAATATCTGTTCCGGATTGACGTTACCGCAGGTTTCGCATTGTCCACGGTTGGCATCAACCTGAAGCGTTGATTTCTTGAAATAGGTGACCGCTTCCACCGGCGGGCCGTAGTACGCGGGATACCCACCCGTATCCATGATGATCATTTTGTCGAACATCTTGTAGATATCCGACGAAGGCTGGTGGATGACCACAAAGATAAGCTTGCCTTTTAGAGACAACTCCTTAAGCAAGTCGATGACGTTTTCCGAATCCCTTGACGAAAGTCCCGAGGTCGGTTCGTCCAGGAAGAGGATTGCAGGTTCGCGGATTAGCTCTAGCGCAATGTTGAGTCGCTTGCGCTGACCACCGCTTATGGTTTTATCGAGCACATTACCCACCCTCAGATCTTTTCGCTGGTCAAGCCCCAGGCTTTCCAGCATCTCCATGGTGCGTTTGTGCAGTTCTTCTTCGCTCAGGCCCGCAAAGCAGAGCTTGGCGTTGTAGTACAGGTTGTCGTAAACCGTGAGTTCCTCGATCAGCAGGTCGTCCTGGGAAACATATCCGATGACGCCATGAATCTTGTCTTTTTCCTTGTGCAGGTCGAATCCGTTGATGAGGATTTGTCCCTTTGTCGGTACTACAAGGCCGGCAAGCACGTTGAGCAGGGTGGTTTTTCCTGCACCGCTGGCTCCCATGATACCGATGAGTTTGCCGGGACCTTCCGATATGACAACATTCCGAAGACCTACAATGCCGTTGGGAAAAACGAGTTCGTCGATGGTGGCGTTGAACGATAGCCGCGTGGTCTTCAGTTCCTCGTTGAAGTTGGCAACGATGTCGCTGTAGTACAGCGCGTCACCGCTTTGAGTCTTGATTGTACTGCCGTGGGAGAATAGATATACCCGATTAGGTTGCATCGGGAAGCCGTTCAGTGTGGTCGACTCCTCTCCCAGGTACTTGGTGAAGTACATGTCAACGCTTCGGACGCGCATGAAAATCAGCATGCCGCCGATATGACCGTGCACGTGTTTCGATTGACTTCCGGCTGTTGCGGCTTCTGAAGAGTCTACTTTAAGGATGTCGGCAAAGTCGACACCATCACCACTTTCTTCACGGACAAATGCTTCGATGAGCTGGTATTCGTCCTTTCCGATATTGAAAACCTCCGAAACGGTGTTGATAATCTCCATCCGCTGGGAGGTGAAGTTCTTATCCTGGCTCACAAGCTCAAGCAGCTTAATGAGCACGACTACCTTTTGCTTTTGAGTGAGCGTCTTGTTGATTTTTCGACAGATGCCGAGCGTCTTGACGGAATCGCGGACAGACGTGAGCTTGCCTTTGCCCTCGTCTTCCTTGCCGTAGCCGGAGTACTGGTCGTACAGTGCCAGGTATTCCTTTACGGAATCCTGGTCAAGCTCCGTCTTGAAGAAGTTGATTACAAACTGGCGCTCGCGTTCTGTAACACCGCTATCCTGTTTGGTGATAATGGCAAAAAGTTGCGTAAGCGCCTTGAGTATTTCTTCACTCATCCGTCGGGTAGTTAAAAAATACCGGAGTCGTATCTAAAAGAAACGGCCCGGTGATAAAGCCAAAAAAACAGTTGGGCCTTTTCTCAGTACGTTTTGAACTCGAATGGAATTTCCACGAGTTCAGAAAATTCCTGCCCTGCTTCCTCCATGTCTTCGTCGTCTTCGTGGAAGTACCAGATAATCTTCATCCCCTTGATATCCTCCAACGCTGACAGTATATCCAGAATCAGCTTAGATGAAGCCGTATTGAAGTACTCGAGCTTGAACACAAATTCAGTAGTAGGATTGGGCGACTCGCCATACCGTTCAATCCAATCCAGGATCGGACGATAAAACTCAGCCGAATCCTCAGGCAGCGACCTTCCGGAGATCTCAAATATCCCATTGCCTTTGTCCAGCATGATCTTGGGCGTATCTTCCGTTCCTTCGAGGTTCAAGATTTCCATGATATATCGATTTTTATTGTGGTTCGAGTTTAGTTTTCAGTTTCCCGTGGTACGTTTACCTTCAGGCAAAAAAAGTTGTAGTCCGGAGACATCTCCGGAAATTCGTATTGCAGCTTCTCACCCGACTTACGGGCCATATCCACAAAACCTAAACCGGCACCGCCTTTGTCGGAAATGGTAGTGTTCTTGATAATCTCCTTATACAGATCCTTCAACCCTTCCTTGTCCAGGCTATTGATGTGCTCCAGTGCCTTCTTCAACGCGGGCACATTCTCCTTCTTGATCGGATTGCCCGCCATGATCGAGTACCTGTCTTTCTCTTTGCCGATCAAAAAAATGGCTGTGTGCGTGTGCACATTGCCCTGAACGAGCTCATCGCTATGCTTGACGATATTCTGCAAAGCTTCCACCATTACGTTAAAGACCTTTCGTTTGATGCTGGACTCTTCACCTGTCGAATCCAGATTACGCTCGGCCATTGCCAGAATTGATTTGGTAGTCTCCTGTGTGAATTCACCCTGATATACCAGAATCAGATTCTGTGACATCATGGTTCGGTGCAGGTCATAGATGAAATTCATGCGTCAAAGGATATTAGTAGTTGCAAGATATTAAGTTTTGTAAAATCTATCGTTCAAGCTGTTCAAAATCAGCCGGTTCACTAAAATTTAATCCCGATCAGCAACACGTCGTCTGTTTGCTTCTGATCACCACGCCACGCTTCCCATTCGCGGTCAAACACTTCCATGACTTCCTTCATCGGCTTGTCATGTACCTGCATAATCGTCTCACGAACCCGACGCGGTCCGAACTTGCGGCCTTCAGGGCCACCGAACTGGTCAGGATATCCGTCAGAGCTGAAGTATATGGAATCCCCCTTATTCAGCTTGATCTTGTGGTTCGTGAAGTTTGTCTGATTCTTGAATATGCCTCCTCCAATTGGGAACTTGTTGCCTTTGATTTCTTCGATCTCCCCGCCGCGCGCAACATACAGCGGCCTGTGAGCGCCGGCATATTCCACCTGACGCGACGCCAAATTGATCTTACACAGGGCGATGTCCATACCATCCTTGGTCGTAGCATCCTCGTCTTGCCGCAGTGTCGTAGTGACGCCCTCGTCGAGGAGGTCAAGGATGCGACCAGGTTCGGTAACCTTCCGGCTGCGTACAATGTCGTTCAGGAGGAAGTAACCAATCAATGAAAGGAGGGCACCCGGCACGCCGTGTCCTGTACAGTCGACAGCTGCAATGAAGATGTCATCTTTGATCTGTACGTACCACGGGAAGTCCCCACTTACCACATCGCGCGGCTTGTATAGGATGAACGACTCAGGCAACGCCTTGTTGATCACGCGCGTGCTGGGCATAATGGCATTCTGAATGCGCTTAGCGTAGTTGATACTTTCCGTGATCTTCTTGTTCTTATTCTGGATCTCGAGCTCGATCATCTTACGCTCCGTGATGTCGTGCGACACAACCAGCACGGATTCGAGCTTTTCAGATTCATCGTATTCCGGAATAGCATTCACCTGCATCACGCGTTGACCAATCCGTGAAGGGAATTCCATTTCCGTCGCCACCTTGTTGTTGGTAGCGTTAACCTGCTCGACAATCTCAAGCCACTTTTCGAGGACAGACTTGTCGAGGTCGGTCTCGTTGATCTTCCGGTTGATGAATGCCTCGGGACCGCTTCCGCTGTAAGTCTCGATAACCGGGTTGATGTACGATATCGCGTCTTGCTCCAGACGTGCGATAAGGTCGGGCGAATTCTCCGAAAGGGCCTGCATCTTGCTTCGCATCCGTTGTTCGAGTTCAGCCCTCCTGCGTTCAGTAATATCGCGTGAGTTGAGGATGAAGCCGTGGATGGCGGGATTCGACATACAGTTCGTACCCGTCGACTCGATCCAGATGTAGTTGCCTTCCTTCGTGCGATATTCGTATTGTACAGTGACCTTTTCGTCGGGATTGTCTGCCATTTTCTTGAACAGCCCGCGGAATACATCCTGATAGTCCGGATGGACGAGATCCACATCGCTCTTGCCAATGAGTTCCTTCTGGCCATAGCCGAGAATCAACTCTACGGAAGGGGAGATGTATCGGATCGTCTCGTCTTCTTCGTATATCGTAATTACTTCGGACGCGTTCTCCAGCAGGAGTTGCATACGCTTCTGCGTGCGGTTCACTTCCTCTATCTGTTCTTCCAGGCGGTCGTTTGTACGCTGCAGTTCTTCCTGCGTAGCCTGCATTTCTTCGGCATTCTGACGTAACACTTCCTGCTTTTCCTTGAGCTCGTTACTCATCGCCTGAGATTCCTCAAGGAGTCTCCGCGTGCGTTCGTTGACCTTGATGTTGAAGATCGTCCGCGCGAGAATAAGACTGAGCTCTTTCACGAAATTCACCTGCGACGAGTCGAACTTCCGGAATCCTGCAAACTCCAGGACACCGTAGACTTCTTCGTTCGTGATCAACGGTACGATGAGCAGACAAGTAGGACGTTGATCGCCAAGTATCCCGGAGGTGATGGTCATGTACTCCTTAGGGATTTCCGTACGGAGGATGGTATCCTTTTCGGCTACAGCCTGTCCAACAAGCCCCTCTGCAAACTTGAAGCGCTTCTGCAGGTATTTCTTTCTGCCATAAGCAAAGCTTGCGCGCAGGTCGATCGTGACAGGATCGTCTTCTTCGTTTACAACGTAGAATGCGCCCTGAATGGCGTTGATCTTTTCGAGAATAAACTTGATGACATCCTCGCCCAGAGGGTCAAGTGTATCGTGAAGCCTGAGAATTTCACTGATCTCGGCAACGCCTCTTACAATCCAGTTGCGCTCTTTGTCGCGACGCTCGTTCTCAATGAGGTTTTTCCTCATGTTAATGAGCGCCATTCCGAGAACGTCATTGTCCGTTACGGGCTTGAATTGTGTATCGTATTTTCCTTCACCGATGCGCTGTGCGAACTCGGCATTGTTCTTCAGAGTCTGTACGAGGTCGTCAACTTTCGTTGCCATCTGACCAAATTCATCGGATGAATGGCGTTCCTCGCGTTCAGGCAGAATACCGTCCGCGACGAGGGCCAGTTTGCGCTGCATACTGCTCAGCGGCGCCATCATTGAACGGCCGATAACCATCGACAGCAACACAGCAAATGTCATGATGCACAGTCCGGCATAAACCAATGTTCGTATAAGTCGACCGGCGTCGCCATCAGCTTCGCTGAGATCCATCGACGTCACGACTACCCAGTTCACAGGGCTGATAACTCTCGCGGCCTGCAGTGAGGGCGTACCTTTGAAGTCGCGCGCCGTCGCATTCGCCGTTCCGGACGAAATTGCGCGCAGAATGATTTCCGCGGCTTCGGTTTTCTCATTGACAATTTGAAGCGCACCTTTCTGATCGGTGCGTGGTGTGCTGGCCAGCACAACATCCTGTGTTATAGGGTCCTGGCGTGCGAGCACAACATCCCCCGTTCTTCCCAGTCCACGGTAGTCTGAGAGTATCCGATAAGGGCGTGACAGGTCAATTTTGGCAATGATCACGTCGCCGTTTTGCGAAGAAGCTACGGGCGCTGCGGCGTACGTAACAAAGCGATTGCCTTCGCGGACAACCGTTCCGAAGTATATCTCCTGTTTTCCCCGGAGGAGTAATGCGCCGTCCGGCGGAGCGAAATTTCCTGTGTTGAGATTGGGATCGGTGGATGCCAGGATCGCCCCGGAAGCGGTAGTAAGATAAAGGTCTGCAAACCCGAACAGGTCTTTTTGCTTTTGAAGGTAAGAACCTACGCCTCCTTCAGATGACTCTGACGCTGCGGTGTCGCTTGTAGCGTCGTCTGACATTTGTGTGAACAGGGCCATCAGGTCTGCACCATCGGTATCAGGCAACGTCTTTTCGCCGGCAAGTTCCTCAGCCTCACTGATGAGTTTGATTGCAGACTCAGCACGTTCAAAAAATGCAGAGAAATAGGCGGCCCGGCTGTCAGCAATAGCGTTCAGGCTTGTTACGAATTTCTCGCGATTCGCGGTGAGATTGTAATCGTAGGTAAAAAAGCCGATGGCCGCCACCGCCGCCAGCGAAATGGCGAGTATTGCCAGCGTGAATTTTGTGCGAATTTTGATGTTTCGTAGCATGACAGTAGTGCCCTATTCCGGCATTTTTTCTATGAGTAATGCAGCTGCCTGTTCCACATAAGTACGCTCGTCTTGCCCGATAGCGCTGAACGATGCGATCTCAATCACACCCTTCACCTCGCGACCCTTGAGTACCGGCACGATGAGCAGGTACCTCGGCGACGCTGTGCCAAGTCCTGATACAATCTTGATGTAACCTTCCGGAATGTCGTCAACGTACAGCGTTCGACCTTCCGCGGCGGATTGTCCGACCAACCCTTCACCAAAGTCGTACGTCACGTCTGAACTTTCGCCCACTGCAAGCGCATAGCCGGCCGTAAGCCTTACTTTGCGAATGCCCTCTGATTCAAACGCCTCATAGTAAGCTCCCTGTCCCGCCGACAATTGATCGCACACTACCTGCAGGAACTGTTGGTATAGTTGTCTATTCGATTCGCCCGCGGTCAGCGAAGCCACAGCATCCAGTGATATGGTACCTTGGGTCGATTCAGACGCAGACGTTGCAGACGTGTCCGTTGCTTCTTCGTTCCTCGTTTTGTAAACAATTATTTCTTCGCGTCCGGTAAGCGAAAAGTAAAGCGCTGCGCCGCCCGTTACGATCGTTAAGGCGACGGCGAGATACGTTCTCGTTAAGGTGCCTTCATGATCAGATGTCAGCCCCAGGTCTGAGGGAAGCGAATACAGCATATAGACACATATCAGCGCTGCAGCGAAGAACGCTGCGGCAAGGATTGCGCCAAGGCGGTGAGTTTTCTTCAATGACCGTATCATCGGTAGTGCATTTCTAGTTCACACAAGAATTCAATGATCTGGTCGACTTTCAGAACGTGATCGATCTGTGTCGCCGACATTGCCGCCTTAGGCATGGTTTCAATCATGCATTCAGACGGATCCTGAACTATCGTCAGGCCTTTGCGTTCCTTGATCGAACGCATTCCCATCGCGCCGTCCTTGTTTGCTCCCGAGAGCAGTATTCCTATCAACTTCTCCTTGTATACATAGGCACACGTGACGAGCGTGATGTCTATTGCTGGCCTGGAGTTGTTCACCATCTCTTCCGTGGAAAGGGCGAAGTAATTGCCCAGTTCCACCGACAGGTGATAGTTGGCAGGTGCCAGGTATACCCCACCTTTCTTAATCGCTTCCTTATCATGAGGTTCCGTAACCTGGACAACACTCTTGAGCGACAGTGCTTCCACGAATCCGTGACGAACATGTTTTAGTCGGTGCAGGCACATGATAATGGGCAAAGGAAAGTTCTTGGGCAGGTGGGACAGTATCTTAACCACCCCCTGGAAGCTGCCAGCAGAACCACCTATAACAACGGCCTTGTAGCTGTTATTTAAGTTGTATTTGTTCATGTCCCTGACCAACTTCGCCCTTAGTCCTTTATTTTCTTATATATCTTTTCTTCCGTGTTCACCACGATGAACCGATTTGCATAGTCACACCAGATCAGCGACTCCTTAGAACCTATCGCCAGGTAGCCGTATTTGAATAGGCTTTCGTGAAACTTCTTCAGTACCTCGTTTTGCAACGACTGGTTGAAGTAGATCATGACGTTACGGCACAGGATGAGATCGAACTTGTTGAACGGTTCACCCAATACGAGATCATGGCGACGAAAGCTTACATTCCTCATCAGGGAAGGATCGAAAATGGCTGTGCCGTTTTCCACCCTGTAGTATTGCTGCAGCGAGCCTGTTCCCTGGAAGCGGATATAATTTTTCTCGTTGAGATCCATGTTCTTGATCGGATAGCTGGCAGCGCGTGCCCGGTCAAGAATGTTCACATCGAGATCAGTAGCGATGATGGTGACATCATCCAGGATGCCCATCTCTTTTAGGAGGATGCTCATCGAGAGCACTTCTTCGCCTGAGGAACATCCGGCGTGCCAGATCTTGAATTGCTTGTGATTGAGAAGGATTGCAGGTATGATTTCTTCACGCATGACCCGCCAGAAACTCGGGTCGCGGAACATTTCGGTTACGTTGACTGTAAGCTCGTCAAGAAATTCATTGATAAATGACGGCTGCTCACTAAGCTTGCGGAGCAACGACTCTACCGTGAGTCGTTTGATCTCCATGATTCGCAGGACCCTCCGTTTGAAGGAGGACATGGCATAGTTTCTGAAGTCGTAACGGTGCTTTTGATAGATAAGCTCCGATATCCTTTTTAGGTCCGCAATGTCGATGTCCTGCATGAAAACCCTGTTAATTTACCTTCACAGGAGTCAAAAATAAGATTGTTCCCCCGGACGGGGGTTTGCGTTTGCGATACAAATGGTACATGTGTTGAATCGTTCGGGAAGCCGGTCAATTTTACTCGGACGGTGTGTCGTTAACAGTTCTTTACCTGACGGTAAGGAGGCAGCTTTCTAGTGACCGACGTTAGCAGCGCTGCTCTTTCCGGCTAATTGAGCCTCGAGTTCGGCAATGCGGGCAAGGTAATCGCGCTCCTTTCTGGCCATTTCTTCCTGCGTTGCCTGAAGTTCCTCCATGTTTTGCCGCATTTCCTCCTCCTGGGAGCGCATCATCTCCGTGGCATGACGGGCTTCTTCCAGAAGTTCGCGGTTGCGTTGGGCTGCGCGGACGGTGGAAACAGTAGAGGCGATGGTCTCACCCAGGCGCTCTACAAAACGGATGACATGTTCAGGATAAGGGTTGAAAGATGCCAATTCGACAACGCCAAATACATCCTTGTCGAGTTTTAACGGTACGATAAGTAGCGACGAAGGACTGCCTTCACCGAGACCAGATGTAATACGTACGTATTCTTCAGGAACAGACTGAAGGTATGTTGTCTGTTTTTCGAGAAAAGTCTGACCGAGTATGCCTTCGCCAAGCTTTATCTTACGCGTCTCATGCTTCTTCACGTCGAAAGCAAACAACGATACGAGCTCAAGGTAAGGGTCATCCTCGATGGTGTCGTTGAGGAGATAAAGGCCACCCTGATTCGATCCTGTATATGAAGCAAGCGTTGAAATGATCTTATCTCCAAGAGCTCTGAGGTCGTCGTTGCCCGAGCGCAGGATGTCGACGAATTTTGTGAGCCCTTCATTTGTCCATTGCCGCTTCTGATCTTCTTCGTTCAGATGTCGCAGGCGCGCCTGCATATCAACCAGGGAATCGGCAAGACGATTTGTTCCCGGTTTGTATTCTTTGTCGAAAGTCTCATAACGTATGGTGAGATCGCCATCTCCGATGGCTTTCACGAAATCAGAGGCATCTTTCAGCTGTTCGATGACATGATTGACTTCCGTCGCCAGAGCACCGATTTCATTGGGAGGCAGGCCGGTAGTGTGTTTATGTGAAGCGGTGTTTTGCCGCATCGCAGCCAAAGGATTGAGGATTACGCGTCGGAAAAGGAAATACAGTCCTACACACAACCCGATGTTGAAAATGACGATGCCGGCAATCGTGCGGCGATGAGCGGATCGCCGTTCGGCGATAACCTCATCCAGATCTTCGACAAGGCGATCGAACCAGGACGATACGCTTTCCCATTGCGTCCGAGCGAGATTCAGATCGCGCCTGTTCTGACCGGCACTTGCACCTGTGATTCGTTCAACAGTTTCTACAAACGTTATCCATTGTTCGTGCAACTCGTCGAAGGCAATTCGCGGCAACTTTGGCAAGGGATCAAGAATAACGGTGGATCCTTCCGGACGACCGCCATCGGCTAACACTTCCATGGCATATGCTTGCCGCGCAAGTCTTGCGTTGATGTTGCCAATGGGCTGGCGACCTTCAGCATGTAGCACAACGTCTGCATACAGATCTTGCGCGGACAGCTGAGTTCTTCGAGCGACGTCCCGTTGATAGTGAACGCGCTCCAGTGAATTGCCTCTGTCACGGAGAACCAGGTACTGAGCTACAAAAAGTATTGCGAGAACGGCCAGCAAAAATGAGAACTGGAAGGCCAGACTCCTGTTCTTCAAAAAATTCATAACCAAAATTAAAAAATTACTTGCTGTCTGAATGCTCCATGTCAGATTTTGTGAAAGGATAAGGAAGGAGAGATTCGGCGGATGGTGCGATAATCCAGTTATGCTGTCGGTCGAGCATGACGACCTGTATGGGCGACTTCTGTCGCGTTTCAAACTCCAGCATGACCTGACGGCACATTCCACAGCTTGTGGCCGGAAGCAGTTCCTTACCTCCTTTTCGCTTCGCGACTATCGCGATCTTCGTAATCTTCGATGTAATATTGGCAGCGGCTGCGGCGTACAACGCGACGCGTTCGGCACACATTCCTGAGGGAGAAGCGGCATTTTCCTGGTTGGTACCCGTCATGTACGATCCGTCGTCCATTAGCAAAGCGGCGCCTACACAAAATTTTGAATATGGAGCATAGGCGTGCGTGGCTGCTTCCTTTGCCTTATGAACCAGATATTTTGATTCGGCGTCGAGATCGTCAAGATGCTTAACAGTTTCAAATTTCGCCATGGCGGGGGAGGTTAGATGAAATATAAGGATTTGGAGCCTCAATTCAGAGAAGGCATATCAAAATTTGAACACAGACGCCGGGCCTTTCAGTACGAGTCTGTTTTTGATTTACTTTTGACGGCATGAGAAACGTCCTCGTTCTTGGCGCCGGCCGATCATCGGGCGTCCTGATTGAATACCTATTGCAGGAGTCGGAGTCGCACGACTGGCACATCACCGTTGCGGATCGTATTGTCGAAGCCGCAGTGTCCGCTGTCGGGAATCATCCCAAAGGTACAGCGGCATCGGTCGACCCGGCGAACGAAACGGAAACTGCAGCATTGATTCGCAATGCAGACGTAGTCATTTCAATGCTTCCCGCGTCCTGGCATGTCGCTATTGCGAAACTCTGCCTGAAGGAACGCCGGCATCTGCTAACGGCCAGCTACGTAACGCCTGAGATGAAAGCGCTGGATGGAGACGCACGTTCAGCCGGTCTGGTGTTTCTTAATGAATGCGGGCTTGACCCTGGCATTGATCACATGAGTGCGATGGAGATGATCGATCGCGTGCACGATGAGGGAGGATTGATTGTTTCGTTTGAATCGTTTACAGGTGGTCTTATTTCTCCGGATACTGATCCCGGAAATCCGTGGCGTTACAAGTTCACATGGAATCCCCGAAACGTGGTTACTGCGGGACAGCATGGCGATGCAGAGTACATGCGCGACGGAGAGATCGTGAGAGTGCCCTACAAGAAGTTGTTCACTTCAACAACGCTGTTTGATGTACCGGGCATCGGCGTTCTTGAAGGATATCCGAACCGCGACTCTTTGCGCTACGTGGAGGTGTATGGCATACCAGAAGCAAAAACAATCATAAGAGGCACTCTTCGCTACAAGGGTTTTTGTTCTGCATGGAATGTGCTGGTTCAACTCGGATGTTGTGACGATACCAGCAACCTTGACAGTACCGGAATTTCAACACATGCTGATTTCATTCGATCATTCCTGCCGCCGTCAAACGAACCTGTTGAGCAGACACTTTTAAAGCTGCTAGGTGAGGCGTGCAGCGAGGACGACATGGAGCGTCTGCGGTGGTCGGGATTTTTTGATGAGGAAGCCATCGGATTAACATCCGGCACTCCGGCGCAGATCCTCGAACACATCTTAATGAAGAAGTGGGCATTGAAGAGAGAAGACCTTGATCTCGTTGTCATGCTGCACCGCTTTGTATATCAATCGGGGGGAGTAGAGCGACGTGTGCAAATACACATGACGCAGGTGGGCACCGAGTCGCACACGGCTATGGCCACAACCGTGGGCTTGCCGCTGGGCATAGCAACAAAGCTGTTATTGGAAGACAGAATCACGGTCCGGGGTGTCGTCATCCCCGTAAAAAAAGAACTTTATGCACCGATCTTACACGAGCTTGCGAGCCGGGGGGTGACCTTCCTCCAACAGGACGGATAGCGATTCGCCATCACTCAGGTATTTTTCATTCGGATTATTATCCATTCTTACGTTGTAGCGTCGGGAAGCCAATAAGTTGGTAGCTTTATCTTGATTTTTTTGTCCACTCATTAGGACTAGCTTTTTTAGACTTTTCGCCCATCAATACCCACGATCATGAAGTCACGAATTTTTTCATTGTCGTTCGTGCTGTTGGCTTTTGCTAATTGCATCGTATCCACAGCCCAAACGCCGGCGAATGCCGCATGGACCGCTAAGTTCACCAGCCCGATTGGCTGGCAACGCATTCATTCACTTGGTTACATTATCGTCAGTACGGGCAGCGGACTGTATGCCGTAAACCCTGACGACGGGAAGATCATGTGGGAGAACAAGGACTTTGCAGCGCTGGATGCTTCCCTGTATGAGGAGATCGAAGGCACCGAGTTTATTGCAGTTGCACGACCAGCCAGTAAGGAGTCGACACTGCGGATGCAGGCGATCATCGATGTCATTACGGGTACCACAGTTTTCGATTCTCAAAAGGAGGGTATCGGCATCCTGAGTCGTCACGTCTTGCCGAGGTCGGGCAGATTACTGATCATTGGCGCGCAGGGCAACCTGACGGCAACTCTGTTTATGTATGACATTCTTTCGGGCCAGCTTCTTTGGAAGAATGATGAACTTTTCAAAGTGACGTCAGAAGGGAAAGGCTTTCTTGCGAAACTTCAGGCAGGAGTGCAGTCGCTTTCCAATCTGCAGGGTTTGATTGCAGAACCTGTTGAGATAGACGACAAGACGATGATCGTGGCCCACCCGGGTTACTTCATGCGAATCAACACAGCGACCGGAGAAGTAATTTGGAAGAATACCATTGAACGCGCTATCGAAGGACGCGTGTTGTTCTCGCCTTACCGCGAGAATGTGGTGTATCTGGCAACCGGTATTGAATCCGAGACCGGTTCGGGATTCACGACAGGCTCGTCATCATCGGATGAACCGCCTAAGTTCTATTATAACCTGTATTATGCGTTTGATCTTGCCTCGGGAAAACCGTTGTGGAAGGCGCCGGCAAAAGAACAAGACAGACTTAACGAGGTCATTATGCATGAACGTGGCATTATCGTCTGTCCGATGAGCAGCCGGAAACCTACAATCAATCTTGTCGACTATGAAACCGGCGAGATGAGGTGGGGTAAGAAAGGCAAAGGTATTACGGCACAGGGAAGTGTAGTAAGCTACATCCCGACCGAAAAGGGAATACTGATAACGACCGGATATGACAATGCCTTTACGAACAAGGGCGAAGAGTATTACCTGAACGTACTCGACGTCAACGCGGGAGCATTGAAGTACGAGAAGTCGGTTAAACTCAAAGGCGATATTGTGAGCACCGAGCTCACACCAAAGGGTCTGCTCTTCACCACAACGCGTGAGGTGAACATCCTGGACATTAACACGGGTACGCTTTTGTGGCAGCATTCAATAGAGGCCGGCGGTCCGGCCACAGGTGACAACGTTCGGCCTTTTCCTGTAGGGCAAAGCGCTGACAGACTGTATGTCTATTCGCCGAAGGAAGCCGGAGTGTTTGAGATCGACAAGAAAGCCGGATCGCATCGCAAGCTGAACGGTGCGTCGATCAAATTTGAAGGTAAAGAATTGCCGAAAGCCATTGACGTTGCAAATGACGGCCTTATCCTGTACTCGGAGCAGAATATCATGAAGCTTTCGTTTAACGGAAGCGTGCTATACCAGAAGTACTATCCCGCACCGCGCGAGCCTGGCCTGGTCCGTGCATTGCGTATGGCGGAAGCCGTCCGCGCAGCGTACATCGGCGTTGCGGCCAGCACATACGCCGCAGCATTTGGCGACGTTGCTGCCAAAACGTCTGATGAAACTGTAAGGGCACTCAGCAGTGAGGTTTCCAATGCGTATGGTCAGCTTGGCAATGCAGCCTTCGCCTACTCGGCAAATGCCATGCGGGCATTTAATGCCCGGTTCAAGGCGTCACAAAACACGCCAGCCTTCCTAATGATGATGACGACGAAGGAGCCAAAGGGAAATCGACTGATTCAGGTGGACAAGGCTTCCGGAATGATTGAAAATACGATTGACATCAAGAACGACCGCGAACCGGAGTATGACGTCGATCAGATCTTTGGTCATCTGTACTATCGCCCGTCTTCCAGTGAGATTGTTTGCTACAAACTTGACGGCGGGCACTCAGGCGAATAACGGCGGTTTGAACGGTCCTCAGGTCTCGCGTTGTAATTCATAGGCCTCATCGATGAGCAGGTTGCCGCCCTGTGCGGCAGCCACCGCCAGCTCGTCACATCGTTCGTTTTCGGGGTGGCCAGCATGGCCTCTTACCCAAACGAATTCCGGTTTGTATTTCCCGTGTAGTGGGATGTAGCGTTTCCAGAGGTCGACATTGGCCGTCTTCTTAAAATTCTTTTTTTCCCAGTTCCACAACCACCCCTTCTTGATGGCGTTGACGACGTATTCCGAATCCGAATAAATTTTCACCGGGATACCTTCCTTCTTCAAAGCTTCAAGCGCGACGATAACGGCAAGCAATTCCATCCGGTTGTTGGTGGTAAGCCGATAACCTTGCGACAATTCGCGATAGTAATTGCCGTATCGCATAATGACACCATAGCCACCTGGTCCAGGGTTTCCCTGCGCCGCACCATCTGTGAAAATTTCGATCATAGAGCCAGATTCGATTTGAAGATCTTCACCGCGATGGCGAGCAGGATAATCCCAAAAACGCGTCGCAATACGGCGAAACCTGAGTTTCCAATAACGCGCTCAAGCCACGCGGACGAGCGAAGAACTACATATACAAAGATGAGATTGATCACGATACCGATGAGAATGCTGATTTCCGAATACACCGACCGCAGTGAAAGAATCGTAGTAAGTGTACCTGCCCCCGCGATGATAGGGAAAGCAAGTGGTACAATCGAGCCCGACCCCTGGGCGTTCGGGTCTTCCTTCATCAACGTTATACCCAGTATCATCTCCATGGCAACAATAAACATCACTATGGCACCGGCGACGGCAAAAGAGGCGATGTCGAGGCTGAACAACGCGAGCACCGACTGACCGAGGTAGAGAAACACGATCATCAGAATGCCTGCAATGAACGTAGTCTTTTCCTCATGGATTGCTCCTTCGCGTTTCCGGATAGTCACGATAATAGGAACAGACCCGAGCACGTCTATCACAGAGAATAGCGTCAGTGTTACGGTGGAGATTTCCTTCAGGCTAAGCATTTGTGATGGTCCGGCATTTATGCGCCCTGGAGTTTAAGCATGAAGTATGTTAGCGCCAGGGAATAACTTTCCAGTCCAAACCCCGAGATAATTCCAACGCACTTCGACGTGATGATGCTCTTGTGTCTGAACTCTTCCCGCGCGTATACATTGGAGATATGGACTTCAACTACGGGCGTCTTGATCGCTCCAATTGCGTCGTGTATCGCGATGGATGTGTGCGTGTAGGCCCCTGCGTTCAGGATGATGCCATCGTAGCTGAATCCTACTTCCTGGATCTTGCTTACAAGTTCACCCTCGATATTGGATTGAAAGTAATCAATCTCTGTGGGGGCGAACCTTTTTTTCAGCGTGTCAAGAAACGCATCGAAAGACTGATTCCCATACACGTCAGGTTCTCGTTTGCCGAGGAGGTTCAGGTTCGGGCCGTTTATGATCTGTATCTTCATGTATACATTGGGCTTTGTTCGCCGAGCCCAATTTAGTCATTTTTCCGGCGGCTGCCTGTTACGATCCGACAACCGCAGTTGGCAGATAAATTTGCAACTTTGGACGGCGTATGGATAAGATCTGGGACGTTCATATCAAACACTTTGGCGACTTCCTGAGGGTAGAGCGGTCACTGGCGGCAAACTCCGTGGAAGCATACCTGCATGATGTTGGCTTGCTGAAACAGTTTGCTCAATCCAGACGACCTAAGTTGACGCCGCTGACGATCAAGACTGCAGATGTACGCGACTTCCTTCAATTCTTAAACGAACTGGGAATCGGCGCAAGCAGCCAGGCAAGGATACTGTCCGGGCTGAAGTCGTTCTGCCGCTATCTTGTAGATGAAGCCCTTATCGACCGAAATCCTACTGACCTGATCGAAGGACCGCGGCTGGGTAGGAAGCTACCCGAGCCACTGGACTATCATGAGATCGTCCGAATGCTGGAGGCCATTGACCTGTCTACGCCGGAAGGCACGCGCAATCGGGCTATGCTGGAAGTATTGTACAGTTCCGGATTGCGTGTGTCGGAGTTGGTAACGCTGCAACTAAACAACCTGCACTTTGATGCTGGTCTTTTGCGGGTGGTAGGGAAAGGCAATAAGGAGCGCCTGGTGCCGATTGGGAGGGAGGCCATCAAGTTTGTGCGCATATATATAGAGCAGGTACGTGGCCGTACACCTCACAAACCGCCACAAAAAGGTCATGAATCGTATGTTTTTCTGAACCGCAACGGCAGGGGCATGACGCGTGTGATGGTATTCACGATCATCCGCAACCTCGCGAACGCGATAGGGCTAAAGAAGAGCATCAGTCCGCACACATTCCGCCACTCCTTCGCCACGCACCTCATTGAAGGTGGCGCCGACCTTAGGGCAGTTCAGGAAATGCTTGGCCACGAATCGATTACCACCACGGAGATTTATACCCACCTTGATCGGGATTATTTGAAGCAGGTGGTGAGGGAGTTTCATCCCAGGAAGTAGGGACAGTAGGCACTGGGCAGTACCCAAAGACGCGTCTCTATCATTGTCTTCACCCAATATTTCGGTAACTTCATACATGCTCCGGTGTGTCGAAATATGTGCAGTTTGGGTGGTTCTGATGTTATCGACGTGTGCGTTCGCACAACGGGTCGAAATATCGGATTATGATAAAGCTGACTTCCGCGGACTAAAAACCTTCAGGATAGCAAAGGGTGAACTCACGATTACAGGTGAAAACGAGAGGGCGATTTCTGAAGATGATTTTTACGGCTGGGTGAAGCAATTTGTTCGCAGTGAACTGGAGCCGCGAGGTTATGTTTTTACGGAGGATTCCGTCGCAGATTTTACGGTCGACTATGTCGCGGGTTCATATAACATAACGCGCAACGATGACCTCGGCAGGTTAGGAGGAACACCCGCTGATAATCCTGCCATGATGGACCAGTCGCGATACTGGACGCAATCATATACCGAAGGCCTTGTCGTGCTTCAGATTTACAGAGGAAAATCTAAACGAGTGATTTGGGAAGC
>DATCLO010000176.1:0-3539 GCA_036563875.1 Cyclobacteriaceae bacterium
TATCGACTTCCTCATCAATCAAAACGTGCGACAGCAGGCGTTCACCGGCGTAGGTCAGTTAGCGAACCGTTTGTTGTTTAATAAGAAAGTACCGCAGACGTATTTGTTCCCGCTGGAGATTATTACAAGACAAAATCTGGAGTCATATTTGTCGGCTAATTTTCACTGAAACAGAAAAACACCGTCTGACGAATAGGTCATCAGTTGAGTCTGGATAAACGTTTTGAGAATTTAGCCGCGAAGCCGCGAAGGCGCAAAGAATCGCCAAGAACAAATTTGCGAATCTCCGCGCCTTCGCGGTGAATGACTTAGAGACTATCTTCAACAAATCACGCCGGTGACCCCTTTGCCTCTTTCTCCTCCGGCAACGGTTTTGAGCGCCACCACAGCGCGAGCGTGGAGCCAGTGATGTTCATGAGCGAGCCGAAGATGGCAGGCGCCAGGCCAACCGTCGCAGCTTTGCGGAGCGTATCCGCAGCAATGCTTGAGGCGAGGCCGCCGTTCTGCATCCCAACCTCGATTGCTATCGTCCGGCAATCCTGCTCAGACATTCTCAGGAGCCTGGCCGCCCAGTATCCGAGGAAATATCCAAACATGTTGTGAAGGAATACGGCAACAACCAGCAAAAGCCCAACCTCAAGCAGGTCATCCCGACCCATGGCTATGATCACAACGAGGATGACGGCTATACCGGCCATTGAAATCACGGGCATGATGTGGTCCAATACCTTAAATCGACTCTGCAATGTGTGGTGGAAAATCAATCCAACACCAATCGGAAGGATTACAACTTTTACGATATCGATGAACATTTTCCAATAGCTGATATCGACCAACTCGCCCGCCAGAACTTTCATATAAAAAGGCGTGACGATAGGTGCCATGATGGTGGCCACCGCTGTCAGCGTAATAGACAGCGCAAGGTTAGCCTTGGCCAGGTAGGACATGACATTGGAAGCCAGCCCGCTGGGACACGAACCGATCAGTATCAAACCGGCCGCAATCTCCGGTGCAAAGGGAAAGATATTCGCTATCGTCCAGCCCAAAAAAGGCATGATGGCAAATTGACAAGCAATCCCGATGAGCACTCCTTTCGGCATTTTGATCACGCGCGTAAAGTCCCAAAGGCTCAACGTTGTTCCCATGCCGAACATAATGATTTGGAGGAGCGGGGTGATGAGCCGCTTCAATTCGAAATCGCCAACCCGAATGAAGTGCTGCGGAAAATACATCGCCAACGTCACCGAGGCGAAGATTACCATGGGATAGGAATATCCCTTCAGCAAAGGGTATCTCCTGAAACCGATGGCTACCAGGATAAAAAATGAGACAAGCAACCAACCGGCTAAATTATGCTTGCCCATCAGCGTGATGATCCCGAAAGCGACAAGCACAATACCGGCGATAAGGAATGCTAGGTTTAAGGATTTTTTTTGCATATCTGAAGGCTAAGGATTCCGGGGAAAAACATAAAACGCCTCGGCTGCTGGCATCCGGCCAACAACCAAGGCATTTTGAATGGAACTTTACGTCAGCTCCACAGCCTGTCCCACGAACGGTCTTTGTCCCATTCAGGTGTAGGCGCAAAGTACTGCTTATTTTCAGGATCCAGGTGCTTCTTCACCACTTCCTCATTCAACTCTACACCGAGACCCGGGGCTTCCGGCACCAGCGCAAATCCTTTCTCGATCAGAGGTTTTTTATCAACCTTCTTCACAAGACTTTCCCAGTAATCCAGGTCTATCGAGTGATGCTCAAGGGCAACAAAGTTCTGTGTCGCGGCTGCACAGTGAACGTTCGCCATGAACGACACCGGTGTCCCGGCAAAGTGCATTGCCATAGCAATACCTCTTTCCTCTGCATAGTCGCCAATCTTCTTGGTTTCCAGCAAGCCACCCGAAGTGGCCAGGTCGGGATGCACCAGGTCTACTGCGTGGTTGTCGATGAGCTTGATGAATTCCTCCTTGAGGTAGATGTCTTCGCCTGTGATCGTAGGCGTCTCCAGGGCATCCGTAATTTTCTTCCACTGATCGGTGAGCATCCAGGGGATCAGGTCTTCCAGCCAGGCAAGGCGATACTTTTCGCAAGCCCTTCCAAGTCGAATTGCGTTGTTGAGATCGAAGTGACCGTAGTGGTCGGACGCAAGCGGAATCGTATAGCCGATTTTGTTTCTTACGCGCTCGATGCGCTGCATCAGAATGTCCAATCCCTTATCCGTAATCTGCACTTGTGTCAGCGGGTGCAACGCAGCACCGTATGACATAGGTTCGTTCGACCACTGACGTCCAATGTCCCAGAAATTGCTGTTCACCACAGTGTCGGGAATGTCCTTCAACAATTCGATACCAAAGTCCATCTTCAGGAAGGTGTACCCTTCTTCAAAAATGCGCTTATTTACGCGAGCTGTAAACTCATCTTCACTCCTTCCCTCCGGTGTATCTGCATAGAGCCTGATCTTATCACGATATTTTCCTCCCAGCAGTTGATAGCAGGGTACATTGTATGCCTTTCCGGCAAGATCCCAGAGGGCCATTTCTACGGCGCACACACCGCCGCCCTGCCGCGCATGAAATCCGAACTGCTTGATGCGCTTGAAGATCATTTCAACGCTGCAAGGATTCATGCCGAGGATACGGCTCTTCAGGAACATGGCGTAACGCCACGATGCTCCGTCGCGAACTTCCCCCAGACCGTAAATACCCTGGTTGGTGTCGATGCGGATCACCGGACAACGTCCACCGCCATTCATGACAACAGCGTAGCGCATGTCCGTAATCTTGAGATCGGAGGGCGCTGAGTTGCGGTTTACTTTCGATGTTGATTCGGCAAGGGTGTCTTCAATGGAGCTGAACATAAATCCGCCCAGCGCCAAACCCCCTATGCCGGCCTTCTTGAAAAATTCGCGACGTCCGTTCTCCGGTGCTTCTGGCTGACCAGCATTATCCTGACTATCGCGACGTCCAGAATTTTCTGAAGTTCCCGGTTCTACTACATTCTCCTCAGGATCCTTCAACCCCAACTTTTCGAGAAACTTTTGTGATGGTGTTTTCATAGGTTCATTTTAGGTATAGGTTTCAATCACGTTTCACTCTCACACTCACTCTGCCTCCTACCATGTTCTATTCTTCATGAATGCGTCCAACTCGGCGCGCGACATGGGGAGCTTATCGGGGTTCTGATCAAGCCACTTGAGAAAATCTTTCTTGATCTCGTCAGTCCATTGCTGATCGATCTGACCCGGAGTATATTTGCCTTCGCGAAGCCGCTGGTGACCGAACTGATCTCTCAGTGCGATAAATTCCGCGTTGATCACCACTTCTTCGACAAGGTGCGCCGGAATGAATACGACACCGCCCTTCTTGGCAAGTATGGCATCACCGGGGAGAACGGTAGCGCGACCAATCCTGATCGGTACGTTTATGCCACCCAGCATCATTTCCTGGATGAAAGAAGGATCATAACCTCTGATCCAGGCGTTAAAGCCCTCGATTTCTTCAAGACCTTCCGCATCGCGGACCGATCCGTGGAAGATTACACCG
>DATCLO010000177.1:0-1746 GCA_036563875.1 Cyclobacteriaceae bacterium
CACAGAATACACCCTCGCCTAACCCAATTTTTTAGACCTAACCTGTAAGAGATTATGCGGCGCTTGTTTTGGACGCTGGTAAACGCTATAGGGCTTTGTATCCTCCTGCTTATCTCCTGTAGCAAGGACAGCGAATCACCGTCCCACACATTCAAGGATCAGGACGCCGCCGGTGAAATTGAAGGCGTTGAGTGGGCCTATGCAGACGGATACGCTGCTACAACCGGCGAAGGTACTTCGAAGAAACTGCACATCACACTCGTACTTCCGCACGAGGCGCAGGGCTGCGACATCTTGCCTGAGGGTGACTTTGTGCTCTTCTCTATACCAGCTATAAAAGGACTGTATACACTGAAGCTCGATTTCAATAATCCGGAGAACAGCTACACAGTTACGCTTTTCGATAGTGACGAAAGCATGAACGTCATCGCTGGCAAAGGTGCAGTTGAAATATTGTCAATAACAGAGTCGGAAGTAACGGGCCGCATCGATGCCCGTGCTGATGACGAGAACTATGTAAACGGAAATTTTTCGATACCGTTGTGTGACTAGATTCCACTTGCTCTGAGTTGAATACCGGGAAACCGGCGCAGCGATGTGCCGGTTTTCTTTTTGGTGTCGCCTTGTGGTGACACATCCTACCTCTCAATCACCACTCCCTCAAACGCCCCAAGCTCAGCCACCCTAAAATGCACCGCACCATCCTCCCACCTGAAATCAACGCTGCTTTCATTCGTCATCGACCACACCCTCGAGGGCTTAAAATCACACCGTACAGAAAAATCAATATCCCTCACCTTTAACGGCTCAAAATATGTCGCGCCGCTGAAACCGGTGACGTTCACAAGATGAACAATCATCCCATCCGTGTCTTTCTTTTCAAAGTTCTCCGGGATGTTGAGCCTGTAATGCTGCAGGATCACCTCCACCCTTGGATGGGCATTCGTGCGCACCAACTGCCCCGCCTCAGGAAAGACATAATCGATGGCATCAAGGACAATGTTCTTATGCTGTTCATACCCGAGCTGGTAATACAGCTTGCCGACATTCATTGGCAACAGGACAGCCTTGCTGTTCGGATGATTCTTTACACCCATAGCGTAGTAACCCGTAGGTTCATGACCGCCTACATATTCCGGAGGACCCGGACGCCCGGGTGTAAAGATGGGAAGCAACGCAGTGTCGGCTTCTTCAAAGTTGTACAACCCCAGATTGAATTTCCAGAACAACAGCGTCTGGAGATCGAAGCGCTTGAATATGGATTTGTCCGTGGGACTGAGATAAAACCCCGCTCCGTCGTGCTCGACCTTATCGGCTTTGGCGCCGAACAGGTCGCGTAAGGCTTCGGGATGGCGACTGAACGCGCGGCTCGTCGCGATAAGGTTCGTACCGCCATTGCAGGCGGCAGCAAGCGCGTCAATAGCTGGAGACGACAACGTGGGTATTTCAGGAATGATAATGAGTTTATACTTCCTGATCGCATCGCGACGGTTGCCGATCTGGCTCGCTTCCATGATGTCGTACTGCAGGTGCGATTCCTTCAGCATGAACTGGATCCCGCGGTATTCCTGCGCGACTTCTCCTCCCGGCCAGTTGCCAGGCGCGATGACGAGAATCTCCGCTGGCGACGTATAGTTGCCATAGTAGGCCTCAAACTTCTTGTGATGTGCATAGACGATGCGGATGGGTTCGTAATTGCGTTCATCTTCGTAGTCCTGGAAATCTCCAGTGAGGCTCAGGTCCAAA
>DATCLO010000178.1:0-48991 GCA_036563875.1 Cyclobacteriaceae bacterium
TGATCTGAAGGCCATCAGTTTTGACTACCTGTCGGATTCGCTGACCAACCGACAGCGCCGTAACCTAAATATGCTTGGCAGAGTGCTGAAGCTAAAGCCGGAACTCCGGATCAATCTGCATTACCTGCCGGGAGCCACTGATGAACTCGACATGCTCGCGGCATTCGAAGCAAAGAAGCGATACATTCTCAGGATCGACACGCTACGCGAAGAAGAACCCAACGCTGCACAACTGAAGGAGATCGAAGCCTTGTCCATCAACGACAGCGCCTTTGTGAATTACCTTAACCGCCGACTCCTGTTTGAAGGCTCCCTCTCTCCCATCGAAAAGTGCAAACGTTACGTCGGAAGACGACGTCTGCAAAACCGGATGGAAGCCATTATCAACAACCGCAAGAAACTCATCAACGACTATCTGCTGACTGAGCAACAACTCCCTCCCGAGGCATTCGCGTTTGTTGAGGAGCCGGATAGAACGAGTGACGGGTTGCCGAAGTTTGAAGTGACGTTTGATGTTTATGAATAATGTGCGCAAGTATTGAAGTGTTGGAGTGTTGAAGTTGTCTGTACTCGACAGATGCCATCCTGAGCCCGGAGGGCGAAGGATCCTGGGATAACGCACGATCTAAATGACAGGCTCTTTTTTTATCTATTTGAACTCCGACATTTCAACTCTTCACGTTACAAATCCGTGATCTTCTTAAACTTCGGTGCGAACAGGTGCATTACGACCCACGCGACGAGGTAAGCGATGCCGCAGACGACAAACAGGATGGCATAGCCCTTCTCCAACTGACCGAGCTGCGTGAAGTGTTTGAGCAGAAGGCCGGCAGCCCAGGCGATGAGAATGCCTCCGAATGCTCCGGCCATGCCTCCAATGCCTGTAACTGACGCGACGGCCTTCTTGGGAAACATGTCTGATACGGTTGTGAAGATGTTGGCCGACCAGGCCTGATGCGCCGCGGTGGCAATGGAAATCGTAGCCACGGCAAGCCAAGTATTTATTTCACCAAGTGTAGAAGCGAACAACACACACAAAGGAAACAGGGCATAAATAAACATGGCTGTTTTCCTCGCCTTGTTCGCATCCATCCCGCTATTGATAAACCTTTTAGGAAGCCATCCGCCAAGAATACTTCCAAAGGTCGACACAATGTAAACAACCGCAACGGCTACAGGCCACTCGATTACCATGTGTTGCTGACCTTCGGCCATATGCCGCGCATTCTCCCCTTCCAGAAACGCCGGCAACCAAAACAGGAAGAACCACCAAATTGGATCCGTCAGGAACTTTCCGAAGAAAAACGCCCAGGTTTGACGATATCCCAGCAACCGAAACCATGACACCTTTTCTGTCGAGGCCGCTTCAGCAGCGACTTCGTCCTTATCACTGTGTATGTAGTCGTATTCAGCCTGCGTGAGTTTGTTCTCTGCAAGTTTTTCCTCGGGGCTCTTGTACGACTGGAACCAGAATAGCAGCCAAATCAAGCCAATTGCACCAGTGAGAATGAAAGCCCACTCCCATCCCATCGACGCGGCGATGTACGGCACTGTGAGCGGCGCAACAATCGCACCGATGTTTGTGCCGGAATTGTAAATCCCGGTAGCGAGAGCTCGCTCCTTCTTTGGAAACCAAATGGCAATGGTCTTATTTGCTGCAGGAAAGTTTCCGGCTTCTGTTACACCAAGAGCAGCCCTCCAGAATCCAAACCCAAAAGTGCTGCGTGCGAAGGCGTGACCGATGGCTGCCAGACTCCAACCAAAGAGTGCGATGCCATAGCCTCTCTTCGTTCCCAGCTTGTCAATCAGTCGTCCGACACCCAACATACCCAACGCATACGCGATCTGGAAGGCCATAACAACGTACGAGTAATATAACTCCTGATTCGCCTCATCTTCGCCGAACATGCCAATGTCCGACAACGTCGTTTTCAGAAGTCCCAGTACGTTGCGGTCAAGGTAATTGATAGTAGTCGCGAAGAACACCAGTGCGCAGATGCGCCACCGGTACCTTCCGATCTGCTCGTTGAGTTTTTCCACGGTCGGTTGGTTTAGGGTTTAACATGAAAGCCGGCGAGCCGGGTCGCGTCAATTCCTGATGCGTCGTATGATCTCCAATGCCTCCCCTACTTTCTGTGTAAGCAACGACCAGTTTTTATTCGCGATGATTTCTTTTGTAAACAACTGTGAGCCCATGCCGACGCACATCACGCCTGCGTTGAACCAGGCCTTCAGGTTTTGCTCGGTGGGCTCCACACCTCCAGTAGGCATAATTTGCAGTCCCGGTACTACCGGCATAATGGCTGACACGAATCCCGGGCCCAGCACCGATCCCGGAAACACCTTAATGACCGCTGCACCCAGGTCTCTCGCATTAACAATCTCTGTCAACGTTGCACATCCGGGCGCCCAGGCAATGTCATGCGCCTTGCACACAGTCGCCATTTCAGGCCTGAGAATTGGCGACACAATGAAATGCGCACCAGCATCAATAAACCGCTTCGTCGTATCGGCATCGAGAACGGTACCTATTCCGAGGATAAGGTCCGGGTATTGGCTGGCGTGCGTAAGTAGTTGGGTGAAGACGTCATACGCATTGCCGCCGCGGTTCGTAAACTCGAAAACCCTGACGCCACCTGCATATGCTGCGTCGACAACTGCCTTTGCTGTATCGATATCCGCATGATAGAAGACGGGGATCATTCCCGTTTCTTTCATGGAGGTGATAACTGTGGGGATGGAGAATCTCATGTACTAAAGTGTTGAAGTGTTGGAGTGTTGAAGTTGCCTTCTATACATCATCGTGATACTCGTCCGGAAGCGTCGCCTTTCATGAGTTTTTCGACTTCCTCGACGGTGACGAGGTTGAAGTCGCCCTTGATGGTGTGTTTGAGGCATGAAGCCGCGACAGCGAAGTTCAGCGCGCGCTGGTCGTCGTCAGGATAGGTAAGCAATCCGTAGATGAGTCCACCCATGAACGAATCGCCAGCACCCACGCGGTCGACAATGTGCGTGATCTGATAAGTAGGCGCCTGGTAAAGCTTCTTTCCATCCCACAAGACACCTGACCATGAATTGTGGTTCGCGTTCACGGAACCACGCAGCGTGATGATGACCTTTTTCGCTTTCGGAAAACGCGCCATGAGCTGACGGCCCACCGATTCGTATGCAGCGCCGGTGACGTGTCCCGCTGTGACGTCAACTCCTTCTGGTTTGATACCGAAGACCATCTCAGCATCTTCTTCATTTCCAAGGATCACATCGCAGTGTTTGACGAGTTCTTCCATGACCTCGCCTGCCTTTTTACCCCACTTCCAGAGTTTTGCCCGGTAGTTGAGGTCGGTGGAAACGGTAATGCCTTTTTTAACTGCCGCTTCAATTCCTTCCTGACATACTTCAGCAGCGCCCTGAGACACGGAGGGCGTGATGCCGGTCCAGTGGAACCACGACGCCCCGTCCAAAGCTTTATCCCAGTCGATCGTTCCTTTTTTGATAGTAGCCAGTGAGCTGTTCGCCCGGTCGTACACTACCTTGCTGGCGCGGCTCACTGCGCCTGTCTCCAGGAAATATATTCCAATGCGGTCGCCACCGCGGTGGATGCAGTCTGTTCTTACGTTGTGTTTACGGAGCGTCGCGACTGCAGCTTCGCCAATATCATTCTTGGGAAGGCTGGTGACGAACCGTGCGTCGATGCCGTAGTTCGCCAGCGATACTGCGACGTTCGCTTCGCCGCCTCCAAACGATGCTTCCAGCGTTATTGCCTGTGAAAAGCGAAGGAATTCAGGCGTTGCCAGCCTGAGCATAATTTCTCCAAAAGTAACGACTCGAGTCATAGATGTTTAGTGATAAAAGAATCTCTGGTTTTTGTTGTATTGTTACAGTTTCAATTAAAAGCGATCAATGATCCGGAGTCAAAGAGGGTACAATAGTAGCTCCGCCATAAGGGGGGTGAAAATATTGAACAAAAAACTATATTCCGAATCATTTTATATTGCAAATGCAATCGATTGCGCAAGATAGGCTAAATGAAGGTATGTCCAAGAAATTTCTGAAGATTCATCCCGACGACAACGTGCTGGTAGCGCTGGCGGATCTTAAGGCGGGAGAACCCATCATCAACGGACTCGCGGCAGTACACGATGTACCGGCAAAACATAAGATCGTTATACACGACCTCCAACCCGGGGAGCCAATCAAGATGTACGGCATCACAGTAGGCAAAACGGTCGCCCCCATTGCTGCCGGCTCGGCCATAACAACACAAAATGTTAAGCATCAGGCGTCAGCGTATTCAGGACGAACGGCTACCGTCAACTGGACACCACCCGACGTGTCGCGTTGGCGGAACGCAACATTCGACGGCTACCACCGACCCGATGGACAAGTGGGCGTTGCCAACTACTGGCTCGTAGTACCACTCGTCTTCTGCGAAAACAAGAACGTCGAGGCTATTCGCGACGCCTTCGAAGAAGGTCTGGGCTTTGCAAAAAATGATGCCTACAAAAATTTCGTCAATGACCTGGTTCAGTTATACAAAGCCGGTGATCTCGACGCAATAGCCCGCGCATCTTTGCGCAATGGTGTTGGCGCCCCGCGCCAGCGCCTGTTTGAAAACATCGATGGCATCAGGTTCCTCACCCATGAAGGCGGGTGTGGCGGCACCAGGCAGGATGCCGAGGCGCTGTGCCGGCTTATCGCAGGGTACATTCACAATCCCAATGTCGCGGGAGCCACCGTCCTAAGCCTCGGATGCCAGAACGCGCAGGTCCAACTCCTCAAGGACAAGCTGGCTGAAAAGAATTTCGACAATCGGAAGCCGCTCATTATTGTCGAGCAACAAAAGGGCACCGAGCAGGAAATGCTCGAAACGGCGATCCGCGAAACTTTCATGGGACTTGCCGAGGCCAACAAGCTCAAACGTCAGCCGGCACCCCTCAGCAAACTGGTCGTGGGTCTCGAATGTGGAGGTTCGGATGGTTTTTCGGGTATCTCGGCAAATCCGGCTATCGGACATACATCCGACCTGCTTGCCGCCGTTCATGCAACCACTATACTCTCGGAATTCCCGGAACTGTGCGGCGTAGAACAGGAACTCATCAACCGAAGCGTCGATGACAACACCGCGAATCGCTTCATTGAACTTATGCGTGCCTATGAGCGTGCTGCGGTCGCCTCGGGTTCGGGATTCGATATGAACCCTTCGCCGGGGAACATTCGCGACGGACTTATTACTGACGCTATGAAGTCGGCGGGCGCCGCCAAGAAAGGTGGGACTTCCCCCGTCACCGACGTTCTTGACTACGGTGAATACGTTAGGCGTCCCGGTCTCAACCTTCTGTGCACGCCTGGAAACGACGTTGAGAGTACAACCGCAATGGCAGGCGCTGGGGCAACTATCATCCTGTTTACCACCGGCCTGGGTACCCCAACAGGAAATCCAATTGCCCCCGTCATTAAAGTCTCATCCAATTCCAGACTGGCTGCCCGAATGCCCGACATTATCGATGTCGACGCAGGACCCATCATTTCCGGTAAGAGCACCATCGAAGAAATGGGCGAGAAGATTTTGGAGTTCGTGATTGAAGTTGCCAGTGGACGGAGGAAGACGAAGGCCGATCAGCTGCATCAGACGGATTTTATTCCATGGAAGAGAGGAGTTTCTCTCTAGCTGCAGAAGCACCCGATAACTATCGGGGCATACGCAGATCGTCATTCGCCACTGTCTCCCCGTCTGGATTTTCTGTTGCATTATTTTCAACTTCCAACCTACAACCTTTCACCTATGAGTTCATCCATGACCCGGCGTGATTTTCTGACAATGGGTGTAGCGGGTCTGACGATTTCTGCCGCCGGTGCGCCACGACGTGTTAACGCCCAAGCGAAAGGATCACGCGACATACACGTATTCTCCAAACACTTGCAGTGGCTCGACTACAAACACATGGCGGAGTTTGCCGCAGAATGTGGATTCGATGGCGTTGATCTAACAGTACGTCCGGGTGGTCATGTGGAGCCGGCTCGTGTTACGACGGATCTTCCCGCCGCAGTAAAAGCGGTGCAGCGCGCCGGAAAGAAGGTTGGCATGATCACGACCGCGATCACGGACGCAAATGCTCCTGACACGGTACCTATTCTTGAAACAGCCTCGCGCCTTGGAATACGATGTTACCGCATGGGCTGGATCGATTATGATCCCAACAAAACCATCGAAGCCAACCTTGACGACATCCTGCAAAAGATCAGGGCACTTGCCGAACTAAATCGCAAATACAAAATCAAAGGTGGCTATCAAAACCACGCCGGCGTGAGTTTCGGTGCACCCGTGTGGGATCTCGCCCGGATTCTCAACCAGGTCAATTCTCCATGGCTTGGATGCCAGTACGATATCCGTCATGCGATGGTAGAAGGCGCAACTGCGTGGAAGCTTGGCTTTGAATACATCAAGCCCCGCATAAACTCGCTTGACATTAAAGACTTCGCCTGGAAACAAGCGGATGGGAAATGGATTACAGAAAACGTGCCGTTAGGCAAAGGCATGGTTGACTACGAAACATTCCTCCCATTGGCACGGACCCTGCAGGGCGACATACCGATAAGTATGCACTTCGAATATTCCCTGGGCGGAGCAGAGCACGGCGGTAAATCGCCGACCATGTCTGCGGAAGACATTATGCGCCTAATGAAGGCCGACCTGCAGTACCTCAAGGAACGACTTTAACACCACATACCCCTACCCTAACCTATGAAAAAAAGAATGCTCACCCTGCTGCTGGCGCTCGCTGTGATGCAGCCTGTGCTTTCGCAACAACGCAGCCTTCCGGAACGATTGGGCTATCCGGCCGAAACAAAACTTCTCATTATTCATGCCGATGACATTGGAGTCTCTCACTCAGAAAACGCGGCATCCCTGAAGGCATTTGCCGGAGGGATGGTATCGTCGGGAAGCATTATGGTCCCCTGCCCCTGGTTTCCTGAAATTGCGGAGTATGCACGCAACAACCCATCGGCTGACCTTGGCCTCCACCTTACCCTGACAGCAGAATGGAAACACTACAAATGGGGACCGGTTGCTCCACGTGAAAAAGTACCAAGTCTTGTCGACGAAAACGGCTTTCTTTATCCTGATGTAGCCCCGGTCGTATCAAAAGCGACGGTCGAAGACGTCGAGACCGAATTGCGCGCGCAAATCGAACGGGCAAAAAAATTCGGCATTGATCCTACCCACTTTGATTCACACATGGGTACACTGTTCGCCAAACCTGAGTTTCTCAAAATTTACATTGAACTCGGTCGCGAATACAAGGTACCGGTATTGCTCATCAGCCAAATTACTTCAGCTTTTCCCGGCTTAACCAACGAGAAAGATGTTCTCCTGGATCAGGTGTTCATCGCATCCCCGGCCGATTACAAGAACGGCATGAAAGAATTTTACACCAAGACGCTGAAGTCAGTGCAACCCGGCGTTAGCTGCCTGATCATACATACTGCTTTCGACGATGCAGAGATGCAGGCAGTCACGATAGATCACCCGGACTACGGAGCCGCATGGCGCCAGGCTGACCTCGACTTCTTCACAAGCGAGACATGCAAGCGTATCCTGCAGGAAGAAAAAATTCAATTGATTACCTGGAGGGAAATTCGCGACAAGCTACTACGCTGATGTCATTGCTTTAGTCCGAAACCGAGGAACACGCCATCCAGAGCGCTTTCGGGGAAGAGGTAGTATTTGAATACCTCTTTTTCACCGTTGATTTCGAGTACACCCTTGCAGATAAGGTCGGTGTGATCCAGATCTTCCTGATTGATCAGATCGTGTACTTCGGGCAGAACATCGATAAGAGGTTTCGACTCGAGTTCGGGCAATGCCGGTAATGTTGTTGCCTTCCACACGTTGGTAACGAGTCGATCGCGACTTATCGTAAAGCGGAAGACAGGCATGCCGTCAAGCAGGCGTTCGATCACCCGTTCACGATCGCGAATGGTCAACTCGGCACGCTTGAGTTGGGTAATGTCCTTTGTAATGATGAACATGCCTACCGTTTCATTGCGTTCGTTCCGGAACGGAATGCGTGAAGTCGTGGCCCAGGTAACATCGCCATTGGCGAACACAGCGCGTTCTTCCTGATTGAGGATAGGCTGTCCTGTACGGATGAGTTCCTGTTCCTCGCGGAAGGCCTTGTCGGCGTGTTCCTTGGAGAAAAAGTCGTAGTCGGTCTTTCCAACCATTTCTTCGGGTGACATCCGGAAGCGTTCGGCTTTTGCCCTGTTGATGCGGAGTATGCGGCTCTGACGGTCCTTGTAGGTAATCCTGTCCGGCAGATATTCCATCAGCACGTTGAACATGCTCTTTTCGAGCGCAAGGTTTTCCTGCATCTTTCGCATCTCCTCGGCCTGGCGATGCATTTGCTCCTGCGTGGCCTGCATCTCCTCCATATTTTGTCGCATTTCTTCCTCCTGTGCGCGGAGTTCTTCGGCGTGTTGTTGCGACTCCTGCAGCAGCTTGCGCGTTCTGTCGTTGATGCGCGCATTGGAGATGGTAGAAGCAATGATCTCTGCCACCTGCTCAACGAAAGCAATCTCGTGTTCCTCGTACGCTTTGAAGCTAGCCATTTCAAGGACACCCTCAACCTCGTCGTTGACTTTCAGGGGCACGAGAAGAAGCGAAGACGGATTAGCGCCACCAAGGCCGGACGTAATGTTGACATAGTTTTGCGGCACCTTCTTCATGAAGATCGTCCGCTTTTCGAGATAGCACTGACCGACAAGTCCGTTTCCAATATCGAACTTCTTCTGCAAGTATTTCTTGCGTTCGAATGCGTAGCAGGCGATAAGTTCAAGGTGCTTTTCTTCTCCGTTCTCTTCGCTGAGAATGAACATGCCGCCCTGATTGGACTTAGTGTATTTTACCAGTTCGGAAATAATGAGACCTGCGAGCGAGCGGTAGTCGTCGTTACGGCGCAATATGTCGGCAAACTTGGCGAGTCCTGCTGTCGTCCAATTTCGTTTTGCGTCTTCTTCGTTAATGCTCTTAAGCTTTTGTCGCATTTGAAGAAGTGAGTTGCCGAGGACGTCGTTTTCGCCCACCGCTTTGAAATCGTGGTCGACGTTGCCGTCGCCAATAGCGCGCGCGAATTCACTTGCCTTCTGCAGGTTATCACTCAGCCGGTTGGCGGCATCGATGATAGGACGCAATTCATCTTCGGCGGAAACCGCATTGCCGGTCGTGTCTCCTTCTACAAGCTTGTTAAGTACATCGATTGCCTGAGAAAGTGAGCGGCGCATTCTCCGGAACACCCGGAAACCACCAACGAGGAGGATGGCAAGCGTTAGACCTCCAGCGACGAGAATGATGATATACGATCTATAGGCCAGTACGTCGATGGACGCAAGCCTGTCCGACACGGCGCTTTTGACATCGTCTTTTAGCAATTGATGATGACGGGCGTAACGTTCCTGCAATCGGTCGAGCGTCTGCAGTTTCGGAACGAGAAACGCTTCCTGTTCGGATTTGAAATATGCGAGCGCCGCACTGTCGGCAAAGGCATCTATGGTGTGAGTGCCAATCCATTGATCGACGTCCTGTCCCACCCGTTCAATGGCGATGAGCACGCGGTCGAGGGAATCGACCTGGGACTTTACACTCCCGGAAAAAGCAGAACTATTGTTTCGGATCTTAGCAATTCCAGGAATGAGCGACTTTTCGCGGATGCTGTTACGATACGACGCGTTTGTTGTGTCGCCGCGGAGCATGTCAGTGCGCAAAGCGAAGGCATAGGAACTCACGTCGTCGTGTAATTGCTCCAGCGCTTCAGCAAGGGGTTGGTAGTTCGAGCGGGTTACTGTTGACGCACCACTAATAGTGGAGCTGTGCCAAACGAGCCAGGCAACCGTACCGATCTGGATGATGGCGATCAGGACAATACCCAGCCAAATCCTTCCGCGGAGCCCAGAGAATTTTAAAAAATGCAACCCTTTCCTAAACATGAAACCGCCCTACGGGCAACCTTGGGTTTATATCAAAAAATGCCCATTACAGCAGATCAAAATAACCCAATTCAAGGAAAGGAATATTGTCAAAAATGGGCCAGAAAATCACATGGGTACGACAATGGCGCAATTGTGCCGCCTGTTACTCGGCCACACCATCGCTTATAGCAAGACTTGCGTAGAGCAATGCACCAAGGCCCTTGTAATCATTTATTCTCGTTTCGCCGCCGATATAGTAGGCGTAATCCCCCTCCGACACCTTTGGATTCAACGTACCCACCTTCACCGTTTGGTCCAAATACAGGTTGCCGGCGTCATCATACCACGTGTAGTTGTCGACTATTGCTTTGAATGCATCGTGAGCGCGTTGGCGGTAGGACGTATCCAGCCATCCGTGATTCGCGCCTTTCGCAAAGCCGTACGCGAACATAGCCGACGACGAGGTTTCAATCCAGTTGTCGGGTTGCGCGCCTTTGTCCGTTACCTGGTACCATAACTTTGAATCCTCGTTTTGATATCTGGCGAGGCTGGCAGCCAGGTCCTGGAACAAAATGAGTATTTCAGTGCGGTCCTTGTGGTTCTCGGGAAGGTATTCAAGACAGTCGGCCACTGCCATGAAATACCAGCCGATTGCGCGACTCCAGAATGATGGAGAAGCACCCGTAACGGGATCGGCCCACACCTTGTTTTTCGACTCATCCCATCCGTGATACATGAGACCCGTGATGGTGTCGCGTGTGTGTTTTGAGATTAGTTCTATCTGCAGTGCCGCTTCGTCGTACCACTCGGGCTTGTTGAACACTGTAGCATATTGCATGGAAAACACATCGGCCATGTAAATGCCATCCAACCACATCTGGTACGGATAGATTTCTTTGTGCCAGTATCCGCCTTCTGAAGTTTTCGGTTGATGCTCCAAGTGATCAATGAGTTGTTCGGCCGCAGTCTTGTATCTGACGTCGCCCGTCTCTTCATACATAAACAGACAAAGCCGACCCGGAAGGATATCATCGAGTCGATATTGCGTCACATCGTACGCGTCGGCACGAATGGTGCCTTCAGGTAAGAGAAACAGGTCGAGCCAATTTTTGCAGTAATCAAAATACTCCTGGCGACCGGTTCTCTTCCAAAGTTCGAAGCCGGCGTTGAGAAACATGCCGTGTTCGTATGTCCACGATCCCGGAGAGATGATCGTGAAGTTCTCGGGATTGGGATAGAAGTTCAGGGAACTCTCAAAGATCTTCGAAGGCCAGTCGATCGTGTCGCCTTTGGCAAAGGCGGCATAGGATTCGAGATAAGTAAGCGAGAGACGGTCATCGTGCTCCAGAGTGCCCTGTCTGACTTGCGGTTGCGCATCGGAAGTCGCCGATATCATCATCGTGTATTGCGGTTCGGCCGAGGGAAAGGGATAAGTGATTTTCAGCACTTCCGCAGTGCCATCGTTATTGGTATCAATGAGCTCGCTTTCTAGTGGTCTTCTGAAGTGCAGATCCGTTACCCTGAAGCCGGACTGGTCCAACTGAGGAAGGCGTTTGGTGACTTCGCTCCAGTCGACTGCCACCACGGCTGTTTCGTCCCGGGGTCGTTCGTAATTTCTCCGGACGACAACGAGGATGCTATCGGAATCGGGTTGTCGTTCCTGTAACGGGTCGCATGCCAGGAGGGCCGCAGCGATCAGGATGAGGGGTATTCTCATGGATAATGATAAGGAAAGTTTTGGGGGAGTCATGAGTAGCCCGGACGTGCCGGGCTACTTCATGGAATCAACTACCCTTCACCACAAAGAGTAATCTTGAATGCTTAAAATGGTGCTCGATGCGCAATCGATTGCATATATACAGGGTTATTTTGAATTTGTCAAACATTGGTCGAAAAAGTTTTTTCCGGTCCCGTCTTTCGGGTTTTTGTGCCTATATTGCGCAACCGATTACACACCGCGATTTCGCGTTATCAACCATGAGCATATCTTACACTGTGCGTCATGCTGTGCATCCTGACGAGGTTCGGTCGTATTCGACACAACAGATAAGGGACGCATTCCTGATCGACCAGGTATTTGTCGCAGACCACATTCAACTCGTCTACACGCATTACGACAGGTATATAGCTGGTGGCGCCATGCCTCTTTCGACCCCGGTCCGCCTGGAAACGATCCCTCCCCTTCGCTCGGACTATTTCCTGGAGCGCCGCGAAATGGGCATCATAAACGTTGGTGCGCCCGGATCAGTGATGGCGGATGGCACAGCATATTCGCTCGGATTTGGGGATGCCCTTTATCTGGGTCGTGGTGTCCGGGACGTGGCATTCAATCCCTCCGGCGAAGGTACCGCACTGTATTACATCAATTCGGCGCCGGCCCACGCGACATACCCGTCACGAAAGGTCGCGTTTTCGGAAGCGGATACATTAGAGGCGGGACAAGCCGAGAATGCCAATCGGCGCACCATCAGAAAACTGCTCGTCAACAGTGTCCTTCCCACCTGCCAGCTTCAGATGGGATTTACCGAACTGAAGACCGGCAGCGTATGGAACACCATGCCAGCCCACACGCACGATCGGCGGATGGAGGTATATTTCTACTTCGGATTGCCGGAAGGTCAGGTGGTATGCCATTTTATGGGGCAGCCGGCTGAAACGCGTCCGCTTTGGCTCAGCAACCATCAGGCGGTAATCTCTCCACCATGGTCGATACACTGTGGCGCAGGTACATCGAGTTATTCCTTCATTTGGGGGATGGCCGGTGAGAACCTGGATTATGGCGACATGGATGGTCTGCTACCTGCAGATATGAGATGATGGACCTTTTCGACCTCACCGGCAAACGCGCAGTGGTTACGGGCGGTACCCACGGACTGGGCATGGCGATGGCAAAAGGCCTGGCGCGCGCCGGCGCTGAACTGATTATTACGGGCAACACGCCGGAGAAGATGAAGGCCGCACTGGCTGAATACAAGAAGGCTGGATTCAAGGCTACGGGCTACCTGTTTGACGTTACTGACGACGAACAGGCACAGCACTACGTCGACTCCATTGAAGGTGAAGTTGGACCCATTGACATCCTGGTCAACAATGCCGGAATCATCAAGCGAATTCCCGCCACAGAAATGGAGACAGCGGATTTCAGGCGGGTGATTGATGTCGACCTGATAGGCCCCTTTATCATGTCGAAATACGCCGGAAAAAAAATGATTCGCCGACGCGCAGGAAAAATTATAAATATTTGTTCTATGATGAGCGAGCTGGGGCGGAACACCGTTTCGGCATACGCCGCTGCGAAGGGAGGACTGAAGATGCTTACGCGGAACCTGGCTACCGAGTGGGCAAAGTACAACATTCAGGTAAACGGCATAGGTCCCGGATACTTCCGTACATCTCAGACTGCGCCTCTGATCGTTCCCGGAAACCCGTTCAATGAATTCATCATAAGCCGGACTCCAGCGGGCCGATGGGGCGATCCTGACGACCTCGCCGGAACGGTTGTATTCCTGGCCTCAAAAGCCAGCGACTTCGTCAACGGACAAATTATATACGTCGATGGCGGTATCCTTGCAACCATCGGGAAACCGGCCAACGAATCATAAAGACACAATAACTTATCCCATTAGCACTGCCCTATTATGACATAGCACCAATTTCAACACTCCAACACTTCAACACTTGAGCACTTTCCCATGCCTACCATTCACGATATCGCAAAGGAACTCAACATTACGGCCTCTACGGTGTCCCGAGCGCTGAACAACCATCCGCGCATCAGTGAGGCCACGAAGAAGGCCGTGCTAAAGGTTGCCAAGCGACTCAACTATCAACCGAACCACATTGCAGCCGCGCTGAGAAACGGGCGAAGCAACATCATTGGCATAATCGTGCCTACAGCGGATCGCAGCTTCTTCGGATCAGTAATACGGGGTATTGAAGAGGTGGCGAAGAAGGCGCATTACAACGTCATGATCTGCCAGTCGCACGACGACTACGAAAGCGAAGTGTCGACGGTGGAAGCGCTGCTCAACGCACGCGTTGATGGCATCATGGTTTCGTTCGCAAAGAATACGGAGAACTTTGATCACTTTAAGAAGGTACACGACAAGGGTATTCCTCTCGTTTTGTTTGATCGTTCCTTCCCTGGACTTGATGTGAGCCAGGTAGTCATCGACGACTACCTGGGGGCCTATCAGGCAACGGAACATCTCATACAACAAGGATGCCGTCGCATCGCGCATTTCACGAGTGTCAAGAAGATCAGCATTTACAAAGAGCGCCTTCGCGGATACCGGGAGGCACTCGAGGCATACAATATTCCCTACCGTAGCGAACTTGTGCTTGAGAGCTACCTTCAATTTGAAGACGGACTTGAAGGACTCAATCGCCTCCTTGATCTTGACGAGTGGCCCGACGCCATCTTCTCAGCCAGCGCCTACAGCGCCGTAGCTGCGCTCACAGCATGCAAGGAACGAGGTATACTCGTACCGGATCAGATTGCCATTGTTGGCTTCGCCAACGAAGCCTTCACCTCTTTCTGCGACCCTCCCATGTCGACCGTTGACCAGCAAAGTATGCAGATTGGCACTGCCGCCGCGGAAATCTTTCTCGAACAGATCACCGTCGGACGCGATCGCTTTGTACCTAAACGAATCGTGCTTACGCCTGAGCTCCTTATCCGCAAATCGTCGCTGAAGAACCCAGTGAAATTAAGCCAGAAATGATAACTTACGCCGCCGGACCATCGGGGGTCCAATTAACTCCCTCGCAAATGACGACGAAGACGTTTTTAACTGAAGACTTCCTCCTGTCAAACGAATTTGCACGCACGCTCTATCACGACTACGCAAGCAAGCAACCCATAATTGATTACCATTGCCACCTCCCGCCCAGCGACATCGCTGAGGATACGCGCTTCGAGAACCTCACTGCAATATGGCTCGCTGGCGACCACTACAAATGGAGGGCTATGCGCGCGTTGGGTATTCCGGAGAAATACATCACCGGAGACGGCAGCCCTATCGATAAGTTTCGCAAATGGGCGTACACCGTCCCGTATACGGTACGTAATCCTCTCTTCCATTGGACCGTATTGGAACTTAAGCGCTATTTTGATATTGACGAATTGCTCACGGAAAAAACTGCCGACGCAATCTACCAGACGTGCACAGATAAACTTCAGACGCCGCCCTTTCAAACCCGGAATCTCCTGAAGCGCATGCAGGTGCGTGTCGTGTGCACGACGGACGATCCTGTCGATTCGCTCGAGCACCACCGAAAGATCGCGGCCAGCGACTTTGGTGTGCGGGTAGTTCCCGCCTTCAGACCCGATAAGGTATATTCAGTAGAGGATCCCAAAGTATTCAATCAATACATTTCACGTCTTTCCGACGTGTCCGGCATAAAGATCGCAGATCATGACGCGCTGATGGAGGCACTGGAAAAACGGATTGACTTCTTTCATGATCACGGATGCCGGTTGTCTGATCACGGTCTTGAGCAGCTCTACCACTTCGACAAAGCCCCTGCAGATATTTCGACAATATTCAAACGACTGAAAAACAACGAACGCGTTTCCGTTGAAGAGGCCAGGTACTTCCGTTACGTGACACTACTTGGATTGTGCAGAATGTATCATGCACGGGGATGGGCTCAGCAATTCCACCTCGGCGCACTGCGGAACAATAATACCCGCATGCTGAGTACGCTTGGTCCTGATACCGGCTACGATTCCATTGGCGACTTCAGCCAGGCGCGCGCGCTCTCTTCTTTTCTTAATGAACTCGAGAGTACCAATCAGTTGGCGCGAACGATATTGTATAACCTCAATCCGGCCGACAACGAAGTATTCGCTTCGATGATCGGCAACTTCAACGATGGGGAGATACGTGGAAAAATGCAGTACGGATCGGCATGGTGGTTTCTCGATCAGAAAGACGGAATGGAAAAGCAGATCAACGCGCTGTCGAATATCGGACTGCTCAGCTGCTTTGTAGGAATGATTACCGATTCGCGCAGCTTCCTCTCCTATCCGCGGCACGAATACTTCCGCAGGATACTTTGCAACCTGATCGGCCAGGACGTTGAACGCGGCGAACTGCCTGCAGATGAGAAGTGGCTCGGCAAGATCGTCGCTGACGTGTGCTATTACAATGCGCGCGAATACTTCAAATTCGAAAATGACTAATGTCCACGCACAGACCGCTTAACAGAGCCAACGCGGGCGTCGCCACCCGGCGACCAGTCAAGGTGGTTCAGTTTGGCGGAGGAAACTTCCTTCGCGGCTTTGCCGATTGGATGATTGATATTCTCAACGACCGCGCCAATTTCAACGGCGACGTCGAGATTGTTCAGTCCATTGGACGAGGAAACGCGTCTTTGCTCAATGACCAGGAAGGACTGTACCATGTCGTACTCAATGGCCTCGTAAACGGACAGCCATATCGTGAGGTTCGTTTAATCAAGAGCGTTAGGGGGTTTGTAAATCCTACCTCACAGCCTGATCGCTTCCTCGCGATGGCAACGAATCCGGATCTGAAACTCATTTTCTCCAATACGACGGAAGCTGGCATTGCATTCGATGCGGGGGATTCGAATCCCGCAAACATTCCGAACTCATTTCCGGGCAAACTTGCCGTGCTCCTGTATCGGAGGTATCTTCATTTTGGAGGTGCTGCTGACAAGGCGCTTACGATCATACCATGCGAACTCATTGAAAGAAATGGATCAACGCTGAAGGAATTGGTAATTCGGTATATCACGCTGTGGAACCTCGGTAAGGGTTTCCTTTCGTGGATCGACAACCATACTACCTTTTGCAATACGCTGGTCGACCGGATTGTACCGGGTTTTCCTCAGGAAAACGCGAGCAATGTTTGGGATGAAACGGGCTTCGAGGACCGCCTTGTCGTAACAGCGGAGCCGTACCACCTATTCGCAATTGAAGGGCCATCGCACGTGCAACAGCTGTTGCCAGGGCAAGCCGCTGGTCTTAATATTGTATTCACCGATGACCTCGATCAGTACCGCACACGAAAGGTAAGGATACTGAACGGGGGACACACGTGTCTCACGCCCGTCGCCCTCCTTCATGGCATTGAGACCGTTCGCGAAGCGGTAGAGGATTCATTCACCGGAACTTTCCTCAAGGAAGCGCTACGAAACGAGATCATTCCGACGCTTGAGACTTCACAGGAGGAGTTAGTCGACTACATGGACACTGTTCTGGAACGTTTTCGAAACCCCTACATCCGCCACGAGTTGAAGTCGATAGCGTTGAACTCCGTCTCGAAATTCCGCGTTCGGGTACTTCCCTCACTATTGGCCTATCGGGAGAAGTTTGGATCGATACCGGAGCGGCTCGCCTTCGCGCTGGGGTGTCTCATACAATTTTATCGCGGCGAATGGTGCGGCCGTGAGTTGCCAGTCAACGATGAGAACCGCGTTGTCAGCGCTTTCCGCGAGGCCTGGAGCCAGGGAGATGCGGCGACAGCGGTGTCTCAAATCCTGTCGAATGAAGATTTATGGGGAATGAAGCTGAGCGACGTGCCAGACTTGCAACCGCTGGTAACAGCATTTCTCCGGCGATTGCAGGATCAAAGCGTTCCGGAAGCGTTTTTCAAAAACCCTGAGCGTACATTTCCGTAATTACCTTGGAATCAAGTAATTTTGGGAATGAACCGCCGCGAATACCTCTACCGTATGGCAGCTGTTGGCCTGCTGCCGGCCCTGTCGTCGTGGAAGTCTATGGAGAATGATCTCATCCGGCGCAGAATTCCCCGAACCCGGGAAAGCGTAACCGCCATCGGGGTGGGGACCTGGGAGACGTTTGACATCGACAGCAGCCTCACACAGGAACTTCAACCTTTGCGCGAAGTGCTTACTCTTTTTGCCACCAAGGGTGGCAACGTGATTGACACCTCCCCCATGTATGGCTTTGCCGAACGGAATGTCGGAACGCTATCGACCGAAGCAGGGATTAACAGCCAGCTCTTCATGGCGACCAAGGTTTGGACAAGCGGAAAGGACAATGGCATCGCGCAAATGAAAGAATCGCTTCAACTGCTGAAGCGGGATAAGATCGACCTGATGCAGATTCACAACCTGGTCGACTGGAAAACGCACATTAAGACGTTGCGCGAGTGGAAGGAAAAAGGAACAATCCGCTACATCGGCATTACACACTACCGGGAGAATGCCTACCAGGAAATGGAGACCATAATGAAGTCTGAACCTATTGACTTCATCCAGGTAAATTACAATCTCGGCGACAGAAAAGCGGCAGATCGCCTCCTGCCCCTGGCGGCGGAAAAGGGTCTTGGCGTTATCATCAGTCAGCCGTTCGGGTATGGCCGACTTTTCGATCGCGTAAAATCCAAGACGTTGCCAGACTGGGCGGCGGAGTTCGACTGCAGGTCGTGGGCTCAATTCTTCCTTAAATACATTATTTCACACCCCGCAGTGACCTGCGCCATTCCAGGTACGGGCCTTCCTGCTCATATGCTGGACAACATTCAGGCGGCTTATGGTCGCCTGCCCGATGAGGCAACGCGCGAAAAGATGGTGAAGGTGATCTGACATGCTGCGAAGCCTTGCTATCGTCCTGATTCTCTCCATCCTGACCTCGGCAGTAGGGTTCGCTCAAAATCAACAGAAGGTATCGTGGAAGAAGGTGAATGTTCTCGTGTATACGAGGAACGGTGAGGGATATGTACACGATAACATACCCAATGCTGTTGCCGCAATACAGAATCTGGCAAGGGAAAAGGGATTCAAGGTGTATGTAACTGATGACCCTTCCGTGTTCACGGAAGAAAATCTCAGGCAGTACACCTTCATCATGTTTCCCAGTACGAATAATGATGTGTTCGACACCAATGCACAGCGAGTGGCCTTTCGCCGCTACATCCAGGCTGGCGGCGGATTTGTAGGACTACATTCTGTCGTTGGCACCGAACGAAACTGGTCGTGGTTCAAGCGCATGCTGGGTGGCACGTTTGCATGGCATCCCCAGTTCCAGACACTGAAAATCGAAGTTCTCGACAAAGATCATCCTTCCGTTGCCGGCATGCCTTCAGTTTGGAAGAAGGATGACGAATGCTATTTCATGAAAGAGTACTATCCCGGCATTAGCGTGGTGATGGCACACGATCTGACAGCCATGCAGCCCAATGAAAAAGACGCCGAGAGAATACAGGACTACGCGAAATACTTCAGCAACTACTATCCGGCATCCTGGTATCACGAGTTCGACGGCGGAACGATATGGATCACCACGCTAGGTCATGATAAGAAGGACTATGAAGATCCGGTCTATCTTCATCACATCCTTCAGGGTATGACTTACGTTGCTGCAAGCGTGAAGAAACTCGATTACTCAAAGGCGTATGCAAAGGAACATGATACGCCCCTGCGCTAAGTCAAGGATTATTACTGATATCTGAACGCAGGATCCCAACCAAGTTCACCTCTTGCACGGTCAATAGACACGGTGCCATCGTCTTCGGCGATGTTGTAGATTCCCGCACGTCCACGCGTCACGGCCTTGCGTGCGGCGTCTGCAGCGGCGTGGACATGCAGTGGCCCACCAGGCGGGGGACTGTCGAATCCTGTTCCCGGCCCGTAGAACTTGCCATAGCGCAACACAATCCCTTCGAACGGGCCACCCAGCACCTGTTCTTCCAGGCTCGCGACCGCTCGCGCTGTTTCACCCGTCACCGGGTCGTCTACGTTGAGAGGTGCATCTTCTGTCCATGGCGTCGGTCCCGGGGCGTATGCAAACGCCAGGCTTTGGGCAATGACTCGCTTCACTCCCGCCGCGATCGCAGCAGCCACCAAATTAGCTGTGCCTTCCCTTCGTATTCGTGCATTGCGAGAACGAGCTTCCGGCATCTGTTTAGGATCTAATCCATCAGGAAGATCTGTAAGCTGGTGAATAACAACATCAGGTTTAGCATTCACAACGGCCTCAATGAAAGCTTCCTTGTCGAATACGTCCACGACCACAGGGTGGACGCCAATTTTTCGCAATGCGTCAGCGCGACTGTCAGGACGAGGTCGTGTAGTGCCTATTACATACAAACCATCACCCACCAGCATCCGGCACAGTGGCATACCTACAACTCCACTCGCTCCCGCTACCAATATTCGCAATGTCCTCATAAGAATATGAGTAAATACGAAAAGGCAGCAACAAGGTTAGCGTCACTGCCTTTAATTTAAGCCAACTAACTATGGTTTATCGTCCAACGATAAAATCCAACTTAATATGAAACGTGTTCCTGGTGAACGCGCTTGTGCTTGAATCCAGTGGAATTCCGTAAAAGACTCCGGGTCGGAGTCGCGTCTTCGTGAGTTGGCCACCCAACACCAGCTTGCTGATCATCATGTCAGTTATCCAACTGTCTGATGATGTGTTCACAAAATTGGTGATCTCCGTCCAGGCCGTGAATCCACCAAAAGCATAACCACCTTTTGCAGCAAAATGAAAGAGAAGTTCCGTATTCCCTTCGCTGTAAGTTGGGAAATAGAGGTCCGGCCCCAATTCGAATCCGTAGACAAAGCCCCTGCTTGTGACATAGTGATGGGCAAAGGTTGACCTCACGGTAATCGCCTCGGTATATCCAAATATCCCATAGACGTCACTGGCGATGCCCACTTCTGGCCTGATATGCTCCGAGGAGGCAATCGTTGGAAGATAGAATCCAAATTCAATGTTCGACCTTCCCGTTGTGCCAATCGTCTTTTGAAAACCTAAATAAACATTCGCAAGGCCCGTGTCGTCGCCATATTCGTCCTTAGCAATGACGAAAGGAAGCTCGGCATTAAACATCCAACCATTCTTCATAGGAAACATTCCGTACAATTTGTACACGGCTGACGAACCTGAGGGGCCATCGTAGAAGAAGCCGGTTTTATAGGATGCGCGCGAATACTTCAATCCGACGACGCCGATACTGTCCGGGATTGGACTCATGTCAATAACCTGCGCATATGCACAGGAAGTGAAAAGCATGGCGCAAATGCCAATGCTAATTGATAGCAGGGATTTCATTTTGAATAGGGTTAGGGTTAGCGAAAATTTTAGTTGCAGTCTTCTGGATCGAGTGAGGCAATCCACTGACGTATCAATTCAACTCCTTCGCTATGGACTAGCTCACGACCAAGTTCAGGCATGCGGCTGACAGGTTCAGTAGATTCCATTCGATAAAGCAAAATCGATTGATCAGGATCACCCGGAACAATATCATAGGGTCGACCACCTGACCCAGGGCCAGCGGCGATCGGCTGCTTGCAGAATCCGAGGCGCGTAGGATTCCCCTCCTCGATGTTCAGGTAGAGGCCGGTGTTGTTTGCCGGACCTTCAGTGCGATGACAGTGCCCGCAGTTTACGTCGAGGTAAGCACGTGCTCTATCATCGAGGCTACCCGTCGCAGGATTATCCCAGACGGGATATACCGGCGCCTCATTGGACGAATTGATACCGGCAACCAGCCCTTTTTTCAGCCAGGTGTCAAGTTGGTCCACTGATACTCCTTCAAGCACAATCATCCGGTTTAGATTGCCAGCCTTAGGACCAATTGGCATTAGCTTCTTGTTGTAGGAATGGCAGCCTTTGCATTCATTCTGGTTGGGAACGTGATAGGCAAATGGGCCACCCACCAAATCGGGGCTTGGCATCTCAAGGCTCGCACCGCCAATGGCCAGTCGTGCATCGCTTTCGTCTTCATTCCACACATAAGCGTATGCCTTCCATTCGGAAGCGTATCGTATCAGCAGACGCGTCTCGATCAGATCCTTCCCTTCCAGCCGGTCGTAGTAAAAATTCTTCACCAGGATCGTGCCTTCGGGAAAGTCAAACACACCAGTTGATTTGTATGTCCCGACCTTATCCGACGGGACGTATATAAATCGCGCCTTCTTCGCGTAGTCGCTAAACAGCGGTGTATTCAGGTCGTAGGGCAAAACCCTTGAACCTGGCTCAGTCAGCGGCTTCAAATCCCTAATGGGAGTAACAAACAAGTTGTACTGAGAGAGCCACTCAAATGGCTTATCCTCAGGTGGCGTATTGATACCCTTGTAAGCTGGCTCCTGATCAGGATTGCAAGCCCACAAAGCCAGTGCGAGCGTGATTGCAGGGCGAGTGCGCATAGCCATCGTGTTATTCCGAACGTGTGACAGGCGGCAGCACAGCGCCAGAACAGACGTGGGCCGTCGGATCGAACGAAGGGTTAGCGAACCAACCCGAGATGTCGAGGTTGACAAACCCGGCATCGATATTGTCGTCAAGGCAGAGACCGCCATTCTCACCCGCGTCGGGCTTGAATATTCCGTCGACTACTATATCTGGGATTGGATATCCACCAAACTGACCAAGTAGCAGCATGCCAATTTTTGTCTGACCAGGCCCTGTATTCAGGTTCTCACTCTTTCGGAATTCGTTGTCGTGAACATAGATCCTTTCAAAAAAGGCATCGTAGTTGGGGTCAGTGATGCTTATTTCAGCAAGAATTGAAACTGTGACAAACGTGATCACGCCAAGACCTACTACATTGTTACCATCGATCGTATTGCCAAAAACTTCAGCGTCGCGTGTTGCCATTAGGAGAATGCCAGTACCGGCGGGCGCTAAGGCAGCAAACCCACCTTCAACAGCAAAGTTGTCTCCGTTGTTGTCGATCACCAGGTTGCCAAAGATTCTTGTATGGGAACCGTACTGGGTAAGCCCCTGGAGGTCAAAAGCAAGAATACCGCCAGCGTTGTCGCGGACCTCATTATTGTATACGTCCGCGTTAATGGTATTTTCCACCTGGATACCCATGACATTGCCCTCTGCCTTTGAATCCCTAATGATGGCATTCGTGGATTGGCCAACATAAATTCCGGCGTCAGAAGCTCCTCGGGCATAACAACCCTCTATAAGTACATTCGAGCAAAGCACAGGATAGATACCATAGCCGCCATTTGAGGGAGACCGTTCCGCCGACCATATTGTCTCTACATTGCGGAACGTCACGCCATCTGAGTCTTTTACCTTCACCGCGTCACCTTTCGTATCCAGCACCGTCAAATTTTCTATCGTGAAGTTTTTGGCGTTGGTCACAAACAGTCCGTCGCTTCCGCCAGATTGCTCCGCAAATGAAAGAACCGTTTGACCCTTGCCGGCACCTACAATTTTGAAATTGGTTCTGCCGTCAACGCTAAGTGTAGAACTGAGATTGAAGACTCCGGCCGAAAATCTGACTGTATTGCACGTGTTATTAATCAGAATCTCCTGAATCTCGGATTGAGTCATGCTCGGTGTCACTTCGCAAGTGGGGGGATTCGGACAGTTGCATTCGTCATCGTCGCATGAGGTGACGGCGAGAATGGTTGCCAACAGAATGGATCCAATAACAATGTACTTGAAATTGGAGTTTCTTTCGTCTGGCGAGCCTGCTGCCAGACGCGGGGGGTTAATTAGATTACTCATATGCTTAAAGTTTAGATGTGTTGACGCGTTCAGTCCTCTCGCGTTCCTTTCATATGAGCAATGATAATCGCCCCTTGAGGCAGCTAAATTTCATGATGTACCCATTGAGGGACGGGATTTTTGCGAGTAGCAAGGAATGTCGCAGTACGGCAGTGCGATTATTGCATTGTTCGCAATTGGCAGGATTATGTTGGCGTTTCCCGCAACTGCGCTTGTTCAGTCTTTCTTTAGTGTGAAGCTAGAGCATCCCTGAATTCAGGTAAGCAACGTTATTCGTACTTGAGCGTAACGGCCGGATTAACAAAAACGGCTTTCAGGGTCCTGAAAATGATGGTGAGTAAAGGCAAACGTTAACCCTGTAATATTGATGAAGGTGTAAGACTTTGCCGGACCATACTCCGGTAGGCCACCTTGAAATAGTTTCTGATCATACCCCATGGAATTAGAATGGATGGAACAGTATTGCGAAAAATGATCGCTGGACGAAAGAACGCGATCACATTCCGGACAAATCTTTTTCGTGTTGCGCGTTTTCCTGAATGAGTGACATCCTTAATTCCGGGAGAAGAATGATAACAGAGACGCCCAATTTGGGCGTCTCTGTTATATGTCCGCGTAGCAAAGTTATCAGATCACCATCCTGGGTTTTGCCCCAATTCAGGATTCGTCAGCAAGTGCGTTTCAGGGATGGGATAATAATATTTCTTGTCGGTCCATTCCCTGGGAATATTGCTGAGCCAGGTAATCTCGCCGCTGGTGCCGTTTGCCAGCTTGTGCGCTTCCGAATTGATGTTGATGTACGTGACCCCGGGCTCCTGGGTGCCCGGCGGCGTTGTATAAAAGAACACGTCCTGGATGCCGTCCTCGTTGAGGTCCATAGGTTGATCCGCCTGAGGAACGTAGAACCCACGCCATTCCATTTCCATCAATTCGCCCCTCTTCCACCGCACCACATCATAGAAGCGGAATCCTTCAATGGCCAACTCGATCCCCCGTTCTCTTCTTACTTCGGCAATTACCGGATCCGTGAGATCCGGGAAATAAACTGACTGAAGATACGGATCCATGACGGTTGGTAACGTCGCTAATCCGTCCGTTATTCCGGCCCGCGCCCTCAAGGCACCCACGGTTTTGGCCCAATCCTCATCAGTAAGCGTACCTAATTCGGCCTTCGCTTCTGCATAATTGAGCAGCACCTCTGCGTATCGGAACACCGACACCGCATTTGTGTTATTGTTACCACCGTCTATGGAGATATTGTCAACACTCCATTTGATAGGATGATAGCCAGTATAGGTATAAGTGAATGCCGGCGGTGCGGGCACTTCCGCGCCGCCGCTAATACGCTTGTAGTCACCCATTCTTATCGTTTGCTGCAATCTCTTGTCACGCCCTTTTACTTCGTCCATAAATGTCATGGTCTCGTAGCCCGGCGTGTCAGTGAATGGAGTGCCGTCAATCTTTAGATACGTATTGATAAACTGCCGAATGAACGAGAACCTGATTCCGGTCGTAGCGCTTGTGAAGTACCAGTTGGCTGCATGTCGAACGTTCAGATCCGTGCTCGATGCGACGCATAACATAATCTCCTGCTGTATCGGGTCATCTGAAATAAACAGCTGCCGATAGGACATATCCTCTCCCGCACCTGTATACAGGCTGAATTTTCCTGTATTCATCACAGCCTCAGCAGCAGTAGCAGCCTCCGAGAGCCATTCATCAGCAGTCCCCGCCAAACCGAGCTCTGCGTGGTACTTTCGGAATGTTCCCTCGAACAGCGCAATGCGCGACTTTAATGCCATTGCCACTTCAGGCGAGATCAATGTTCTTGTATTGTCATTGATCTCCCGAATATTGGCGATAGCGTAATCTATGTCGGCCATAACGCTGTCCATCACCAGCGTGCGCGGATCTCTACCCGAGTATAGTTTTGGATCTTCCACATCGAGCGGCTTGTTGATCCACGGTACGTCACCGTACCTTTTGACCTTTTCAAAATAGAACCACGCGCGGAAGAACCTGGCAAGTCCGTTGTAGTGGCGCCGCACATCCCAGGAAATGTTTTGGTTCGTATTGTTCACCAGGAAATAGTTCAGGTTTCGGAGCGTCCTCCATCCCCAGTTCCACTCTGAGTCGTTCATGCCACCAATTGCCACGAGATCATACCCCGATGCAGACGTATTGTCCGTGGTCCGAGGTGAATACACATCTCCGGGTCTAAGCAGGTCAGGAACATTCCTTCGTGCAGAATAATCAGAGATGGCGTCAGCCTGGTGAATATTGTTTGCGGTAGGCATCCAGTCGTAGAACGATGTGGCGTACAATTCCAACCCACTTTCAGAGCCGAATACTGCTACTTTATCTGCGGTATCAATCGGAAGCTCCTCAAGGTCGCATGCCATCATCAGCAATGCGATGACGACAACGCGAAGATTGATTTTTGTATGGTAGAAGTTCATGGTTGTCGCATTAGAAGGTTGCTGATATACCAAACGTAAATCCCTTCAACATCGGGTAGTTGTATCCGTCGCCGGCATTCGACGAGGTAAACAGCTGGTCCGATGGCGCCGTTGCGTTCTCAACGTCTACGTTGTCCATAGTCCTGTAGAGCGGCGACCATGTCCAGATGTTCTCAGCCGAGATATAAACACGGGCACCTCGTATGATTTTCAGGCCCTCAAGCATTTCAGGAGAAAAGGTGTATCCGATCTGAATATTCTTAAGCCGGATATACGCGGCATTCATCACGTACTTGGTTTGCTGTTCGCGCAGTATTCCACCGTCCCGGTTTGCAAGTCGCGATACATATCTTGGAAAGAACGAGTTTGGATTCTCAGGGGTCCAGATTATCCCCGGCTTGAGGTGCCACATCGGAACATCTCCGTAGGGCCGGTTGTATTGTCCCCAGAACACATTCGACTCATAGCGGGGATACCAATCCTGTTTACCAACGCCCTGGAAGAACGCACTAAGAAAAAATCCGTTCCAGTCGGCCGACAAGTTTATACCAAACATATATCGCGGTGAACTGTTACCGATAATGATCCGGTCGCCGGGATTTGCTAAGGTATTGTCGCCAGGATTGATGACGCCGTCGCCATTAAGGTCCTTCAACTTTATGTCGCCTGGCAGATACTCCCCTCTTGCAGTTGATAGGAATTCGCTTTGATCAGCATGATTGGCAATATCCTCCACCGATGTAAAAAATCCCTCCGTAGCGTATCCCCAAATCTCACCGATCTTTTGGCCTTCATAATAATCCGAGAGGAATTTGTCCGGATTGTTGTACTTGAGGATCACGGACTGGTTATCTGCCATGTTGAGGCCGATTCTGTAGTGGAAAGATTTAGACGCCAGGTTAAACTGGTCGCGCCAAGCCAGAACAATTTCCCAGCCCTTTGTTTCAAGGTCAGCATAATTTCCCTTAGGCGATGTTGCTCCAAACGTGGCTGGTAGCGTCCTCCCTATCGTGTACATGTCGGTGGTCTTCCTTACATATGTGTCTGCGGAGAGTTGCAGCTTACCGCCAATCATTTCAAGGTCAATACCGAAATTTCGGGTCGTGGCCGTCTCCCATGTAAGTCCCTCCGGCAAGACGCTTGGTCTACTCGTCTTCTGTGGCCGGATACCATTCAGTATTCTTCCGCTCTGCGTGATGCTAAAGGTTTCCTGAAACAAGTAGGATTCGATATTGCCGTTTCCGAGGGATCCGTAGGACGCCCGGATCTTGAAATTGGAAATGACTTTTTGTGACAGAGGCCAGAACGCTTCCTCCGACACCCGCCAACCTGCAGAAATGGAAGGGAAAAATGCATACTGTTCATTAGCCGGGAATTTGGATGACCCGTCATAACGACCATTAAACTCCAGCAGGTAGCGATCCTTAAAGATGTAGTTTACTCTCGCGAACCCACCGAGTATACGCCACTTCTCGTATCCACCCTCAGTCAAAATAGATTGTCCAAGAGCAAGGTTGATATCCTCGGCGTCTTCAAAGATTAACCCGTTGCGCTGAACCAGGTTGCGCTGGTAAATCGACTGCTCGTAGTTGACACCTGCCATTGCCTTGAAGTAATGTACTTCTGAGAAGGTGCTTTCATATTCTCCGTACAAGTTCGTGGCGTTATAGTTCGTCCTGGTGTCAACATTGCGAATATCGTTGTATTGGGTACCTACATATTCGATCACACCAGGTGCTTTGCTGTAAGGTACCTGCACACGTCGGGTAAACTCGTTGTTGACGATGCTTTGGAAAGTAAAATTGCCGAATACCCTGAATTTGTCGTTAAGGAATCTCGACTCAAATCCGGTCGTATTACGAATGATATTGCGTTTGGTATCGATTCCGTTCTTACCCAAATAAAAATCGCCCACCGTATATGCTGCAGAATGTGTCAGGGTACCATCCGGATTGAGCATTGGAGCAAGGACGTGACCTTCGTCTGCGATGTTTCTCCAAATCCCACTTCCTTCCCCGACATTGAGGGGATTATGATATTCGCTGCTGGAGTACTCAAAACTGTTGGAAACCCGAAGCCAGCGGTAAAGTTCGATAGATCCTCTCGCACGAAGGTTGTAGGCTTTGAAGTCGTCAGAGTTATACCTGAACAACCCCTCTTGATTGTACGCCCGGCCCGAAATCATGAAGTCAGCCTTATCGGTGCTTCGCGACACGGAGATATTATGCTGAGTTGTCTGCTGGTGATCCTTATACAAGAGATCATACCAATCCGTGTTGTGGTAGTACACGTATTGTCCATCCGGCCCAATTTCAGTTTTAGGCAAGCTCGGATCCTCCGAACGTCGCTTAAGTTCCTCAAGATATTCCTGCGAGAACGTGAGGGTCTTATTTACGTTCTGCGGATACGTATTTTCCCAGGCGTAAAATGACTCGTTAAACATTTTCGCCCATAGATAACCGTCTGTGAGATAATTGGGTAATACCGTGGGCTGTTTCAATCCAAAGTTTCCATCGTATGTAACAGTGAAAGCATTTCGTTCCGGCTTTTTGGTGGTGATCAGCACGACTCCGAACGCTCCCCTTGCACCGTAGATCGCCGCGGATGCCGCATCCTTCAATACTGAAATGGAGGCAATGTCATTGGGGTTGAGCATGGTGGGATCGCCCTCAACACCATCAATAAGTATGAGCGCACTTCCACCCGAACCGATAGATGTAGTTCCGCGAATGTTGATAGAAGGCGCAGCGTTCGGCTTTCCATCAAGCAGCCGAATGTTTACGTTCGGCAATACCCCCTGAAGGCCCTGTGTGAGGTTAGGAAGCGGTCTGTTCTCAAAGGTTTCACTTCCCACCTGGTCGACTGCGCCTGTGAGGTTCTCCTTCTTCTGAGTGCCGTATCCTACTACAATTACTTCGTTCAGGGATCGAAGATCTTCCAGCAAAACAATGTCGATCGTAGTTCGATTGTTTACACTAACTTCCTGCGTAACGTACCCTATGAAGGAAAAAATCAGCACGGCATCAGGGTCGGACACTTCAAGCGCATAGGTGCCGTTGAAATCAGTAGTGGTTCCCAAGGTCGTACCCTTAATAAGAATGTTCACACCTGGAAGAGGATTGCCGGACTCGTCAGTTACCCTTCCGGAGACGCCGATCACAAGGCGGGAGTCGCGTTCTTCTGCAGGCGACGGTGCGGATACATCAACAAAAGGCGTAAGCACAATTTGCCGCCCTATGACCTTGTACGAAATATCAGGACCCAACAATTCATCCAACACCTCCGCGAGCGGCTCATCCTGTGCATACAACGTGACCTGCTCCTTATCCCTGACCAGTTCGGGGCTGTAGGCAAACTTCACTTTTGCCTGCTTACTGATGAGGATAAGCGCGCTCTGAAAATCCACGCCTTCAACATCAATGCTAATCTTTTGTTCCAGTACAGCCTGCCCCTTTCCGTCAATTGCAAAGACCATGGCAGCCGAAAAGGCAGACATCAGGATTTGTAGTACGGTTATTTTCATTACAAATAGCCATCGTCTGGGTTTATTCATAAATTTGTCTGTTTTTGTTAATGAACTTTGGCAAAAACTGGTGTATGCGTCTGACGCATTCATCAGGCCGGTAGATGTTCGCACCATCGCCGGCCATTTTTGTTTTAGTTAGTAGGACTTATTCCATAGGCATTCGTTGTTTAGTTGTGTTTTACCTCGGACTGCAAGCGGAAGCCTCGATAATAACCGCGTCTTCGGTAATCTCATGCTTCGCTCCCAGTGCGTTACAAATGATCTTGATTTGCTCGTAAAAACCTTCCTCAGACATATCTGAGGTAAGCGTACAGTTGGCCAGGACCTCAGCGTCATAGCGGATTTCGATCCCGTAATTCTCTTCCAGTGACTCTAGAATCTCGATTACGGGAGCATTGGTATAACTTTCCTTCAAAGTAGGCTCCGGCAGGATCACCTCAGGCTCGTCCACAAGTTGCTTCAGTGCTACGTGTTCGTTTGGATTATAAGTCACCTTCTGATTAGGAGATAGTATGACAGGACTCTGCGCATCACGGGTATTGGGACTATTCTTGGAATTGGTGTATACGGACACCTTCCCGGTTTTGACAGCAACAACGATCTCTTCCTGATCGCTGTAGGCACTGATCAGAAAGCTGGTTCCCAAAACTTCAGCCGTAATTCCTTTGGTGTACACAAGAAATGGCCGGCTGGTATCCCGAGCGATGTCGAAAAATGCTTCCCCATCAAGAAAGACCTCTCGCTTTGCTTCACCGAACGAATCCATCAGGGTGAGACGGCTTCCGGGCAGCAACCTGATCTTGCTTCCATCAGGCAAAACGTGGTTCACAGGGGTTGTTCCCGTATTCACAAGCTCCGCAGGCTCAGTGGCAGAATAGACGCGATCCACATGTTCATTAAATTGCGGCTCACCCGAGTACCACCAGTAGGTACCCGCCATCAACAGAAGGAGAATGACAGCGGCCATCGGAACCAGTCGCACGCTTGTCAAGCGACGGAAAGTAGTTGCTCTTTTGGCCGATCCTATACGCTTTTCGATTAGACGCCAGGATTCCTCCTTCAGCGCATCCATTTCGGCTGGCGAAAACGAGGGGACTTCAGAAGATATGCCGGCAAACCATTCATCAACGAGCTTGCGCTCTTCAGGCGTGCACTGTCCCTGCCGGTACCTTTTGAGCAGATTCCGGAATTCCTCTGGTGTGTTCATGCACACTATAAGACAGATGTCAACCCGATTTACCCTAAACCATTTGGGAAGAAAATATGACGGTATCTAGCGAAACCGTACGAAATTGATTTTAGAATTATAACTGCCTATATTGTATTTAACCTAGACTAATACCGCCTTGGGCCTCCATAGTCGGCACGATGAAGAATTTCTCTTTGCCTCCATTCGCAAGGGCGACAAGGAAGCATTTGCTGAGCTCTTCAACCGTTATTGGAACACGGCTTTTTTTATAGCCTATCAAAAACTACGCGACCAGGGCGCAGCCGAGGAGGTTGTACAGGATTTGTTCATTTCGCTTTGGAACAAACGAGAGTCGCTCGCAATTCACAATTTCTCCAGCTATCTGTACGCATGCGTCAAGAATAAGTGCCTGAATTACATCGAATCCAAAATCATCGAAAAGAAGCATTGGGATTATTACAAGCAGTTCATTCCTCAGGCGGACTACGAAACGGAAAAAATGGTTTCGTACAACACGCTACTCGAGGCAATAAACACAAGCATGGAAAGTCTGCCAAAAAAGACGAGGCGGGTATTTCAGCTTAACAGGCTGGAGGGGCGCTCGGTTTCAGAAATTGCCAATGCGCTAAACCTTTCTGAAAAGGCAATTGAATATCATCTTGCCCGTTCGCTCAAGCACCTTAGAATGCACCTGAAGGATTTTACGCTTTTGCTGGTCCTCACCCTGCCGATCTAGTTATCCGAGTCGCAGGCGCCAGCGGGGATGACTCCGGGCATCACTCGTACCGCAGCGAATTCACCGGATTGACCATCGACGCCTTCAGGCTTTCGTAACCGACTGTTACTATCGTCAGCAAGGCGATTATCCCCAGTCCGATCAGTCCGATGGCGGCGTCCAGGGGAACGCGATATACGAAAGTCTCAAGAAGCCTTCCCGAAGTAAGATAAGCAAGGGGCATGGCAACCATTGCCGAAAAGAGAAGCAACTTGAGGAACATCATGAGCAGCAACCCGAGGATCTGCCCGTTGGTTGCGCCAAGGGCCTTCCTTATCCCAATTTCCTTGGTTCGTTGTTCGCAAATGAAAGATGCCAGCCCGAATAGTCCAATACACGTTATGAATATCGCGAGGCCTGCAAAATTTCTTGATAGGGCTGCAATTCGCTTTTCCGCCTTGTACATCCTTCCAAACTCATCATTCACGAACCAGTAATCGAGGCCCACGCCCGGATACACTTCCTTCCACTTTTGTTCAATGAACGCAATCTTTTCCTGGAATTTCCCTTTCGGAAGCTTGATGTACAGAATGCGATCGATACTGTGCGGCGTCGGATCAATCACAAGCGGTTCGATCGCCTGATAAGCCGATTTGTACGGAAAATCCTTGACAACCCCGATCACTCTCCCATTCCGGAGGCGTTCGTAATTGTAATCGAAGTAACCGTTTACGTGCGGCGCGGTCATGATGGTACCGACAATCTCATCCGGCGTCTTGCCCAATGATCGCACAGCTGTTTCATTCAGTATGATGGATGTGGAGTCGGAAACGTTCCCTAGTTCGAAAAAGCGACCCGCAACCAATTCGAGTCCAAAGGTTGTAGGAAAGTCGTAGTCAACGTTAAACGTGTTCCAGTTGTATTCTTCCTCGTTGACCTCGGGAAACTTATAAGGCGTTTGCAGAGGACCGAAATAGTCGAGTCGCGGAAGGTGGTTGCACAACGTCACCTGCTGCAATTCCGCATCCTGGATGACGGCATTCTTGAATGCCTGGTAGCGGGTCATCTCAGCCGATCCCCCGTGACGTATCGAGATGATCTGATCGCCTCCAGCGTTCAGTTTGGAACCTTGAAGAAGATTCATTTGCCTCACGACGACCATCGTCAGTATCAACAGGAACAACGCGACGGCAAATTGAAACCCCGTCAGAGTAGTGCGCAATGCCCGTGAGCCCTTTGTAAACGAGAACCTGCCCTTCAGTACGAGTATTGTATTGAAACCTGAGATAAAAAAGGCGGGATATGCACCAGATGCCAGACCTACGAACAACAGCAACAGCACCATCATCGTGATGAGCTGGGGATTCAACAAGTCGGAAAAGGCAATGCCCTTGCCGGTGATGCCGTTAAATGTAGGAAGGAGTATGGCCACGAGCAGGAGCGCCATGGCAAAAGCTACGAACACCATCAGGAACGACTCGATCATGAACTGCGCGATGAGTTGTCCGCGAAGCGATCCCAGCGATTTCCTTAAACCAATTTCTTTTGACCGACGTGCAGACCTTGCCGTGGCCAGGTTCATGTAGTTAATACATGCCACTACAATGATGAGCAAGGCGACGCCTGCAAAAATGTAAATGTACAGGATGTCACCCGATCCTTCGTTTACCCATTGCACGTCTTTATCAAAGTGGATGTCCTTTACATTGCGCAGGATTACATCCACGGATCCTCCGGCCAGCTGCTCGCGCACCTGGGGATTTTCTGCAAGCACCTCGTCTGTGAGATCAGCCAGGTATTGCCTAAGTTTCTCCTCGTTGGCACCCTCCGTTGTCTGTATATACATCACCCACGGCCCACCCGTCATGTTGTTTTCGAACTGTTCGAAAGTGAAGCTGGGACCGAAGTTGAAGTAAGGTTTCAGTCCATTATAATTCAGAAAATATTTCGCACGGAATGAAGTATTCTCCGGATAATCACTAACAACACCAGTAACCGTCACAAGCATTTCTGAATTGCCCGTTATCGAAGGGTGCTTTAACAGTACTTCCTTTCCCATCGGATCGGCATCGCCGAACAACTCACGGGCTGCCGTTTCCGTCAAGACCAGACTGTTCGGATCCTGCAATGCGGTTTCCGGATTTCCCTGAATGACAGGAAAGTACATGACCTTGTGGATGTCCGGCTCAACCCAGTACAACTCTTCTGTGAGGAGTATGTTTTCGGAGTCTCTCTCGCGCAGGCTCGTGGGATATCCTATCCAAACGTACTTAAAATCTTCTGCTACTTCCGCCAGGTCTTCCTTCATCCGCTTACTCCATCCTCCCGGCATGGTGGGATCATAATTAACGTTGCCCTGGGCGTCTATGATCTTGAATCCCAACCGGTATGTGTGCTCAGGCTTAGGAAAGACGGAATCATAACTTAGTTCACTGTGAATGTAAAGGAAGATCAGAATGGCGCTGGCCAAACCCACAGACAAGCCCATGACATTGATGGCGGTGTGGAGCTTTTGCTTCGAAAAGGTCCGGAGCGCCAGGACGAGGTAGTTCCTGAACATAAGATTCTGGCTATAACAGGAAGCTGCGCAATTGTTGCACCACAACACCGCGTCGGCTTAAAAATACCGAAACCGGTGGCAGCATTTGTGCCGTTTTGGCAGCAATCCCTGATTTGGGGGATGTGGCATAGTTCGGTTGCGAACGGGAGTGACCGCTAGCGGACAAGGGCAGAAGCAGAGGCAGATGCGGGCGCAGGGACAGTGTTGATCTCAAACAATCCGGCCTTGTCGTTATTTCGGGAGACAACGACCCTCTTCTTTCCGTTCGAAGAGCGCACGAGCGCCATGGCGCGGATGTCGCCGGTGAGCCATAAGTTGGATTCCACTTGTGTTACCAGCCCTCCATTACCATCGTACCTTAACACAACACCCATCGATGCGTCACATCTCCCGAGCTGGGGTTTGTATGGAAAGAAGTTTCCGGCCGCGAGAATCTCGTTGACACCGTCGCCATCCAAATCTTCAAAGAGGAAACCGTTAATAGTCGAGAATTGAGCGACGTCCGGCAACACACGCAGTTCAAAATCCGATCCCTTATTCTCAATCCACACAGACTCGAGGTGGTAAGCATTCAGGCGATATGCTTTCTCAAGCGAGGCTGCGGAGGCAATGTCGTGAATCGTAGCATTGGCGTAATCTGCATATGTGATAAACTTCTTTCGGAGGGAGGTCATTTGATCGAGGAGTTCGTCGCGGCTCGCCATGGGATAGCTCTTCCCCTGGATGTAGTAACAGAGTACCGGATCCATCGTGCCATCATCATTGAAGTCGCCCGCAAACAGCTGCACAGGTTCTTCAACCGATGCTCTGAACTGCAGGTTCGCGCCTGCATTTCCGACGAGGTAGTCCGTGTCGCCATCGCCATCTACATCAGCAGGAAAAATCGTTGTCCACCATCCGTTGCTGTTGCGAAGTCCCGGGAAATCACGTTCGACCAATTTCCCCTGCTGGTTTTCGAAAATCATGACAGGCATCCACTCCCCCGCTACAATGAGATCCGGCCATGAATCACTGTTAACGTCTGTCCAAATCGCCGTCGTTACCATCCCAGGATTAGTAAGGTTGGTGTTCACAGTCCCGGTGACATCCGTAAACCGAACACCGCGGCTATCAGAATCATTTCTAAGCAAATAACTTCTCGGCAGGAAACCATAGCTGAACGGCACGTGCCGTCCTCCCACAAAAAGATCCACATCCCCGTCCTGATCGAAGTCAGCTGCAGCAACACAACTACCGCTGCTGGCTTCGCGCGGCAACGCATTAACGGCCCGTTCAAAACTTCCATCGCCGCGATTAAGGTATAAGCGATCCTGGTACAAGTCGCTTCCTGCTTCGTGTTCCGCACCACCGCTGACGACGTACAAGTCCAGGTCACCATCGCCATCAGCATCAAAAAATACGCTGCCTATATCTTCGCTCGCAGCCTCCGCCTGCCCAATGCTTACACTTTTTCGGAAAACGCCATCATCACTGCTCAAGAAAAGCATTCCGGGTTGACCCGACGCCCCACCGAAGAACACATCATCATTTCCGTCCCCATTCACATCCCCAACACTGAGCATACCGCCCAATCGTGAAAGCTGAGAAAATAACAGTCGCTGCGTTTTGTAATCAACAAAGGCGTTTTCCCTGTGCACAAAATCTAAACCTGACCCATTCGTAACGTCTCTCACTAACGTTGGATTTGGAACAGCTTTCTTGTCGATAGAAGGCTTGCTCTTCGCCTGCTCAACGATGACCTCTCGGTCAGCATCGAGATTTAATTCTGTTGATTCACTTCCATCAGGCCACACGACACGCAATTCGTCAATTCGGGCTGCACCACCCAATCCGATCGTAAGAACAGGATCAACGCTGGAGAGATACCCGCGTTGCGGATAAGCTTCATAAAAGAAAGTTTTCCCTCCTGCTTGCAGCCAAACCTTCGCTCCTACCCCAAAAGGGTTTTGTGCCTTGCCCACAAGGCGAACTTTCATGTGGTGACGCTCTTCCAGCTTTTCCTGATTGTTTCGAAACAGACCAGCCGTGCCATTCAGATTATTCATCACGAGATCAAGATCGCCGTCATTGTCAAAATCAGCATAAGCAGCGCCATTCGTTACTTGTTTCGACGTAAAACCCCAATCCTCTGAGACATTAGTAAATTTGATGCCATCTTCATTTTTGAAAACATAGTTCGCCAACTCTGTTGACGGAAGGTCCTGGATTAGTTTGACATAGTCGACTTCAGCCTTAGCGCTTCGGGCTGCCTCGTACACGCTACTCGTGTACTTCATAAAGTCCATGTTATTAAAGTCGCGCAAGTAACCGTTGCCGGCAAAAATGTCCCTTAGCCCGTCATTGTCGAAATCCGCCACGAGTGGAGCCCAACTCCAGTCTGTGTTCGAGATGCCCGCAAGTTGTCCGATCTCGCTGAAACGCGGGAGCGAGTCTGACGCGAATCCCCGATTCAATTGCAGCGTGTTGCGCATGTACTGGTGATGATAACCACTGTCCACTGCCAGCATGTACTTATCATACTCATCGGGTCCCTTCAGCAGTTTTTGCCTGTAATTGTCTTCAGGCAGCATGTCAAGTACAACAATGTCCTGAAGGCCGTCATTGTTGAGGTCTGCTATGTCACAACCCATACCGAACTTCGAGAGGTGACCGAAGATCGTGTGGGATACCTCCCGGAATGTACCATCGCCGTTATTGATATAGCAGAAATCCTGTTCTTCGTAGTCGTTTGTAACGTAGATGTCCGGCCAATTGTCGTGATTGAGGTCGCTTACAGCAGCACTCAACCCAAAATTCAGTCCGCTGCCATGAATGCCTGCCTCCTCACTCACCTCCACAAACTTGCCGTTATCGTTGCGATACAACTTGTTGCCGAAATAAGGATGCCGGAGGTTTCTTAGGTGACTCGTATTAAAGAATGCCGCGTAGAACATGTTTGCGTGGTTCAGCAGGAACATATCCAGGTCACCATCGCGATCGTAGTCGAGGAAATATCCCTGAGTGGAAAATGTGCCGATAGCATCCAGGCCATATTCAGCGGCCCTTTCTGTGAACGTCGGAATCCCACCTCGCTCTCCGCCATTGTTAATGAAAAGTTCATTGGCTCGCCGCGGATAGTCTCGGATTACAGGACGATTGTACCCTTCGCCCGGCGCGTTTCCGGAATAACAGACGTAAATATCGAGCCATCCATCTGCGTTTACATCGGCAAACGAAACACCTGTACACCAGTCATCACGACCCGCAACTCCTGATACCTCAGTAACATCTTCAAACTTCCAATCGCCACGATTAATATAAAGCTTGTTGGGTACCGTGTTCCCGACGAAATACAGATCAGGCAAGCCATCGTTGTTCAAATCACCAGCGGCCACGCCGCCCCCATTGTATGTGTATTCGTAAGTGAGGATATTGTTATGCTGTGTCTCAACAATATCGTTGCGAAAGTTTACGCCGGTCTCTTCCGGAGACAATTCCTGAAACTGTGTGGACGGTTTTTCTCCGCACGACATCATCGCTACCATCAGGAGGCACAAGCGCAACCTCCCGCGCACCGTCTTTCTGGAGCACCGACGCAAACACCCAGATACGTAAACACCTAAACACATTACCGCTTCGACGTTATCATCCCCGATTTCAAGGTTCTTGCCTGTCCGGCATAATCGCGTATGGTCATTTGAAGCACGGCATCCGGGACCACCACGACACGCGATGATTGCGAAAGATAACCGGCACCGTAATAGAGTTCAACCCGCTCGTGGGTTCCATCCTCATAGGTTATCTCTACACTCCAGTCGCCAGGACCCGGATAAAATATCCTTGTCATATTCATCCCATCCGATCTCCTGAACATACGCAGGCTGTCGAGATTTTGCGTTGCAATGAACAATTCTCCGGTGGGCGAATGGAGGCGTACCAACGCTTTTGCATCGCCGGGTACCAGGAAGCCGCTTTCCCGTGCGGCACAATGCGTAAAGGAGCCCTTGCCATCGCCCAGCAACACAACACCTTCGAAAGCGTCATATCGTCCGGAGAAAACTTCATTGCCATAATCATTACCGACCGCCACAATATCAAGGTGCCCGTCGCCATTTACATCGGAAGCAACCATTCCGTTCATCGGTGCAACCTGCACAGGTAGTGGCAGGGCACGAATACTAAAGGTGCCGTCACCATTGTTTTGAATGTAGCTCGAACTCGAATAGTTCACAGTAAAAGTCATCATACCTTCCCTGTCGTACGGCTTCAGCAATTCTTCAAGAGTCGTCATGCCGTACTGACGGTATCGGTCGAATTGATTGCGAAAAAGAGGACTCTGACCGTACAATTCATCCCAAAAGTGAACGGGATACTCCTTCATCGCCCCTTCCGGACTCTTGAAGTAACAGCTGAGGATGGGATCAATGCTTCCATTTCCGTCGAAATCCTTGGCATAAACCCTGAGTGGATATTCGTTAGAAATGCGATAGAAATTATTTCGGCCCAGGTTTCCTGCCACGTAGTCGATATCTCCGTCTTTATCGAAGTCTGCACCTATAATGCTTGTCCACAACCCTACATAATTTTCGAGCCCGGTACCTTCAACACGTTCCAGTCGATTGCCTGTGTTCCTGAATATCGTAAGCGGCATTAGCTCACCAGCCACAAAGAGATCGATATTGCCATCACCGTCGTAGTCGGTCCACAACGCATCGGTAATCATCCCTGCATGGGTGAGTTCGCCACAAATTGCTTCTGTTCCATCCTTGAATACTCCGCCCTCATTGATAAGGATGCAACTTCGTGGTGCAAGCGGATAGGCACCTGGGACAACGCGACCGCCGACAAACAGGTCCAGGTCGCCATCGGCGTCAACATCCGCAGCGCGGACACACGATCCACTTGAAACGTCTTCCGGAAGCGCTTTCGGATCCCACTCAAATTTGCCTTTGCCGTTATTCCTGTAGAGCCGGTCCTGCAGGCGTGCATCGCCTTCACCAAACTCATAGCTACCGCTTACAGCGTAGAGGTCCAGGTCACCATCGCCATCGGCGTCAAACAACAGCAGACCGGCATCTTCAAAGGCGCGATCGTCGTCGGTGGTTATCAAAGAATCACTGAAACTACCATCTGCATTTTGCAGGAAAAGGTAAGCATCGTATAAAGCCGACTTTCCCGTAATAAAATCTTCAAGTCCGTCGCCATTTACATCCCCAACGGCGATGGCTGGCCCTGCCTGTGAAAACTTATGGGGAAGGGTTCGTTGCCGGAAGAAGTCGACTTTGTCCCACTCGCGATGCCGATACTTCACGCCAAGTTTGTCCGACACTTCATCAAAAAATGGAGTTCGTCGCGGTTTGCCGAGCGGTACATTTATAGATGTTGCGTCCGAATAGTCGAGGGTGAGGAGCTGATCACTCTTAACGTGGGTCAACACCTGCGCCTTGCCGTCCGGCCATCGGACAATTACACTGTCTACCAGGGTCGCATCTCCTACTCCAAAGTGGATAACATCCTCGACAGTGGAAAGATATCCGCGATATATTGAATGGTCGTGATATTGCACCTTTCCGGAATCATACGCCAAGGTTATTTTGGTGCCAAGGGTGGATCCATTCCTGTTGCTATCGGTGAGCCGAACACGCAGAAAATGGTTAGCACTGTTCGTGCCGTTATCGTAAAGCGTGTTTTCGTACAGGAAGGCGACATCGTTGATGTTACTGAGGAGGAAATCCAGGTCGCCATCATTGTCGAAATCGGCAAACGCAGCGCCGGTTGAGAAAGACGGATGACTTATACCCCATTCCCGCGAGACATCTGAAAACGTGAGGTCGCCGTTGTTTCGGAATGCGTAATTCGGAATTTTGAGTACGGGGATAGAATCGATTAGTGCGCGTTGCGAGCTAAGGATACCGAGTTCGCGTTTGAACATAACGTAGTCACGATCCGTGACATCTTTCGGGAATCCATTTGTAATCAGCAGGTCGCGATAGCCGTCGTTGTCAACATCTACGATAAGCGGTGCCCAGCTCCATTCTGACTGATGAACTCCTGCAAGCTGTCCGATCTCACTGAAAGTGCCATTTCCGCTATTAAGTTGAAGCATGTTGCGCATGTACTGGAACTCGTATCCGTACTGCATGTTGTTGATGTAGTTGTAATACGTGGCACCGGCCCCCGAAATGGTTTTACGTCGAAGGTTATCCTCCGGCAGCATGTCGAGCGTTACGATGTCAACGTAATGGTCGTTGTTAATGTCTGCCGCGTCTACGCCCATCGAAAACAATGACTGATGTTTCAGTCGCGATGCAATCTCATTGGTGAATGTGCCGTCGCGGTTGTTGATATAAAGGATATCGTTCGAGACGTAATCATTGCCGATGTACAGGTCTGGCCATGAGTCTTCGTTGAAGTCGGCGACTGCAATACCCAGTCCATATCCTTCAATCAGGATACCCGCTTCCAACGTCACATCGCTAAACGTTCCGTCGCCGTTATTCCGATACAACCTGTCGTTATTGAGAGCAGACCCATCCATAATCCGCGGGCGGTAATTGCTCGGAATCAGATCGCTTTCGAGATTAGTGAGTACGTAGAGGTCGAGGTCTCCGTCCTTGTCGTAATCCAGAAATGCGGCATTCTGGCTGTACCCGGTGTCTGCCACACCATATGCTTTAGCCTCGTCCCTGAAAGTAGGAATTCCCTCTTTGTTGAGTCCCTGGTTGATGAACAGTGCATTGGCCCGTGCGTTCGGATCGTTGCTGATAGTCGCACAGACATAGATATCGAGGAGTCCGTCTTTGTTAACGTCGGCGAGTGCCACTCCGGAATCCCATTTGCCGTCGCCGGCGACGCCAGCAGATTTTGTTACATCTTCAAAACGCAGGTTCCCGCGATTGAGATACAGTCGGTTAGGCACCATATTGCCGCTGAAGAAGACATCGGTGAGGCCGTCATTGTTGAAGTCGCCTACCGCCACTCCCCCGCCATGATACATGTACTGGACCGTAAGGATATTGATCGTGTCCTTTTCAAGCACTGTGTTTTCAAAGTCGATACCAGACTCTGATGGTGGCACAAGCCTGAACAGTGTTTGTCGCTGGTCAGAACATGAACAGCTTAAGACCAGCGGGAAGCACAGGGGAATAAAAAACCGAAAAGCCACCGGGAGTAACTTTGGCAAACCCGGTGGCCCATTGCGATAGTGTTTGAGTTTAGTATAACGGATTCTGGACAAGGTTCGGATTTCGGTTCATTTCATCCTGAAGGATGGGCAGGAAGTACATCTTATCGTTCCAGGCTCGATTTTGCACAAGTCCAACCTGGTAGTTTGGTGCCTGACCAAATGGTTGACGGATGATAATGCCGTTGGCGTTCCGCGCAAGGACCTGTGGTGCAATCATCCATCTTCTCACGTCGAAATATCGATGTTCTTCGAAAGCCAATTCCACCCTTCGCTCATTCCGATACCGCTCGACCAAGGCATCACCAGTTTCCGTAATATCAGGCATGCCCGCCCGTGCACGCAGGTAGTTGAGGTATGTCTTTGCCTCATCCTCCTCACCTAATTCGATGCACGCTTCTGCATAGTTCAGGTAGACCTCTCCCAATCGGAAGAAATGCCACGGCGCTTCCTGGTTACCTCCCGCTGCAGCATATTCATGCTCAACAGTAGGATCGATGAATTTCCGGAGGTAGTAACCCGAGTATCCGCCGTTCCAGTCTTCGATGGGACCATCGCGCGTGTCGAGGCCCGGCACCCAGTTACCCGGACTGGTTTCTACCGAGCGGATAATCACTTTTCCATCGGGGTCGAAGTCCACCGCGTCAGCGGGTCTGGGCCTCCACGGAGCATGGTCGTATAAGATTGTCGCGTAGAAGCGCGGATCCCTGTTTTCGTACGGTGCGCTGGCATGCGTCGCATTGTTCCAGTCGAACTTCGATCCATCAATCATTTCGTAATCATCAACCAGTTCCTGGATGGGTGTATTGCCGCCCCAGTTGTGATAGCCATTCGGCCCGTTGGCAAGTCCGGGCAGTGCGTTGTCTTCCCAGCCCCGACTCTTGATGAAGTAACGGCTAAAGATGGCCTCCTTGCTGTCCTTCATAAGGAAGACGTCAGTATAATCTTTGACCGGATCACCAGAGGCATCCTGAATTTCATAGATGCCTAGATCGATCACAGCCTTGGCGGCATCTTTTGCAGCCTGCCATTTCGCCGTGCGATCGCCAGTTGCAGAGATCAATTCAGGGTTGGAGTACCCACCTGCCCAGGAAGGATCGTTGTAAAGGTCGCTTGCCGCATAGAGCAGCATCCTGGCCTTCAGCGCCAGCGCAGCCCCTTTTGTTGCCCGTCCAATGTGTTCGTCGGGGTGCTGCAACGGCAGCAACGCGGCGGCATTATCACATTCACTAACGATGTAGTCAATGCAGTCCGCAAGAGAACTGCGTTCCACAAGGAACTCGTCACTAAGTTCAAAAGTCCTGTCAATGATCGGCACACCTCCGTGCAGGCGTACCAGGTTGTGATAGAAATACGCATTGAGGAAGTGCACTTCTCCTTTCATGCGTTGACGCCATGATTCATTGTCGAAGGGGACATCGTCGATGTTCTCAAAGAACATATTCACCTGACGAATGCGACGGTAGAGTTCGGTCCAACGATAGGAATCGAAATCGCCCCTACCCCACGCGCCAATATCTGCCGGGGTCAGGATCGATTGAACAACCTGAGCCGATCCGTAATTGTGAATGAAGTGCGACTCGTCGGCCAGTGATCCAACCATCAGCTCTCGAATACCATGGTTCAGCCCCCTATACATTTCGTTCACAAACGCCTCCACGAGCGCAGGGTCTTCCCAAACCACAGCATCACTCAAGTTTCCGGGCGGATCTACATTGAGGAACTCCGTATTACACGATCCGAAGGTCAAGAATGCGATTGCTAAATATATTTTCCGTATATGTTTCATATCCGTGCGGTTAGAAGGTCAGACTTACACCAACGTTATACACACGCTTCTGAGGATATACCGTGCCATCCTGGTTGTCTGTTTCAGGATCGAATACATCAAACTGATCCCAAGTGATCAGGTTTACAGCATTGACATAGATTCGTGCTGACTTCAGGCTCACTTTGTTCACCAGCTCCTGAGGGAACGTATATCCCAGCTGGACATTCTTCAGGCGAACATAATCTGTACTGCGGTACCAGTAGGTGTTCGCTTGTGATATCCAGTATTCGTCTTCCCGGTTAAAAGTGCGAGGCTTTTCGGAGTTCGGATTTTCAGGAGTCCACCGGCCCTCGGCGAAATCAAGAAGGAAATTACCGAAGTCACCCGACTGTGTACGGATGTACTGCTTTGCTCCAGATGCCCCCTGGAATAGGATGGCAAGGTCGAACCCCTTGTAGTTCGCGTTCAGCGACAATCCTCCCTGGAACCTGGGGATGTTGTTGTATTCCTGACGTACGCGGTCTCTGCTATCAATCACACCATCGTCGTTGACATCTTCGAAGATGATGTCTCCAGGCCTTGCACCAGGCCAGTGCGGATACGCATCAACAGCGGCCTGATCCTTAAACACGCCAATGGCGTTATAAAACAGGTTGCTCCCTACAGGTCGGCCTGTTGAAACCTGCCACGGGTCAAAGCCAGGCGCCTCGTCCCAGAAGAGAATCTTGTTCTTCGCATACCCTCCATTCAATCCTATGGAGTAAGAGACGTCACCCGCTTCGCCATGGTAGTTGACCATAAAGTCGAAGCCTCGATTTCGCAGTTTTCCCAGGTTTTCATCGGGGGGATCAAATCCAGCCGTGTAAGGAACAGACCCAGTCCTGGGAATGAGCATTTTCGATCGGATGTTATTGAAATAGTCCATTTCAAAAGAGATGCGTCCGTCGAAAAGGACTCCTTCCAATCCAATGTTGGTGTTGTTAGCAACTTCCCATGTGATATTTGGATTGGCAACCGAGGTAGGTGTTATAGTGGTTACAAGCGTATTGTAGTTAAAGATGTAACCACCGCCGAAATCGAACGCAGAAATGAACTGGAACTCGTCATCTCTTGGATTGGCCGAAATTCGGTCATTCCCAAGCTGTCCCCACGAACCGCGCAGCTTCAGGCGGTCGACGAAAGAGACGCCGGCCATAAATGGCTCTTCAGACAACACCCAGCCTGCCGAGAAGCCAGGGAAGAAACCCCATCGTGAGTCTTCAGGAAAAATGTAGGATGCGTCATAGCGCCACACCATTTCCAAGAGATACTTCTCAGCATAGCTGTAGTTAATCCGACCAAAGTAATTGAGACGGGCCGTCTCGTATATCTCGTTTTGATTGTTGCTGGCATTGGTGCTTTCATTCCGAGTACCAGCAAACAGTTGCGCTACTGATGGCGAGATGAAGGCATTCCTAAACGCCTCGAAGTGATTTCCGCGAAGTTGTTGTCTTTCAACCCCAACCATGAATCCAACACCATGCACCCCGAAATTCCGGTTATAATTCACATAGGCGTTGGTGGTCCGACCAGAAGTACGTTGCATCGATTCCGTAAGCTCCGGCGTGCTGCTTCCACGAGCACCTTTGACCAGCACAGGATCTCCGTTAGAATCCACTGTTGAGTAATCCCAGGTGTACAGATACCACGGTGTACGGAATCTCTTGACAGGCCGGAAACCTTCGTCGAAGGCCGCGTTCAATATAACCTGCAGGCCATCCACCCACGGAACATCAATGGTACCACGCAGGTTGCTCTGGAACACATAATTGTCATCTCTCACATACCCCGTCGCATTTGTACTTACAACGGCAGGATTAACGCCGTTCTCGATGTCCGGGCCCGGTAGCCCGTTAGGCCAATACGCCGGAAGGTTGGGCTTACCGCGAATCAGCATCCGGAAAATCTGGTCCGCACCCACAGTTGGGAAGTTCCGGTTTTCCTGGCGGCCGGCTACGTCCAGCGACACTTTGAAAAAGTTAGTGATCTGTGCGTCGATGTTGGAACGGAAGCTGTATTGGTTGTATTTCGTTGCACTGTTTTTGTAAAAACCATCCTCCATGATTTTGCCAAGAGAAACGAAATACCTGACGCCGTCGGCGGTACCACCTGAAACAGATAAATTGAGATTGTCCTGCATGGAGACGTCCTTGATGACCGCGTCGTACCAATCCGTGTTAGGATAACGCCACGGATCGGATCCGTCGCGGAACTTCTGAATTTCTTCAGCGCTGTATCGCGGATCACGTTCGCGGTATTCGTCAATTTCGTTAAGCATCGTAGCGTACGTAGCTGCATCAGCTACTCTTGGCAGCCGGGTTGGCGTGTTGAAGCCAAGATTGTAGTTGACGTTAATTTCAGGTTTGCCAACAGCTCCCCTTTTGGTTGTCACCAGAATCACACCATTGGCAGCCTGTGCACCATAGATCGCAGCAGACGCATCTTTCAGCACGGTGATACTCTCAATGTCGGCAGGATTCAGACGCTCCAACCCGCCGCTGCGGTTTGCAATACCGTCGATAACAATAAGCGCCGAGGGGTTCCCGATAGTGTTCGTACCCCGTACCCGGATCTGCGAACCATCGTAGCCGGGTTCGCCCGACCTGTTAATGAACAATACGCCAGGCAGTCTGCCTGCGAGCGCGTTCGAAACGTTGGTAACGGGAGTTTGCGTTATTACATCCCCTCTTACCGATGTCACCGAACCCGTTACAGTTGCCTTGCTCTTTTCGCCGTACCCCACTACCACGACCTCTTCCAGGGATTGGACATCAGGAAGGAGTACAACGTTGATGGTCGACTGACCGTTGATTGCGACTTCCTGGGTGACATAACCGATGAAAGAAAAGACAAGAATCTCCGTTCCATCTCTGACGTTTAGGCTGAACATGCCGTCCACGTCAGTTACGGTTCCATTGGACGTACCCTTCACGAGCACGTTTACGCCAGGAAGTGGATCACCCGTATCCGAAGTTACTCTTCCGGAAACAGCAAAATCAGCGGGTTCATAGTAGACCTCGGTATCGGCATTGCTCTGCAAGTCGTCATCAGCCGGTGCCGGAGGTGCCTTAAGTTTTTTCAGCACGATCCGGTCGTTGACGGCCTCATAATTGATGTAGAGCGGATGAAGAAGCTTGGTAAGCACGGTCGACAGCTTCTGATTGTGCACATTGATGGTGACCTTCCGGTCGAGGGGCACAAAATTCTTGCTGTAAACAAACCGCACAGAAGCCACCTCTTCGATCTCCTTCAACGCCGTAACCAGACTCTGATTCGATACGTTAAGTGTGACAGACCGCCCGAGGGCATCCTGTGCGAAACTGACCTCCGCCCGGGATATCCCGGTTAGGACCAGCATAGCTACCACCTGACTCAACGTTACTCTCATAACCGACCCGAGGTTAGGGTTTTGTAGAAAGTGTTTCATACATTTGGTGTTGTTTCGTTCTGTAGGAATGAGACAAAAGGCCCCGTCCACTGCCTTTCAGGGACGTGAATCGGGGCGCCTTCTTGAGACCGGAGATGACGCCACATCTCTGGTCTCTCTTTTTTTGTCGTTATCTTAATTTGCCATAGCCGGGGGTTTGGTGATTTAATTGGTACATCCTTCGCCTTCCAGGTAAAAGACGTCGTCTTCGTATCTGTAGGTGGCGTTGATGGATTTGCTCATCATCTCGAGAATATCGGGCAGATTTTGATCGTTAAAGTCCGCCCGAATCATACAGTTAAGAATACTGCTGCTGGAAACATGTATCCGGACCTTGAACCGCTCGTTGAGTGACTGGAGAATCGTGCCGACAGAAGCGTTTTCGAAGAAAAGATTGGTAGGCTTCCAAATCGCCAGTTCATTTGCCAATTCGGACGACTCCTCTTTCATCTCTACCAACGCCTCCCCTTTGCGGTACGTCGCCTTCTGGTTAGACGTCAACAACACTTCCTGCCCGGTCTTGTCGCTAAGGCCAACACGTACCTTTCCTGACATTACCTCGACTTCAATCGACGGTTCATGCTCGTAAGCTTTGATGTTGAAACTTGTACCGAGAACTGTAGTGACCACATCTGCGGTCCTGATCGAAAATGGATGATTTTCGTCACGTGCGACGACAAAAAAAGCCTCACCTTTGAGCGACACATCCCTCGCACTCTTGTTGAAATCCCAGGAGAACTCGATACTGCTGTTCGGATACAACCAGATTACGGATCCGTCGGGAAGCCGCGTACGTCGGATCGTTAACTCTGTATTCGCTACAAGAACCGATTGGTTGGGCGCAGTCTCACTGGGAGCGGAAAAGTAAAAGGCACCTGCACCAGCAAGGACCAGGAGCAGCAAAACCGCCGCATAGCGAACCCATTGAGTCGTTCTCTTAACTGTAAGCGACCGCACAGGTCGCTCAGATTCCCCCGGCGAAATTCGCGCCTTGATGCTTCCCAGAAGCCGATCCTCAACACCTTCGTCCTGGATCACATCCAGAATACCCGTCAGGTCTGAGTCATTTCCGAGCGACTCATACCAGGCGTTGACGCGCTCTTGCTCTTCGGGCGTGCATTCCCCTGCTAAATACCGCCTGAGAAGGTCTTCGGTAATGTCTTTGTCCATGGCATAGGGTTAGGTCGACCCGCTCTCAAAAGAGAGGGCGCTTTGCAGATATAGTCGGTTCGCAAACGTTTTTCCCCTACGCAGGAGGCAAATTTTTTTTTGGAAAATCAGGATGAGTAATGCCGGAGATTCATCCGAAGCAATTTCATGGCCTTGCTGAGCTGATTCTCGACCGTCTTTTCCGAGATGCCAAGCTGCCGTGCCACCTGTTTGATAGAAAGGTTACGCTCACGGCTGAGTTTGAAGACGAGCTGGCACCGGGCAGGAAGCTTTTCTATTTCTTTCTGGAGGGCGCCCGACAGGTCGTTGAGCAACACGCTTTCCTCGGTGCCATTGTCAACAAGTGTGTTGTCATGTTTCATGATAATGGCCCGCAGGTTCATCTCACGATGAATGTGGTCGATAACACGGTACCTGGCGGCTGCGTGCAAATACACCTTGAGGCACTGAATCCGGACGTGCTCGCGATTGTTCCACAGCGCAGCGAAGATATCCTGCACAATTTCTTCGCACACTTCACGCGAACCTGTACGTTGAAACGCTGCCACAAAAATTTCTCGCCAGTATCTCCTGTAGATGGCCTCAAAGGCCTGTATATCTCCCCGATGAAGGAGATCTGCGAGAATCTCATCCGAATACGAACGATACTTACTCATAGGGTCTTGCCGTGAAATACCTAAAGGTGCACTTCACAGGCCGGCTAAGTACAATTTACTGAATAGTGTATATTCTACATCAATTAAAACAAAAAATATCGTCGCGTCCAAAACGAGCAACAGTATTCCCCAAAGGACTCACCTTTATAATTATAGAGAAACATGCACGGCCTTTACTGAAATGAAAAAGATCGACGAAGTTCTTCGTCGATAAACGGATGGTGTTATTTCCAATAAAAAAAACTTCCCGGCAGTACCGGGAAGTTGTCTTGCTCACGTAGCCGTGAAGGGACCGAAGGTACACTTCGCGACAAGTATCTTATTGTATAATTACCGTTCGACCAAAAACTTCTCATTCAGCGTAACTCCTGTCGCTGAAACTATTCTGACATAATACAATCCAGGCGCTAGATTGTTAAGGGACATGGTAATGTTTCCTTCCCTGGCGTGTGAACGGTTATCCTGGAGTGGTTGACCCTGACGATCGAAAATGGTTACCCTGTATTCTCCTTCCAGTTCCGGCGTGTTGATCTTAATATGATCGCGCGCAGGGTTCGGATAGACCAGCGATAAGTGACGTGTCGGAACATCATCTTCCATAACAAGGACCGGCGCTGGCCGCGTGATCGGCTCGGGCATGCAGTCTTGCGTGCACTTCTCGGTATCGGAATTCAGGCTGCCAACACCTATAAGCTTGTGTTTTTTCCCACGATACTTCACCGTTCCCGTATAGGAGAAGGTACCACCCAGTCCAAGGTCTCCATCCCAACCATTAGCGCCTTTGCCGAATTGGAAACCAACCTTATAGTTACGGGGAGCATGCGAAAGTTACAGTTTCCCTTCGATGTCGCCGGTACCTACAAGATAACTTTCATCGGAG
>DATCLO010000179.1:0-3964 GCA_036563875.1 Cyclobacteriaceae bacterium
ATGGCCGACCTTAACAACGACGGATTCAACGATCTTGTCGTGCTCGACATGATGCCGGATGATAACCTCCGTCAGAAGACGATGTTCTCTGGAACAGGTTATGACCGATTCATGAAAAGCCTCGCGATGAACTATCAGCCACAGTACATACGCAACGTGCTGCAACGAAACAACGGCAACTTCACATTCAGCGACATTGGATATCAAAGCGGAATCTACGCTACGGATTGGAGCTGGGCCACACTGCTGGCCGACTTCGACAATGACGGACTGCGTGACATCTTCATCACAAACGGTTATCCCAAAGACGTCACGAACATGGATTTCGTCTCCTACAGCAAAGACGCGGCAATGTTCGGAACGGACGAACTCAAGAAGAAAAATGCCATCAAGGCAATTCGCGATCTGGGTGGCGTGTTCAAGCCGGACTTCCTCTTTCACAACAAAGGCAACTTTCAATTCGAAAACGTATCTGCCCAATGGGGTCTTGGAACTCCATCGTACGCAACCGGCGCGGCATACGCGGACCTGGATAACGACGGTGATCTTGATCTCATTACCAACAACCTCAACGAAACTGCCCGCATTTACGAAAACACGATCAATCCTTCATCCGGAAAGGGTGGTGCATCGCTTCGGATACAGTTCGACGGGCCGTCAGGGAATCGCCATGGTGTTGGATCGAAGGTGTGGGTATATGCCGATGGACAAGCATATTACAATGAACAGTACCTGCAGCGCGGATATCTGTCCAGTGTAGAACCGATCATGCACTTCGGTCTCGGTACAGCAACACGTGTTGACTCTGTCGTTGTCGTTTGGCCGGGTAATTTGAAAGAAGTTATCGGATCTACTGAAGTGAACACCGTCATCACAGCCGATCACAGGAATGCCAAAGATACATATCGGCCTGCGCCACGGCCCAAGCCGCTTTTCACGATGGGCTCACCGGCACCAGGATTGATACAGGCCGAACAGGATTTTGTAGACTACAAACACGGACAGCCCACGCTCCCACATAAGTTTTCCAGACTGGGACCTTGCCTTTCTGTTGGTGACATGAATGGCGATGGACTGGATGATTTCGTGATCGGCGGACCGGCACATCAAAGCGCAAAGTTGTTCTTTGGCGAGCCCGGAGGGGGATACCGTATTGATTCTCTCGAAAGCAAGACTTCAGAAGATGTTGGCGTCCTCCTATTTGATGCAGACAATGACGGAGATCTCGATCTCTATTGTGTTAGCGGAAGCAGCGAGTTCGGCACTAATGTAGTGCACTACCAGGATCGACTTTACAAAAACGACGGCAGGGGAAAGTTTACGCTGCATCAGGAAGCATTGCCAAAGATTGAAAGCAGTGGAAGTTGCGCTGTCGCCTGCGATTTCGATAAGGATGGAGATTTGGATCTGTTTGTAGGAGGACGCCTGGTCCCGATGTCCTACCCTCTGTCGCCACGAAGCTATCTTCTCAGGAACGACGGACGAGGGAATTTCGAGGATGTCACGCTCGAGTTGAGCGACGGGCTGGATTCGGTAGGTATGGTGACGAGCGCAATGTTCACCGATACGGACAACGACGGATGGCCGGATCTCGTTGTCGCCGGGGAATGGATGCCTATTACCATATTTAAAAATGAGCGTGGGCGTTTTACAAAAAGTAAGACCCTTAAGACCGGCTGGTGGTACAGCCTGGCGTCCGGCGACTTCGATAATGACGGCGATGTCGACTTTCTCGCCGGCAACCTCGGATTGAATTCCTTCCTCCAGGTTCGCGAGAACGAGCCGGTATCAATTTATGCGAAAGACTTCGACGCTAATGGAGCGATTGATCCCTTCATTTCTAAATACACAAACGGGAAGGAATACCCGGTTCATTACCGCGAGACGATGACGGGCCAAATCGCTGGTCTGCGTAAACTACTTCGTACCTATGAGGAGTATGGCCGAATGGAAATGGGTCAGATACTCGACTTCATGGGACGCGATGAAATGATAGTTTACCGGGCAGACTGCTTTGAGTCGAGTTACGTTGAAAATCTTGGCAACGGAGAATTTGCGTTGCATCCGCTGCCATCGGAGATACAAGTGAGTCCCATTAATAGCATATCGGTCACTGACCTTAACAATGACGGTAACCTCGACTTCCTCGCGGTTGGCAATTCTTTTTCAGAAGAAACGCTGACGGGATTCTATGACGCTGGCATTGGCGCCTGCGCCCTGGGCAATGGAGATGGCACATTCACCCTAATCCCTCCCGCAAGAAGCGGCTTCTGTGTGAGAACCGACGCCAAGGTCATTGGAGAAGTGCGGGTCGGGACTGCACGAACCTGGATTGTGACCTCAAACAGCGCACCGCTGGTTTCGTTTACCCTCGGACAGCCCGAAACCCTCATGCCCGTAGCGAAAACAACGCTGAGGGTGGACGACTAGACTCATAAGCATCCGTTTGCGATAAAATTCTATTTAGAAAAAGTCTAAATAACTTGCCAGATTGGCGTTCCAACATTAGACTTGCACCGTTATTTAGAATTAGTCTAATGAAGCGGATTGCTATACTCCTATTTCTGGCTTGGCAGGGGACTGCCTGGGCACAAACGACAGGGACGGTGGCCGGTACGGTTAGGACTTCGGACGGAACGCCGGCGGAATATGTGAACATCAGCATTGAGGGGACTTCCCGGGGAACCGTGGCAGATCGAAACGGAAGCTTTGAAATTCGGAACCTCACACCGGGCAACTATACGGTAATAGCCTCATACGTAGGGCTGGAAACCCAGCGTCGCAGCGTAGACGTCAGAGCTGGCGAGACTACTACTGTTGATTTTACGCTTGCAGAAAGCTCTGAACGCCTGAAGGACGTTGTCGTTTCAGGCCGGCGCGTTAATGTCGAAAGCGCGTACGTCGCCAGGGTACCGCTGAAAAATCTTGAGAATCCTCAGGCCTACAACACGGTATCTGCAGACCTGTTGAAAGAACAAGCCATCACCAACTTCGACGATGCGCTCAAGAACGTGCCGGGCATCCACAAGCTTTGGGAATCGACCGGCCGTGCGTACGGTGACGGCGCGTCATACTACGCCCTCCGTGGTTTTGAAGCGCAGGCTACCATGATCAACGGACTCGCCGGACTGACCAGCGGAAGCCTCGATCCTGCCAACATTGAAAGAATTGAAGTCATCAAAGGTCCCAGCGGCACGCTGTTCGGCGGAAGCCTGGTTTCCTATGGTGGCCTGGTAAACACCGTCACCAAAAAACCGTACTCCGGATTCGGTGGCGAGATTGCTTATACCGCCGGTAGCTTCGGCCTGAATCGCGTTGCAGCCGATATCAACACTCCTTTGAAAGACGACGACTTGCTTCTTCGCGTCAACACTGCTTATCAATCCGAGAACACCTTCCAGGACGCAGGTTTCCGCAATTCGTTCTTCATCGCTCCAACACTTGCTTACAAGGCTAGTGAAAGGTTGTCATTCCTTTTCGTTACGGAGTTCATGCAGGAAGAAAGAACCAACCCCACCATGTTGTTTCTTGGTCGCAGCACACCCCTGCAATTTGCCAACCTTCAGGAGTTGAACTACAATCCTAAGTTGTCGCTTACCAGCAACGACCTATCGCTGAAAAATCCCAGATACTACCTGCAGGGACAAGTGAACTACAAACTCTCTGACAAGTGGACTTCTCAGACAGTCCTTTCAAGAGGACTTACGAAAGCTGACGGGTACTACTCCTATCTCTATGACAATGAGAATGGCTTAGGCGAGTTCAGCCTATGGATCAGCGATCAGCAAGGTCAGATTGTTACATCGCACATTCAGCAAAACTTCATCGGCGACTTTGTCATAGGCAACATGCGAAACCGCGTCGTAGCGGGACTCGACTACTTCAGCCGCAACATCATCGACAACAGCACAGGTTATGCATGGGTGCACAACGTAACGCCTCAGGGTGAAGTAAACTACATCTA
>DATCLO010000180.1:0-14192 GCA_036563875.1 Cyclobacteriaceae bacterium
TCTGTTAGTGAAGTAATCCTCTATTTAGAAGTTCCTTCCATTTCCGATAGTTCTTGCTGAATCAGGTGTCCCGATTACCCATGTTGAAAGTCGGGTGAAGTGCTGTCGTCCCCGGACGTATGCACGTGAATCGTACAATCAAATTTAATATCGAATAAAATGAAAGAAGGAACTGTAAAATTCTTTAACAACACCAAGGGATTTGGTTTTATTAAACCATCGGATTCGAACGAAGACATCTTTGTTCACGAAAGTGGCCTTATTGATGAAATCCGTGAAAACGACAGAGTGAAGTTCGAAGTTGAGCGCGGTCGCAAGGGACTGAACGCAGTCAAAGTCGAAGTAATCACCGAATAAATAGTCCACCGGCAATTGGTAACGGGTGAATACACCCGTTACCACTCCGCCGCCGGTAATCGTTCACCAGTTTAGCGCCGCCATGGCACCAGTTACTTTCAAACCCCACAAATACTCCAGGTTTTTCAAGGAGATCAAGGAAAAAAAAGATCGCTACTTTGCCGAAACGGGACTTGAAGTCACAGGCAACCGGAAGTTATACACGAAGGGGGCCATACAGGTGGCCTCAGCGCTTGCGATATATGTGGTGGTGGTATTCCTCCCCTTGCCGGGGCTGTGGGCAGCCCTGCTCTGCGTCATATTTGGGTTTAACCTCGCCGTGATCGGGTTTAACGTCATGCACGAGGGGGGCCACCAGAGTTTTTCGAAGCACGCGTGGCTGAACACGATCGCCGCATACACACTGAATGTGCTTGGAGGCAATGCACACATATGGAAGATTAAACACAACGTGAACCATCATACGTACACAAACATTGAAGGTCACGATGCGGACATCGACGTCGGATCCCTCATGCGGCTCCACGAGCACCAACCCCGGTACTGGTTTCACCGATTTCAACATTGGTATTGGATATTTCTTTACGGACTCTCCTACATCGCATGGGTTTTTTACCGGGACTTCCAGCGATACTTCTCTAAACAGTTCGTGCCACATATGACCCCCAACGCACAAATGAAATTCAGCGGCCACCTCATTTTCTGGATCACCAAGGTCGGTTATGTAATGGCGTACATTGTCATACCGGCAGTTATGTGGGGTTGGGCTGACGCTTTGATAGGCTTTGTCATCGCTGCTGTCGTTTGTGGGATCACAACGAGCGTCGTCTTTCAGCTCGCTCATGTTGTAGAGGGCACGGCCTTTCCTGTCGGAGACGACGCGGGAAACATCAACCAGGAATGGGCTGTCCACCAGGTTAATACCACGGCGAATTTTGCAACAGGAAACAGGATTCTCTTTTGGCTTTTGGGAGGACTGAATTTCCAGGTGGAGCACCACCTCCTACCACGAATAAGTCATATTCACTATCCGCAAATCAACAAGTTTGTGAAGGAGACCTGTCAGCGGTATGGCGTGATCTATCATGAGCATTCCAGTATGTTACAGGCATTGGTTTCACATGTGATGCACCTGCGCCGGCTTGGAATGCAATGAGTCCGGCGATTACACCCGTTTAGATGCTTAAATTCCGCCACGCTCACTGTGGCAGTGTTGACATCCGCTACGCTATTTTTGGGGATGATCAATTTTACGACCACTATACAAAAATTTGACCGCAAGGGAGAAAAGACGGGCTGGAGTTACCTGGAGATAAGCAGCAAGCAGGCCCAACGGCTTAAGCCGGGATGTCGCGTTTCTTTTAGGGTTAAGGGTACCATTGACAAGCACGAGATTTCTGGTGTAGCGCTATTGCCTATGGGTGATGGCAATTTTATCATGCCATTCAATGCTGCCATGCGGAAGGCTACAGGCAAGTCGGCAGGCGCAACGGTTCGAGTAAGCCTGGAAATTGATGAAAAAGGATATCAGCTCAACAAGGATCTCATTGCATGCCTCCGCGCTGACCCGATCGCGTATGATTTCTTTAAGACATTACCGGGAGCGCATCAGCGGTACTTTAGCAAGTGGATCGACAGTGCGAAGACGCCTGCTACAAAAACGAAGCGATTGGTTATGGCCGTTGAGGCCTTGTCGCGACGCATGGGCTATGCGGAGATGATCAGGGCAAATAAGGGACGATGATTTTAGATGCAGGGGCAGAGCATCTGCATCTGATTAGTATTCGGCAAAGTCGAGGAACGTTCTCTTAATATCCCGGTCACTCACCTTCGACGGATCATTCTCCCGCGAATAGGCATCGAGTTCGAGCAATACGAGCTTCTGGTCGGTGAGCGTAGCCCTAAGTTTTTCAATGTCTTTTTCGAATTCAGGTTGGCGGCGGGCCGACTTCAACGAATATTTTCTGGCAAACTCATCGCCGGCCGACTGGATGCGGTTCGTGAGGTCGATGTTGAGTTTGATCTTGTCCATAATCGCATCCTTCGACTTACCTACAACTTCGGTAGCTTCAAGTGTGCCCAGCGTGAGGACTGTGGTACCGCCTATGCCGGACACAATCTTTGCATCTTCAGTTTCCATCGTGACAGGCGCGATGCCCGTGGTTGCCCCCAGACCGGCGTTGAGGATGGATCGATTCTTTTTGCCTTTACGTGCTTGTTTGTAATCTGCGTTGAGTTGTTTCTGATTTTGTTCGAGTTGTTTCAGCAGGACGTGTGCATTCACAAGGATGCCGCGATATTTTTGATATTGATGCGCATCCTTCAGTTCAACATTTTCTGTGTCGTGCACTTCAATGTACACCCTTTTCTGTGAGCGGTTGTTTGACTTGTCCAGCGCATAGAAAGTAATCTCGGTCAGAAGCTTTTTCTGAACCTCTTCGACAAAGTCGTATCCCGGGGTCCAGGTGAATTCATACTGGAGCGGCGTGTTTTCCTTCATGGTCGACGGCTTGAGGCGCGTATCGTTGGCTATGAAGCCTGCGCTCTTCACGTTGTCGTCGCCATTGGGATCTGACAGATAAAGTTTCAGATTCAGCGTTTCGTCTTCCTTGATGGAGAACAGCGAATCACCGGGTACAATCAGGATGTCCGGAGGCAGGTCAAGCTGCGTTTGTTGAATGCGCAACAATCCCCGCGTCTCAAGTTTGTCGGGCTGATCCTGGGCGAAGAACTCTACAATAAGCGGATTGGCGCGCAGTTCATAGAACTGGTGGCGCGATGGGGTCCACGTGAGTTGTCCCTGCGACGACAGTACGGCTCCTTCAGGCAGGGCGCCAGGTACCGTTCTGACTACAATAGGATCCCCGTCCGGATCGTACATGTATTCCGAAGGAATCTGATAAGTGTTAAGAGAAGACTGCCGGACATAGAAAACGGGGAGATCCTCCACAACTGGTGGACGGTTTACATGCTTTACCGTGAACGTGACAGGTTTGCGAACTCGATCCCCCGACGGCAGGCGTGCCTGGAAGATAACGCTGATATCGCGGGTTAGCGTTACTCTGTCGACAAGGTCATAGGACGGCTGCCACCAGAAGTTGCCCAGCGTATCCAGTTCCATACCAAGGCCATCGGCGCCTTCCACCGTATAAAATGCGGGGCCGTCATATTCCGAGAGTTTTAGCTGAAACTGCGCGATATCATTCTCGTTCAGTATATTCCAGCCGATCGAATCTGGCAATACCAGCTCGGGAAGCTGCTGGCTAAACGCGGTCGGACACACAAATACCAGGGCAAGACAAACCAGGCGATGCTTCACTTCAATCAATCTATCAATTACGCTTGTTGAATTTGGCCTTTTGGATTTGGTTGCAAATTTAATCAAACCAAACGTCAGGGGGATGCCGTCTACCGAAAAGAGGTCCTATAATTTCGCCAACGACGTCCACGAAGTCGCGAAATTGATTCCCAGAGGCCGCGTAACCAGCTACGGAGCCATCGCCAGGTACCTGGGGATTACGGCCAGGATGGTCGGCTGGGCCATGCATAACTGCCCAAAGGGGGTGCCTGCCCACCGTGTTGTCAATAGTAAGGGAATTCTGACCGGAAAGAGCCATTTTTCGGGCCCAAATACAATGCAGTCCCTACTTGAGAAAGAAGGACATTTGATTTCTGGCGACAGAATCCTCAATTTCGCCGATATTTTTTGGGATCCGGCGATAGAACTGCCCTGATGGTGCAATTCTGAGAAAATGCCATCCCAGAATGGGAAGCTCCAAGGGGCAAAACGGCCAAAATGGTCAAATTTTTTGGGTTGGCCTGTTGGCACGCTCTTCGCTTTAAGCTTGGTACAGTTCAGGAACCAATGAAAAACCTTAACACGACTGTAGTTGCATTTTTTGTAGCCTTGGCGCTGTCATTCTCTGGTTCCGCGGTGATGGCAGATCCGGGTGAAGACCAGGGGCTAAATTTTTTTGGTAAGGAAAAGGATCTTTTTGTGTTCAGAACTGCTAAAGGCACAAGCGACGCCAAAGTCGAGATATATTCCGACGCTGGCGAGCTGGTAACAGCTCAGACGATGCAGAAACGGAAAATTATCATCGATTTTGGCGGCGTCGCCTTTGGAACGTATAAAATCCGCGTTACGCAGGACGGCGTAACCAGGGAATATACGTACGAAAGAAAATAACCGGGCCTCTGCCCGAAAAGATAGTGGGGTTGGTTTTAATCTGGTTTAGGTCGTCTTGACTCAGGACGGCCTTCACCCTTTTATACTCCCTCATGCTCGGGCTGCCAGTTCTCCAGCTCCGACAGTACCCTTCCCAAAAGAAAGAAGCCACAATCCGATGTAGGTGAAAAGTCCGTTCACCAGCAGAATCTCGAACCCGAATTCATAGCCGAACAACACATCCTTCGAATTCGCACTCAGTATGTAAGAGAGAATTGGCGACAACACGCAGACGTACGGCACCCAACGATCGCGCACCTTTCGCTTCGAAAAAATCCCGAACGAGAACATTCCCAACAGCGGACCATAGGTGTAGCCAGCGGCCTTGAATACCGAGGTCACCACACTCTGGTCGTTGATGATTTGAAACACGATAATCACCGCGCAAATGAGCAGGCTGAATCCCACGTGCACGAGTACCCGCGTGCGTGTGCGTTGTCGTGTTTCTTCATCGGTTTGTTTGAATCCCAGGAAATCGACACAGAACGATGTGGTAAGCGCCGCAAGTGCAGAGTCGGAGCTCGCGTAGGCTGCTGCTGTAATGCCGAGAAGAAACGCTATCCCCAGTGCTACAGGGAAGTATTGAATGGCAAGCATGGGATACAATTCATCCGTGCGGGCGGGTACCGCTATGCCTTCGTGTTCGGCATAGAGGTACAGCAGGGCGCCGAGGGTAAGGAACAGCAGGTTTACGAACACTAGAAGAATCGTAAACCAATACATGTTTTTCTGTGCCTCTTCCAGGTTTCGGCATGTCAGGTTCTTTTGCATAAGATCCTGATCGAGCCCCGTCATCACAATGGCAATGAATGCTCCACTGATAAACTGTTTGAAGAAGTTGTAGGGCGACTGCCAGTCCCAAACGAAAATTCTGGAGTATTCACTCTTACTTACCAACTCGCCAAGTCCGATGAGCGACAAGTCGAGTTCCTGCGAGATGAAAAAGATCGTGAAGATGAGGGCTGCTATCAGGAACGTCGTCTGCAGCGAGTCAGTCCAGACAATCGTTTTTATCCCGCCCTTGAAAGTGTAGACCCAGATCAAAAAGATCGTGACGAGGACGGTCACCCAGAACGGGATACCGGCGGCATCGAATATCGCGAGCTGCAATACCATTGCTGCCAGGAACAAACGGAATGATGCGCCGATAACACGAGAGAGCAGGAAGAAGAACGCGCCGGACTTGTATGCCCAGAATCCAAACCTGCTGTCGAGGTACTCATAGATCGATACCAGGTTCAATCGATAATAAAGGGGGAGGAGCACTTTCCGTATGACGGTATAGCCGACGACGTATCCAAGTACTACCTGAAAGTAGGCAAACTGCGATGTGCCGACCTCGCCGGGAATGGAGATGAAGGTTACCCCGGAAATGCTCGTCCCGATCATTCCGAAGGCTACCAGGTACCAGGGTGACTGCCGGTTTCCTGTGAAGAAAGTTTGTGAAGTCGCCCCACGGGAAGTCACCACCGCCATCACGATCAACATCACAAAATAGCCTGAGATAATAGAGAGAACCAACCATGGCGACATACCGAACGCTTTAAGGCGCACAAAAAATCAAGAAAACGCCGGAATTCCAAATGCTGGGTGGATCGTGACAGGGACGTCGAAAATCGTTAACTTTGTAATGTGATTCTAAAACAACCCGGTTTGACTATGAAGAATGCCGCTCAGGAAGAACTGCTCGTGGATGTACTGGAGGCGGTTGAAACTACCGAAGTCATGGACCTGGTCGTCTTTAATGACGACTTCAACACGTTCGCCCATGTAATTGAGACGCTCATCAGGGTGTGTAAGCACACGCCGGAGCAGGCCGAACAGTGCACGTGGATCATTCATTACACCGGCAAGTGCGCCGTCAAAACAGGTACATACGAGTATCTGAAGCCCATGCGCGAGGCTATATGTGAAGCGGGAATCGACGCGCGCATTCTTTGATCCCGCCGTTACCTAATCCCAGCCCAGCGTGGATTTTTCCTCAAGATTGATTGAAGAAGCTGTCAATCAGATTGCCCGTCTTCCGGGCATCGGCAAGAAGACCGCCCTGCGGCTGGTGCTGCACCTGGTGCGCGAGAAGGAGGAGCATACACTGCAGCTGACAGAAGCACTCAACCGCCTTCGCACACAGATACGCTTCTGCAAGACATGCCACAACATTTCCGATGACGAAGAGTGCGCCATATGCCGCAGTCCGAAGCGCGACCGAAACGTTATCTGCGTCGTTGAAGACGTCCGCGATGTAATGGCCATCGAAAACACCGCCCAATACAACGGCTTGTACCATGTGCTCGGCGGCGTGATCTCTCCGGTAAACGGCATCGGTCCCGCCGACCTTAACATCGAATCACTGGTGACCCGACTCCAATCGGGACCGTCAACGGTGAACGAAGTAATCCTCGCCCTGAGTCCCACGCTCGAGGGTGACACCACCGCTTTTTACGTTCACAAGCGTATTCAACCCACCAGCGTCCGGGTCAGCGTAATCGCCCGCGGTGTTCCTGTGGGCGGAGACCTGGAGTATGCCGACGAGATCACGCTGGGACGGAGCATCCTCTCACGAACTCAGTTCAGCTGAGCGGGTGATTGATTTCTTTCTCGCATCGTTCCTTCCTTCCATGTTCGGAAATTCCTTTCTTTGCACGCTTCTTTCAAACAGATAACATGAATCACCTTTCCAATCGCATCAATGCCATCGAGGAATCAGCGACCCTCGCAATGGCGCAGAAGGCCCGTGAATTCCGAGCGCGGGGAATCCAGGTTATTGGCCTCAGCTTAGGCGAGCCCGACTTCAAAACTCCCAAACACATCTGTGAAGCAGCCAAGGCAGCAATCGACGAAGGAAAATATTTTGCATATCCCCCGGTTCCCGGATACCAGGACCTGCGTGAGGCTATCGCGGCCAAATACGAAAAGGAAAACGGCGTACCCTACAAACCTGAGAACGTACTCGTCTCCAATGGCGCGAAGCAGTCCATAGCAAACGCGATGCTGGCACTCCTCAACCCCGGCGATGAGGTGATTGTTTTTTCACCGTATTGGGTGAGCTATGATGCGGCAGTGCGACTGGCGGAGGGAGTTCCTGTTTTTGTACGGGGAACGCTCGAAAACGATTTCAAGGTGACGGCCGAACAAGTAGAGAAGGCTATAACACCGCGCACGCGCGCGATCATCTTCTCCTCGCCGTGCAATCCTACCGGCTCAGTATTCTCACGCAAGGAGCTTCAGGAAATAGCCAACGTTGTGCTGAAGCACCCGGAACTGTTGGTTATCGCTGACGAAATTTATGAGCACATCAACTTTACGGGCGAACAGGTAAGCATCGCTTCGCTCCCCGGAATGTTCGACCGTACGATTACCGTCAATGGTTTTGCAAAGGGTTATGCCATGACGGGATGGAGAGTCGGATACATCTGCGCTCCCACCTGGATCGTCAAGGGATGCAATAAGGTTCAGGGACAAATCACGTCCGCTAACTGCTCCATCGCCCAACGCGCCGCACTTGCAGCCCTTACCGGCACCCAGGAGCCTACGAAGCAAATGGTGGCCGAGTACAAGAAGCGGCGTGACATCGTATACTCACTTTTGAGTGAGATCCCCGGCATCAGGACGAACAACCCGCAGGGCGCGTTCTACTTCTTTCCCGACGTAAGCGCGTGGTTTGGAAAAGGCGATGGCACCACGGTGATCAGAAATGCCGACGACTTCTGCATGTACATGTTGGAGCACGCCCATGTCTCCCTTGTTTCGGGTGCAGCATTCGGAGATGATAAGTGCATCCGGCTTTCTTACGCGGCGTCCGAGCAGGAGATTCGCGATGCGATCGCCAGCATCAAGAAAACACTCGAAAAACTTAAGTGATCAAGACACGGAGTGTGTCGGAATGAGGCGTTGACGCAGGGTTATCACCTTTGACTCCATGTAGTTGAAGAACTTCGTCCGCTCCTTCTCACCCGTCGTACTGATCAGCACTGCTCGCTTCAGAAGATTCCGTAGGTAGTTTTCAAACGCGGTGCAGAAGACTTCGTTGGAAGTCGTGAGCAGGTCCATTGTGTTTACCGTGATGTACGCAATTTTCTTATCGTCAGTGCTGAACAGCACTGCCGTATCCGGGATGAGTATGTCGTTGCGGTAGAGGTTGTACTTCGGTCCACCTTCGCTTTTGGCGCCTAATGCAGCCCAGCCTCTCACCATCCGAAGCATTTCAATAAACTGATCCAGGATGGTGGCGATGGTTCGCGTGTCCTCGAAAAATCCGCACTCGTAGTGGAACTCTATCTGTCGCAGCGTGATGTTGGCTGTCTCCTCACACCAGATCTCTGTTGATGGCAGGACACAATAGCGATCAAAAATTCGTTTGGCAACGGATAGTCTTTCCTTCTGTACTATCTCAGGATGAAATTTTTCGTCGAGATAATCTTTTGTGAGAACACTCTTATTCCAGAAGAAGATCTTGAAAGCGGAGAGTTCGGGATAGTTGAAGTACTGAAAGATCGGTAAGTCTTTGGCCTGGTATATCATTTCACGCTGATGGAACGATTGCAGCGTGTCAAGGTTATCAAGAATAGAGCGCAGCCAGTGGTCAAACGTAAAGTTATCGTGACCTATAAGGCGGTGGTGGAAGGTAACTGTGTTTGACGTTGGCGCCAGGAGCGCGTCAAGTGAGATGTGATAGTGATTGCAGAGAAGTTTTACTTCGTCAAGGGTCAGTACCGTCTCTCCCCGAATTCGTCTGTAGGCGCTGTCTCGTGAGATACGAAGAACTTCAGACAGGTCATCAGCAAACGAGATATTGGGAGGGACCCTCGAACGGACGGTCTCCAGGAAGAGGGATTGAATATTGGTGTCCATGACCGGGGTTGGGGCTCGAACACCTAATGTAACAACTAATTCTCAAATTGCTGATCCAGGGGAAGCTGTTTTTCAAGGTCTGCCAGGATCTTGCGGTCCAGGGGTGTTTCCTTGATGACGTTGTAATTTGCCCAGAATTCTTTGTTGTAGGGACGGTCCTGGTACTGGAGGCCGTAGTTTTTCATCTTCTCCGTAGAGGTGATGCGTTCCTTGGTATCAGGCGTTATCTTGTTGATAAGAAGTTCCTGGTAAAGCTCGGTTTCAAAGTTCAGCGCATCCGTGCGGCTGTCATACCAGTTGATCTTTGACGTAACCGTCATATAGTTGACATACATCTTCCCCTGGTATTGCTTGAAGTCGATCGTTTTCTTGAGGCCGTCGAAGCTGCTGTACATTCCCTTCCTGCGGCTGACGATCTCACCTGTGGGACCGATTTCAGCTTCGAGGTGAATGATGGCATAGTTTCGTTTATCGATGTACACCTTCAGGTGAAAGTCCCGGTCATGCGTGATGACGAAAATCGGATGTCCGTTATAGTAAGTGTCTGCAGCTCTCTTAACGGATTTGAGAAATGCATCATCATTCTCGAATTGCCGGTAGCGGATGTTGTTATGCAGAAGCAAGTCTTCCAGCAGATTGTCCTGATCGAAATACTGAGTGAACTTGTTTTCGTATCCGTGGCTCTGTCGCACTTCGATGAGTTTCACACGTTCGCGAAGGCGAAAGCGATTGCGAGGTTCGCGATAATCGTCATCATAAATTTGCACCGCTGCCTCAAGTAGTGAGATATACGTTCCTCCTACTTTTTTAGCATCGCGGTAAAACCCGTCGAGAAGGAAAGGCTTCATCGGATAGTTTTCTTCAATACGCGACAACGCGATGCGAAGGATATCACCGCCCGAGAGCGTGTCGGCGACTACGACTTCCTCAAGCAAGGTAGGAGACTTGTCCATTTCGAAAATCTGAGGCTGGCCAGAGGTAGACATAACGGACCATACCGGCGCCTCGAAGTTGGCGTACCCCAGCATGCTTATGACAAGGATCTCGTTGCGGTATTCGGCGGGCAGGTGAAAATCGAATTCACCCTGCAGGTTTGTTACCGTACCTATCGATTTTCCCAGAATACTGACAGAGGCGAAAGGTAAGGGTTCATGCGTAGCACGGTCCCTGGCCAACCCGGAGATGGTGATGGTTTGAGCCAACCCCGAGGAGGAAAGGAAAAGCAACCCGGCTACCAAAAAAAGCCTCATAGGAGTATCGGCAAAAGACAAAATTCTCCATTGGCCGGATCGTTTGCAAAGGGACGTATGATAATAGGTTATTTTGCAAATTTATCGCTGAAACGACGAATTATTCGTGTTTTGGTTTTTCTATACGTAACTTTATTGCTCAATTTACCAGGGTGAATTTTTTAGATAATATACCGAGGGTATGGAAACGGGCATACTTTATCCTCTGCCTCTGGTATGCCATTAACTTTGCAGTAGGGACGTTCCTGGAATACAAGTTTGAGAACCCGAGGATGTACATCTTCTGGAACGCGCTCTCACTGTATGAGATGCTCTGCATCCTCATTATCTGCAACCTGCTCTACGCAAACTGGCTTTTCAAATTCAGCGTACCTGTACAGATTGCCGGACACGTGGTGGGCGTCATGATGCACTTCCTCATCATGGGTACCTTCTCCTACTACCGGGAGGACTATGTGGAGGGGTATGTACACTTCGATAACTGGAAGGACCACCTCCTGAGTCTGTTGAAATGGAAAGGACTGCACTTCCACGACCAGTACATCATAACGGTCGGGGTGTACTACGTGATCCGATACTTCCAGAGACTGCAGAACCAGACCCAGGAGAAGGGCGAGCTTACGGTAAAGAACCGTGAAATGCAGATCTCGCTTTTGAAGTCGCAAATCAACCCGCACTTCCTGTTCAATACGCTGAACTCCATCAACACTCTTATTGGCTCGAGCAAGGAGCAGGCGCGCAAGGTGATTACCCAACTGTCAGACATATTCCGCTATGCCCTCGACTCGCACGGCGACCAGATGGTTAAGCTGATTCACGAACTGGATTTCATCGACAACTATATCCGCATCCAACAAGTCCGTTTCAGTGATAGACTTAAGTTTATAAAACAGGTCGACTTTTCCTGCCTGAACGTGCACATTCCACCTATGATCCTCCAGCCCCTGGTGGAGAACTCGGTCAAGTATGGAATAGCTCCCAAGGAAGAAGGCGGTACGATCATGCTCACCGTGAAACGGATCAACAACATGATCTTTTTTGAAGTGAAGGACGACGGCCTGGGATCAAACGCGACTAAGGTTATGGACGGGAGCTCGAGTGGTGTCGGGCTCAAAAACACAGACGAGCGGCTTAAGAACATTTTTGGACCCGGCTCGGGGCTCCGCATTCGCTCCAACGAATGGGGATACTCCGTGAGTTTTTTTATTCCCTATAATGAAGAATTGCATCAAACTGTCCATATTGACGAAATAAATAAGAAAGCCGTATGAACATAACCTGCATAGTAGTCGATGACGAAAAACTGGCTCGCGACCTCTTGCTGGAATATCTCCAGCAGTTGCCGGATATCCAGGTCGTTGCCGAGTGCTCCAAAGGCAAGGAAGCCGTGGAGAAAATCGACAAGCTAAAGCCGGATCTTGTATTCCTCGACGTACAAATGCCCGGAATGACCGGGTTCGATGTGCTGGATGAGATTGTTCACGATCCCTTCGTCATCTTTTGTACGGCATACGACCAATACGCAATCAAAGCTTTTGAGAAAAACGCTGTCGATTATATCCTGAAGCCGCTCGACCAGGAGCGGTTCCGTCAGGCCGTGGAACGCGCCATCAACCGAATGAAGATGGAGCAAAACAATGTGGGTGAACTGCTGCGTAATCTCAAGACGGAAAACAAGACCAACTACGACTCTCACATATTTGTGCAGAAGTCGGAGAAGTTGCTCAACCTCCCCGTTGACGAAATCGTTTACCTGGAGGCATCAGGCGACTATACCATTCTGACAACGAAGAACGACCAATTCGTCAGCTCGTCAGGTATTGGTAAGCTGGAGGAAATCCTCAATCCGGAAATTTTTATTCGCGTTCACCGCAGCACGATCATCAACCTGAATTTTTTGAAAGAGATCGAGAAGCATTTCAATGGTGGTATGGTGGTAAAAATGCAAAACGGAAAGAGCTTTCCCGTTAGCCGTACCTATGCGAAACTGATCCGCAAGAAAGTTGTATAACCCTAGCCGGGATCGGAAATTCCCGACGACGGCACCACGGTTTCGTTTCCCACGCGTACTTCCACCTCGCGCACATGCTGACCCACGATCGCGGCTACGCGGTCTGCCAGGTTTTGTCTGATGCGGTCACGATTCATTGATTGCCGCGCATGCCGGCGCGCATCTTCCATGAACGCGTTGATCGCCCGATTTCGATCTTCATTATCCACCCAGTTCCACAGGCCAGCTTCGTCGCGAAATTCCATGTCGCCAAGCAGCGACACCGAAAGTATCCTGGGTTCCGGGAGGGTAATCACCGCCCGGCCATCCTGTATGTCGATCGCAAACTCTTCGTTGATATCAAAGCCCGCCTTTGATTCAAACGTTCCGGACACCTCGATCTTCTTAGTGCTTCCAAACCGCGTGTTCGTCCACTGATATCGGTGATGAAACCGCTGTGACACCGCTGCTACTTCGAGAATATCCGACTCCCGTTCAACGATCACCTGATTGTTTACCGTTATCCGGGGCGTAGCCTGGAAGAGTTCGCGAAAGTCCTGACCAATCCTTCGCGCACCTTCATAGGTCTGTTCGGCCACATGTCGGGGAATCACGACCAGCAACACGTAGCCCGTGACGCACAGTGCGAGGAGTAGCGCAATAATCAGCAGAATTCGCCTGTTACTGAACATACGACGTGATGACAATGGAATATCCGACAATCTCCATGCGGCTGCAACAATTATCCTGTGGATTTCATTTGTGGGACGTTACCCTGCTATATTCGTGCATGGTGAAATTCGTTGGTCCGCTGCTCATCCTGTGTGCCGTCACGGCGGCATATGGCCAGTACATTCCTCGATTCGATGTGCAGGGACACCGTGGCGCGCGCGGACTTAAGCCCGAAAATACAATCCCTGCTTTTATCGCTGCGCTGGATAACGGTGTAACAACGATCGAACTCGATCTGGTCGTGACGCGCGATCGTCAGATTGTGGTTTCGCATGAACCATGGATGTCGGCGGCCATCTGCCTTACTCCTGATGGGAATCCCATCAGCAAGAGCCGTGAAAAAGAGTACAATATTTTTGAGATGACATACGCAGAGGTGGCCGCCTTCGACTGTGGGTCGAAAGGCAACGCCGCCTTTCCCGAACAACAACCCATTCGCGTGAGCAAACCCCTGTTGCGGGATGTTATCGCCGCCGTGGAAGACCACATCCGGAGTGTATCACGGTATGAAGTCGATTACAACATCGAAATCAAAAGCTCACCGGATGGTGATGGAAAGTATCATCCGCCGCCAGCTGAGTTTTCCGATCTCGTTTATGAGTTGCTCAACCAGTATCTTCCCATGCGACGCATTGTGATTCAATCGTTCGATTTCCGCGTGCTTCAATACTGGCATCAAAAGTATCCGGAGGTTAGGCTGTCGGCATTGGTGGAGAACACCCGATCGGTTTCGGCTAACCTGGAGCGGCTTGGGTTCAGCCCTTCGATTTACAGCCCGTACTAC
>DATCLO010000181.1:0-39544 GCA_036563875.1 Cyclobacteriaceae bacterium
GACCTGACGGACTATGTGTCGTTTATCGGACGCGATCTTAATCTTGGTTTGGAAATTAACGGTCCTACTGGACAACAATCTGGAGAAGATACGAATCAATAGTCTTAACCACAGGACACAGGCCTGCATGGCGGCAGGCAGGCCTGAGAGCACTTCCATCGTTCAACGGGAAAATCTGCACCTATTTTATCGTGTCATGTTCGTCGCCAAAGTCAATGACGGTCATTTGCCATTGGCCTGCCCTCTGTGGTTAGATTTCCTCCAGAGTACGTAATCACTAATCGCCAATCCGAAACCACTTCACTGCATTAGCGTAGTAGATCTTGTCCACCACCTCCTTCGGCAACTTCAAACCCTGAAATTCACCATTCACTTCGTTGACGCTCATCGTTTCATCCGTAACGAAGTACTTCCAGTCCTCAAGCCACTTTTCGTGAGTGTATGCACGAGTTCTGTCGGGGTCGTCGTTTGGCCCAATGCCGCCATCCGTTCCGTAGATCAGCCGATCCTGGTACTTGATGAAGAAGTTTCGAACCTTCTCCCGATCCTTCTGCGATTGAAACTGCAGATGACATATCCGCGCCGCCATGTCTGCAGCCATATTCGGGAACTTGTCAAAGCGTTTCGCCAGCTCGTCTACATCCCATTCCAAACTCGCGAGGTGTGCCGCTACGAACCGCATGTCGGGATGTCGCTCGAGGAAGCGATCGCGTGCATTGATCTGATCTTCATACGACGGATACTCCGGATGAAAGTACATGTGATATTCCGGATGCTCCCGGAAATAGGTCCTGTCGTTATTCACGGTCATCTCTTCCAGAGGAAGCCAGCAGTTCTTCGGCTCGCCCAAATGTCCCAGCACGGCCTTGTCCTGATCGATCACATACCTTATTACGGGATCGAATCGCGGGTTATCGATCATGATGAAGTTGCCGGATGAGTCTTTGTAAACCATCCCGATGCTCTTCCAAATCTTCACACCCAGAGCGCCGTCGCGAAAAGAACGCTCAAGGTGCGCGATGGCTTCATTCTCCCAACCGGTGGAATCCCATTGCTGCAAATCAAAGGCTGTGATAAAGTCTACCACCTCGGGCGATTGCCTTGCCTGGTACGTCGCAAAACGGTATTGCGTATCGAGCGGACGTCTGCCGTTGTCGACGTTTACCGTGAACAATCTGAAGTTGTCTTCGCGTGCAAGATCCGTTAACACCGAGCTTTCCGAATTGATATGGAAATGAGCATCGATCTTGGGGACGGAAGAGAAATCTTCCATTGTGTAGTAGTTGTCACGACACGAAGTCATGGTCACAACTGCGACTGTGAGGTAGAGTATTCTGTGACTTAGCATTTGCATCTCGTTGGGTTGGACAATAAAAAAAGTCCGGCAGGCAAACCATCCGCCGGACTTCCAACTTCACAAACCGACCTAACTATTGCTTTGCAAGGGCTTCCATGCGGTTAAATACCGCATCGAAACAATGCCATTGGGTGTTCGTTCCGCCCTTTTCATCTTTCTTCTTGCCGTAGTATCCTTCGATAAAGTTATCAGGACTGCTCCAAACGGTCTGCATCATCCCATAAAAATTTTCCTTCATTTGAGGCGTTGCCGTTTTCCTGAAATTGGCCATATCCTCAACCTGCTGAGCGCCTACCTCAGGCCTCCTCCAGGGACATGTGATGACCTTGAAACCCTTCATCGCGAAGTAAACTGCCGTCTTGTCTGCACGCTCATAATGCCAGTCGCAGATCACGACGTCTTTTGGAATCATATCCACTGCGCGATACGTGTTGTTCATGCTGGCTTCCCACATGCCAATGCCTGTGGTCTTACCGTCGATGAGCCGATCTCCCCAAATCCACAGCTCTCTGCCTTTCGATGCCAGGTGATTGCGGATCTTCGTGACTTCACCTGCAAAGAGTTCTGCTTTATCGCGACCGCTGCACCGGGGACACTTGTCGTCGCCGATGTAAAACACTTCATCCATCCCCGCATGAAACGCATTCGTCTCAAATACGTCGCAAATCTCGTCGATTAACGCGAAGACGACTTTGTGAACATCAGGATGCAAAGGACAATAGCTCTTGCAGTAGAGGCCATCGGGATTGGGCCACTTGTATTCCGCCGGCATCTGAATGTGGGGTGTCTCATCAAACTGGGGATACACCCTCAGGAGGTTGTGGACCGTGCTGGCCCATGACTGATGACCCAACAGGTTGATCTGAGGTATAATCCGGATGTTATGCCTCTTGCATTCGTTCACAATCTTCTTCACGTCTGCCTTCGACAGCGCAATGCTGTCGCGCAGCTCCGGATGACTTTCAAACTCGTAGTTGTAGTCGACGCGAAGGAGCAACGTGTTTACCTTGCGCGGTGCAAGTTCATCGCGAATGAACTTCACAAAAGGTTCCAACGACTGCTTGCGCGGCGCAGCGATGCTGAGCCCGCGAATGGGGAACAATTCATTGAGTTTGTCCTGTGCGCCCGACAAAAGGGCGCAGAACGCCAGCACGAGCGTGAGCGCATTCCGGGTAAATCTCATGGTGGATTGATTTCTTCCAATCTAGCAAATTGGCCTTTTCGCGACACAGAAAATTTCGGTGAGCGGTCGCACATCAAAATACACACAGGAGGGCTGGTAAACGCTTCCCGCGAGTGAGCCGGAGACCATCGCGGGAGACATAAAAAAGTCCGCGCGGGTTCGAACGATATTCGAAAATTCCGTGAATGGCGCGCCTCTTCGGGTTTTCAAAATTTTTTCCCGTCTGTGCGGTAACATTCGGGCCTCCAATTTTGTAATCTTTGGCAAAAACCGGGATCAATATGAAGAGCGCTTTGAGACCCGCAGATATTGCGGGTCAGGAATATATAGAAGTCATTGGTGCCCGCGAGCACAATCTCAAGAATATCGACGTCACTTTTCCCCGAAACCAGCTTGTCGTCATTACGGGCATCAGCGGCAGCGGGAAATCGTCCCTGGCATTCGACACGATCTATGCCGAGGGACAGCGACGGTACATGGAAAGCTTTTCGGCTTACGCGCGGAGTTTCATCGGGAACCTCGAACGGCCTGACGTCGACAAGATCAACGGGCTGAGTCCGGTAATCTCCATTGAGCAGAAAACCACATCGCGAAATCCGAGGTCCACGGTAGGAACAGTCACGGAAGTGTACGACTTCATGCGCCTGCTGTTTGCGCGCGCCGGGGAAGCCTATTCCTGGATGACGGGAAACAAGATGGTGCGGCAGTCGGAGGACCAAATTTTGGACGCCCTCCTTCAGAATTTTGCCGGCGCAAAGCTTACCCTCCTCGCGCCCGTCGTGAAAGGACGAAAAGGACACTACCGCGAGTTGTTCGTACAAATCCGGAAGGCTGGGTACACGAAAGTGCGGATTGACGGGGAAGTGAAGGATCTCGTTCCCAAAATGCAGGTGGACCGCTACAAGATTCACGACATCGAAATCGTCGTCGACCGCATCGTTGCGGATCCGCGTGACCGGCACCGGATCGCACAATCCATCCAGCGCTCCCTGAAAGAGGGGAAGGGTGTCATGATGGCCATGGAACAGAACGGAAAGGTCCACCACTATTCAAAGTATCTCATGGACCCTGAGTCCGGATTGTCGTACGACGAACCGGCGCCCAACACGTTCTCCTTTAACTCCCCCTATGGGGCCTGCCCTGTATGCAATGGTCTTGGACAGATAGAAGAAATCACGGAGGAGTCCGTGATTCCCGACAAAAAACTCAGCATTAGCCGCGGAGGTATACTGCCACTGGGTGAATACCGCGATATCTGGATCTTCAAAAAGATAGAAGCTATCCTCAAGCGCTATAAGTGCACGCTGAGTACGCCGATCAAAGACATACCGAAGGATGTTCTCCATGTATTGCTGTACGGCGATGAGGTGCCGGTGGCGGTATCATCGGTGAAATATCCGGGTACGGACTGGAATACGAAATTCGAGGGCATCATTAACTTCCTCGAAAAGCAGCGTGAAGACGGAACCGAGGCGACGCGTCGCTGGCTGGAGGATTTCATGATCGTGAGAACTTGTCCTGAGTGCAATGGAGCCCGGTTAAAGAAGGAGTCACTCCACTACCGGATCGACGGGAAAAACATTGCCGAACTGGCCATGATGGATATGGCGGAGCTCAGCGAATGGTTGAAGGGGCTGGAGGACCGACTCAGCGAAAAACAGCGCACGATTGCCACTGAAGTGCTCAAGGAGATCAGAAAGCGCATAGGCTTTCTGTTAGATGTGGGTCTCGATTATCTGCATCTCAACCGTCCGCTCAGAACATTGAGTGGTGGTGAAGCGCAGCGCATTCGTCTCGCTACTCAAATCGGAACACAACTCGTAGGCGTACTTTACATTCTTGACGAACCAAGTATTGGTTTGCATGCCCGCGACAACGAGCGGCTTATCCGCGCATTGAAGGATCTGCGCGATCTGGGTAACTCGGTGATTGTCGTGGAGCACGACAAAGACATGATGCTTGAGTCGGATTACATTATTGACATCGGACCGGGCGCGGGAAGGCACGGTGGTCAGATTGTGGCCGCAGGTGATCCGAAGTCGTTCCTGAAACAGAACAGCGTAACAGCGCAGTATCTTTCAGGAGAGCGCACCATTGAGTATCCTTCCGAAAGAAGGAAAGGCAACGGAAAAGCGATTCGCCTCATTGGCGCCAAAGGCAACAACCTGAAAAATGTCGACCTGGAGTTGCCGCTCGGCACGTTCACATGCATTACCGGAGTGTCAGGTAGTGGTAAGTCGTCGCTGATCCACGACACACTCTTTCCGATTTTGAATCAGCGCTTCTACCGTTCGAGAACAGAGCCGCTGCCTTATGATCGGATTGAAGGACTAGAGCATGTCGACAAGGTTATTGAAGTCGACCAATCGCCGATTGGTCGCACGCCGCGCTCCAACCCCGCAACCTATACTGGCGTGTTCACCGACATTCGCGATCTGTTCTCTCAATTGCCTGAAGCAAAGATCAGGGGGTACAAGCCAGGTCGCTTCTCATTTAATGTCAAAGGAGGACGTTGCGAGACCTGTGAAGGTGGGGGGCTTCGCGTGATCGAGATGGAATTCCTGCCCGATGTTTACATACAGTGTGAGACGTGTAAGGGTAAGCGATATAATCGGGAGACGCTGGAAGTTCGCTTCCGCGGGAAGTCAATCGCAGATGTTCTCGACATGACCGTGGAAGAGGCTGTGACCTTCTTCGAGAACCAACCGCGAATCCTCAGGAAGATCAAGACGCTGAACGACGTTGGCTTGGGTTACATTTCGCTCGGGCAGCACGCGACGATGTTGTCAGGAGGGGAAGCGCAGCGCGTCAAACTCGCCACAGAGCTGTCGAAGCGCGATACGGGCAAGACGCTTTACATCCTCGACGAGCCCACGACGGGCTTGCATTTTCAGGACATAGTGCATCTCCTTACGGTCTTGCAGAAACTTGTGGAGAAGGGAAATACTGTGCTCGTGATCGAACACAACATGGATGTGATCAAGTCCGCGGATTACATCGTCGACCTCGGCCCGGAAGGTGGTCTGAAGGGGGGTCGTATTGTAGCGAGGGGGACACCCGAGGAGGTTGCGAAAAATCCCGCAAGCTACACCGGCAAATTTCTTAAGAAGGAACTCGCATCCAGACCTAAGGCAAAAATGCAGCTTGGATAATTTGGACGGAACATTCTTCTTGCGACAAATGCGAGGTTAATGCGGTCAAGCACCCGGCAGTACATCTTTGCGGCCATCTTCATCGGCGTCGGCGTCTTCCAGGCTATCAAAGGCGATCAGATTGAGTTTTGGTTTTACATCATGGCCGGCGCGTGTTTCATCATGAACGCGTTGTCCATCGAGCCGCGCCTGGTGGCGTACCGCAAAGGGCTGGTGATCGCCTCCTGGATCCTGATCGCGGCCACGGCGGTATTCTTCGTCTACTTGCTTCAATTTAAGTTCTAAAACGCTGATTTTCAGCGTGTGTAATCGTTATCCAATTTCCGTAATTTTATAGGCTCATGGTAGGGAAGCAGCGGTTATATTGGGCTTTACAGGCGGGTGGCTGGCTGTTGTATGCGTTGCTGCAGGTGGGTACCAGCCTGGCAGCGACCGGGACGATCAGCGCAAAGCGCACTCTGTTTCTTTTCGGCGATGCCCTGCTTTGCCTTTTCGTAACCCACGCCTACCGGCACGTTCTGAACCGGCAGCGATGGCTGTACCTGCCTATGCCGAAACTGATCCCCGCGGTCCTGGCGACGGTGTTGGTGATGGGGGTGCTGCTCTATTTCCTCCGTCTCCCGCTGAGCATGGCCCTGGGATTTTTTGAGGGTTCCGTCGCCTTTGACGTTGAACAAATTCTGGTCGGCACGGCGTTTTACGCCCTCATATTTTTTCTTTGGTCAGTATTTTATTTTACCTATCATTATTTCGAGCGGTATAGCAAGTCTCTCAAGTATGAAGCTTCGGTAATTGAGATCGAGCTCAATAATTTGAGATCACAGCTGAATCCGCATTTTATCTTCAACGCGCTGAACAGCATCCGGGCTTTGGTGGATGAGAATCCGGCCAAGTCCAAACAGGCTATTAACCAGTTATCAAATATTCTAAGGAAGTCCCTGACTTCGGACAAGAAGGGCTTGACGAAGTTTGAGGACGAGTTGAAGATAGTAAAGGATTACCTGGGGCTCGAAAGCATTCGGTTCGAGGAAAGGCTGAGGACGGAGTTTCACATTCATCCGGACTCCCACAATTTCCTCGTGCCTCCGCTGATGATCCAGACCCTGGTGGAGAATGGGATCAAGCATGGGATTTCCAAGTTGAAGGAAGGCGGGTTGATCCAGTTGACAACCACCGTGGAGAAAGGCTGCCTGAATATCCGGATCCGCAACAGCGGGCATATGATAAACGGGGTCAGGAAGTCGAGGAACGGACTTGGAATCAAGAACACGGTCCAGCGCCTCCGGCTGATTTACGGCGACAGGTCGAGCTTCAGGATTGCGAATGAAAACAATAATTTTGTTTTAACTGAAATTATAATCCCACCTAACAACGCATATGAGAGCATTAATCATTGACGACGAACGGTTGGCCCGGAAAGAGCTGGCGAAACTGTTGGAGGAACATCCGAGCATCGAGATTGTGGGCGAGGCGGTTAATGCCGATGAGGCCTACCAAATGATCAATGATCTGAATCCGGATCTCCTGTTCCTTGATATACAAATGCCTGACAAGACAGGCTTTCAGCTGCTGGAGATGCTGGATTCAGTGCCCCTCGTAGTCTTCACTACCGCGTACGATGAGTTCGCGCTGAAGGCGTTCGAGGTGAACGCGCTCGACTATCTCCTCAAACCCATCCAGGCTGAACGCCTCGCTGAAACCGTGGCCAAACTCGCGGAACGAGAACGTGCGAGATCAGCAGGCACACGGGAAGGTGAAAAGAAACTCGGACTAAAAGACCAGGTATTCGTAAAGGATGGCGACCGCTGTTGGTTTGTGAGCCTCTCGAACGTCAGAATGTTTGAATCAGATGGTAACTACATCAAGGTTTACTTCGACAACAACCGTCCTATGATTCACAAGTCGCTCAATGCACTTGATGAAAAACTTGATGAGCGTGCTTTCTTCAGGGCAAGCCGCAAACACATCGTGAACCTCAGTTGGGTGGAAGGCATTGAACCGTGGTTCAACGGCGGTTTAATGGTAAAACTTCGCGGCGGCGATAAGGTAGAAGTAAGTCGCAGACAGGCAGCGAAGTTTAAGGATATGATGAGCCTGTAGGGATAGGGTTATTTGATAATCGGTGGGGTTGGTAGAAACTCCTATGTGCCCTATGTGTCCCTCTATGTGATCTATGTGGCTCAAGAATTTTTTTGAACCACATAGATCACATAGTTGATTTCTGAATCAAATGTATAGTGATCCTGTCGAACTAAGCCAACACCAAATCGATCAACTCCTTCTGCACATTCCAGTCTTTAGCCAGCTTGAGCATCGCGGTGGCTTCCATTTCCGTAACGTAGCCTTTGAGGTTATTTGCCTGCCACACCATGTTGACTAATTCGATGCGCTTTTCGCGTGGATAGTCGCCGATGATGCTGTTGAGATATTCGCGTGCGCGATCGAACGCCGTGATGAAGTCCTGCGCGATGAACTCCATTGCCCAGGCGTATTCTTCGTGCGCGTCCAGTTCGATGGCGGTGCGCTCGAGATCCTGCCGCTCCACGTCGTCCAGTCCGTGATAGTGGAAAATCACTGACTTGAGCAGCATGAAGACTTTCTTTTCTTCAGACGATTTCATGCAAAAGGGAGGGTAAAGATACAAACTAAAACCTAAAGCCTCAGCCCTCGGTGGGAGTCACAAACAGGTCAGCAGCGATTTTATCGGCAAGCAGTCGTCCTTTACGGGTAAGTTGCAGTGTCGATTCGTGAATTGTAGCGAGCCCCAAGTTGCGGAGGTTTTCGAGATACGACATCCTGTCAGCCGTCAGGTCAAATGCATAATCGTGCCTGAGCCTTTCCAGATCGCAGCCCCGGGAGGTGCGAAGCGACGTGAGCAGGTATTCGTTGATGTGGTCGGCACGTTGCAGGGTTTCCAGTTCGAAAGGAACGCGTCCTTCGCGAATGGCTTTTATGTAGAGCGGGTTGTTGCGGACATTCCATTGCCGTGTGACGCCATTGTATGAATGTGCGCCCGGGCCGACGCCGAGATAATGCTGGTGTTCCCAATAAGCGCGGTTGTGCCGCGATTCAAATCCCGGCTTTGCGAAGTTGGACACTTCGTATTGCTCGTAGCCCGCTGCTGCGAGAAGGTCGACGAGACGTTCCATTTGTGCGGCGGCTGTCTCTTCGTCAGATTCTGTCAGTGTACCCCTGGAGGCCAGATGACCAAAGTACGTACGAGGTTCAATGGTGAGCGTATAGGCGGAAATGTGATCCGGAGCGAGTGCGATGGCCGTTGCGATGGTTTCCTCCCATAGCGTCATCGACAGGTCGGGAATGGCGTACATCAGGTCGATGCTGACGTTCGTGAATCCCGCTTCCCGACTGCGGCGCACGGCGTCGACGGCCTGTCGCGCATCGTGACTGCGGTTGAGCGATTCCAGTATGGCATCGCTGAAGGATTGGATGCCAATGCTCAGCCGGTTGATGCCGGCGTGGTGGAGGAAGAGAAGGGTTTTGTCGGTAAGGTCGTCGGGATTGGCTTCCAGAGTTACCTCTGCGCCGGGCTGCAACGCGTAGTGGGTTCTGATGGTGTCGAAGAGGGCATGCAGTTCATCGACGGTGAGCAGCGACGGTGTTCCGCCTCCGAAGTACAGTGTGTGGACGGGCTGCTGCGCCAGATAATCTTTCTGCAGGATGAGTTCACGGCAGATGGCATCGATCATTTCGCGTTGCCGGTCGCGACTGGTCGAGAAATGGAAGTCGCAGTAATGACAAGCCTTTCTGCAAAAGGGGATATGCACGTAAATGCCTGCCATACTTTTTTTGCAAAACTACATCAGGTTTCCTACATGGCGTTGCAGATTATGCAGCATATGGTGATATTTTGACCTTTATGCCTTTTCGCAGTCCCTGTTTTTTACTTGTTGCGGTCCTGAGCGTTGTGGTATCGTCCGCATGGGCTCAACTGGGATACGTTACGGAGGATCTCACCTCTGAGTGGAAGGTATTTGATGATGGTGCGTATCGTCCTTACGTGCGCGAGCGTGACGCGGGTACCGATGTAGTATACTTCGAGGTGGATGTTGGCGTACATCGCAACGCCCAGGTGCGGATCAGCGGGCGTCATGTAAATGCAATTTTCGTCAATGGCAGTCTTATCGCTTCAGGTGACATACGCGACGTAAGATATCGCGTGGATAGTCTTGCCATCCGTTCTCCGGGACGCATACTTCATTTTGGTGTTCATGCATCGGACATTTATCCTGAAAATCTCAACACCTCACTTCTGTCGCCCGGTGTTGCTCAGGCGAGCGGCCCGGAAGTGATCGTACGACCGCGAACGTACTTCCGGGATTTTGTAGTGTCGGGCATCATTCTGCTTTTCATATTGCTGATCGTGGTGACGCAGCTTACCAAGGTGCCCATTTCATTTTTCTTCACGCGACGGATGTTTGCTGCGCATGAGAGTGAGGAAGTGCAGTTGTACACGAGGCTGGCGAGCACTACGAATATTTTATTTTACGTTTTTACGAGTCTTGTACTTGCGTTTTACCTGATGATATTATTCAAGGCATCGGGAGAACGGTACGTGCTGGGGCTGGCGAATCAGGCGGAAACTTATTTTGGAACGGTCCTCAAATGGGGGCGGATGGGGGCGATTCTGCTGGTGGCTTTTCTTCTGAAGATCGGCCTTGTGATGCTGATGTCGCGGACTTTCGGGCTGTGGGAGTACCTGGGATTTCAGGTCGTGAACTGGATGCGCCTAATGCTTGTTTCATTTGGAATTCTCGCCGTAATCGAGGTCGTTTATTTCCTTTCCGGAGGCATGTCTACGGCTGTTTACGCGGCCTTTATGTGGGGTTTCGCAGGGGTACTAATTGCGTGGGTGATTGTATTTTTTGCGAAGGTCGCCCGCCGCCCCGGTTACAGTTTGTTCCATATAATTTCCTACCTTTGTGCCACTGAAGTACTTCCACTGCTGGTTTCGGTTAAATTATTGTTCCACTAGCCTGACTACGATACGTGCTGGATATGAGAGAAATTGTTAACGACAGGATGCGGAAAGTTAAGAGTATCCTGGTTACACAAGAGGCGCCGACGGATGCAAACTCACCTTACTACAAGCTTGCTGAAAAGTATAATCTGAAGATCGATTTTATTCCGTTCATTCAGGTGCAGCCCGTACCGTTGAAGGAGTTTCGCAAACAGAAGATCGACATACTGAATTTTACCGCGGTCATTTTCACGAGTCGCAACGCAGTGGACCACTTCTTTCACATGTGCAAGGAGCTCAAGATCGAGGTGCCACCTGACATGAAGTACTTTTGTATTTCCGAGCAAACTTCAAATTACTTACAGAAATACATCGTCATACGAAAGAGAAAAATCTTCACAGGTCTGAAGACGGCGCAAGACCTTATCGAGATTCTGAAGAAGCACAAGAACGAAAGATACTTGTTCCCTTGCTCTGACATTCGCAAGAATGACATTCCTGATTTTCTGGAGAAGAACGGATACGATTATGCTGAGGCTGTGATGTATCACACCGTTGCGAGTGATCTCTCACATCTCGAGAATGTATTCTATGATATCCTTGCGTTCTTCAGTCCGTCAGGTATCAATTCCCTTCTCGTGAATTTTCCAAATTTCAAGCAAAACAATACACGCATTGCAGCGTTTGGTCCTACAACGGCGCAGGCGGTCCGTGATGCGGGGCTGATCCTGGATATTGAAGCTCCACTACCCAACGCACCTTCTATGACGGGAGCGATCGAACTCTATATTAAGAAGGCGAACAAGTTGGGTTAATCAAAGCGGAAAAAGTCTAAATAACACCTTCACACATTGTATTTTACAATGTGCTCGGTTTTCTTACACTTTAATTACATACCCTGTTGATAGTGTCCTAAAAATCCCTTTACTTTAAAATCTGCTTGAAAGTGGAATGCTACGTAAGACCTTATATTTTTTAATCTTACTGTGCTCGGCGAATAAGGTTTTTGGACAACAGGACCCTCAGTTCTCCCAGTACATGTTTAACAATCTCTATCTGACACCAGCGTACGCTGGAGTGGATGGAGTGACGCGCTTAACTGCATTCCACAGAAGCCAGTGGTTGGGCTATGAATCCAGCTTTGGCGATGGGGGCGCACCCACAACCCAGATGATCAGTTTTACGGCACCGATCTTCAAGTTGCGGAGTGGCTTCGGGGGTTATGTGATGCGCGACCAGCTGGGTCCTCAAAATAACCTGGAAGTACAGGCAACTTACGCGTACCACCTGGGAATCCGCGAATCCAAACTGAGTTTCGGCGTCCGCGTGGGAATGTATTCCCAGACTTTGGACTATGATAAGTATCGGGCAATACATCCTGATGATCCCCTGCTGAAAAGCGGCAAGGAATCGCAGGTCCGGCCGGACATGGCTTTCGGAATTTTGTACCGATCTGAGAAATATTATGTCGGATTGGGATTTAACCACCTCCTGAAGTCGGAGTTCGACTTCGGCGTAAGTCAGCGAAATGCGCTAGAAAATCACCTGAGTGCTACGGCGGGGTATTTTTACGATGTGAGTTTCGATCTGAGCATACAATTTGCAGCGCTCGTCAAATCCGATTTGAATAAGACGTCGGTGGACGGCAGCGTTATTGCGTATCTCCGAGATACGATGTGGGGAGGTTTGTCGTTTAGAACTTCGGAGGCAGCGGTGCTGCTTCTGGGATACAGTTTCCTGAAAGACAAATCACTGAAATTGGGCTATGCACTTGATTATGTGATTAAGGACCAAAATGCAAAGGCGGCGACATCTCATGAACTTATGCTCAGCTATGAATTACCGGTCAATCCGGGTAGCGGCAAAAAAGTCATTAGAACCCCCCGATACAGGCACTGACCGATAAGACTTTTTGGTTTGATAGGGTTTTTTGGGAATTTCGTATTCTGATTTTTTAAATAAAATGGGCGAAAAAGCCCGTTGCGGATTTTTGAATGAAAATTTCTTGCAGTATGAATAAATCGGTTTTTTCAAAACTCGTTTTACTCCTCACCGGCGTTGTTGCCAGCGCTTGCGGGTTGCTCGGTTTGGGCGGCGGAGGCGGCGCTGACCATGGTGAATTGGTGGGTGTTTCCGGGAGAGAAGGCTGGGTTATGACCGTACCATACGGCATGGTTCCCATACCGGCAGGAACATTTCATATGGGGCAGGCTGATGAAGACCCTGCTTCCACCCAAATCAACTTCAACAAGCAGGTAACGATCGGCCCGTTCTTCATGGACGATACCGAAATCACCAATAACGAGTACCGTCAGTTTACGAACTTCTTCCTCGTAGACAACGGAAGCATCGAGGGCTTTGAAACCGTAGACCCCGAAACTTTCCGTCGGTTGTACTATCCTGACACGACCGCCTGGGTTCGCGACTTTGCGCACCACATGGGCGATCCGATCCAGGATTACTACTACTGGCACCCTGGATACGATGACTATCCTGTGGTGGGTGTGAACTGGGATGCTGCGGTATTCTTCAGCAAGTGGCGTACCGCGTACCTCAACGAATACCGCAGGAACGTTGGTGAGTTCCCGATGCCGGCATTCCGTTTGCCTAACGAGGCTGAATGGGAATATGCAGCACGCGGCGGCCGCGACATGGCCAAGTATCCTTGGGGTAACCCTTACATCCGGAACGCAAAGGGCTGTATGCTGGCTAACTTCAAGCCTGGCCGTGGTAACTACTACGACGACGGCTTTGCCTACACGGCACCTGTGCAGTCTTATTTCCCCAACGACTACGGTCTGTATGACATGGCCGGAAACGTTGCGGAGTGGTGTCTGGACGACTTCAACCCGGCTTCTGTGCCGACGGTGTGGGACCTGAACCCGCAATTCATCGATCCCCGGACGAACCCGGAGAGAGCTGAGTACGATCCCCGCATACCGCCTAAGAAGGTTATCCGTGGCGGTTCGTGGAAGGACGTTGCATACTACCTGGAAACCGGAACGAGAACGTTTGAATTCAAGGATTCAACACGGGCATACATAGGCTTCCGTTGCGCGATGACCCACCTGGGTAGATCGTCTGGAACGGAATTCTAAAAACCCCGGCAACTGATTATTCAATATTTTTTAGACAAGGCAAAAACTTAAACTACAACTACAATGAGTAAGAAGAAAGGCGGATTTGCAGAACTACTTTTTAAGACCATCATGCCAAAGGTATATGGCATTGGTGCAGCCGTTGTAATTATTGGTGCGCTCTTCAAGATTCTGCACTGGCAGGGCGCCGATGAAATGCTCATGATCGGTCTTTTCACGGAAGCTACCATATTCTTCCTGAGCGCGTTCGAGCCTCCCCACAAGGAGCCGGATTGGTCAAAGGTTTATCCTGAGCTTGCAGAAGATTATGAAGCTCCCGCTACGCCCACCCGCTTGTCGAACAAGCCGGGTCAGTCGCTGACGCAGCAACTCGATATGAGCCTCGAAAAGGCCAAGATCGGTCCCGAGCTTCTCGAAAGCCTGGGCAAGGGTCTGCATAATCTGGCCGATTCCGCAAAGAAGATGACGAATCTTGCGGATGCCGCCGTTGCTACCAACGAATACGCAAACAACGTAAAGCTTGCTTCCACGCAGCTTACCAACATGAACAAGTCGTATGAAACTGCCATCAAAGCAGTAGCGAGCATGTCGGAAGCCTCGAAGGATGCAGGAGAATACCACAGCCAGGTTCAGAAGGTGACCAAGAACCTTGCCGCGCTGAACTCTGTGTACGAAATGGAGCTGAAGGATGCCGACAGCCACGTGAAGAACATGAACAAGTTCTACGAAAGCCTTACCGGTGCAATGCAAGGTCTCTCCAAGGTTGGAGACAACACCGCCAGGTTCACGCAGGAACTGGGCAAGCTCACGGACAACCTTACCGCTCTCAACAGGGTATATGGCAGCATGCTTACAGCCATGAAGGGTGGCGGAGCGCAGCCTACAGCATAACCAGGGCAGGTCATTTAAGAATCAGAGTAACCTTTTATAGCACCTAGAAAATCAATGAACAGCCATGGCGGGTAAAAAAGAGACACCCAGACAGAAGATGATCGGTATGATGTACCTGGTACTTACCGCTCTTCTCGCCCTTAACGTGAGCAATGCAGTATTGGAAAAGTTCGCTATCATCGACGCGACCCTGAGTCAGGTGGTCGATGATACGCAAAAGAAGAACGCCGATGCGCTTGCCGCCATCATTAAGGAAGCTGGTCAAAGCCAGCGCCCTGAAGTAGTGAGGGCAAAGGAGAACGCGCAAAAGGTCAGGGAACTTACCCAAAGTACGATAAAGAGCATCGAGGATCTTAAAAAGAAGATGCTCGCGACGTCTAACACGGACCAAGTGAACGAGGCATTCATCAACGACCACAGTATGAAGGTGGCTACGATGATGATCGCACCGAAGTCGCCTGAAGGCAAGAACTTCGAAAAACTCCTGGAAACGTATGTAGCGGAACTTGAAAAGCTTTCGGGCAAGAAGTTCCCGACACTTGCAAAGGCACCCAAGGATATGCCGCTCTTCGCGAATGACGACGACCACAAGAGCAAGGATTTCCTCACCTTCAACTTTGAGAACACGCCTCCGATTGCAGCGCGTGCTACCGTAACTCAAATTGAAACGGATATCCTCAAGTATGAAAACGACGCGCTTGAAGAACTTGCACGCCAGGCAGGTGCCAACAGGCTGAGCTTCGACAACATCGTGCCGATGGTACGTCCTGAAGCGTCAGTAGTTGCTGCCGGTGCAAAGTACAAGGCATCTATGTTCATCACCGCTTCGTCTTCGGCAATTACACCTGACTTCTACAAGGATGGCGAAAAGCTTCCTGTGGTTGACGACCCGATGTCGGGCGTTAAGATGGGTGTGATTGAATTCCCGGTACAAGGTGGTGGATACGACAAGGACGGTCTGGCCAAGCGCAGCTTCACTGCGAAGATTGCCCTCGCCGATACATCGTATACACAAACCATAGAATATTATGTCGCTAAGCCCGTTGTAAGGGTAACGACTGGTAACGCACCGACGCTCTATATGAACTGCGGTAACTCGGTATTCATCGAATGTCCTACGCTGGGTACGAACTACAACCCCACGTTCTCAGCCAGTGGCGCTACCGTTATCAAGGGCGACGAACCGGGTCGTGTGACGATCATCCCGAATCAGCGCAAAGTTACTGTTGCTGTGAGCAGCGGTGGCGTATCACTGGATAATGTTGTGTTCGACGTGAAGCCGATCCCTCGCCCTCGCTTTGTGGCTAAGGATAACAGCGGCAAGGACGTCGACATGAAGAACGGTGTGAAAGGCACCGGCCTCACGGGTCTTCGTATCGTAGCAGAGGCTGAAGAAAACTTCAAGCGTGAAGTTCCCAAGGATGCGGTATACAGAATCCGCAGCATGGAAGTGATCCACGCTCGCGGTACGCAACCCATCAAGCGCATGGTGGCTACTAATGAAGTTCTTGATCTTGGATCCTGGCGGTCAGGATTCCGCCCCGGCGACCAAATCGTGGTGGAAATCAAGACTGTAACGCGCAGAACGTATCAAGGTCAGGATGAGAAGGTGGATATCACCTCAGAGATTTTGAGAGTACCTATTCAATAATTTGAAATATGGTTAGAAAAGCAATCTTATTCGCAGCTCTTTCGACCTACTCGTTCTGTTCGATTGCGCAGAACGCGGAGTCGGATGAATTCTACAGGGCGGAGGTTGAGGAGCAGTACAACCCCAACTCGATCAATCCGATCCCCAAATACGAACATCATTACAAGATTCGTGTGTGGAGAACGATTGACCTTAGGGAAAAACAGAACAAGGGATTCTTTTCTAACAACGGAGAGATCTCCCGCCTGATCGTAGACGCCGTAAAGTCGGGCGAGATTACAGACATCTACGCATCCGACTCGCTGACGACCAAGATCAGCAAGGAAGAGTTTCTCAGCCGGCTCCAGGCTCAGGGAGGTATCACATACGACCTGTGGGATCCTACCCGCGACTGGTACACGGATGAAATCTGTACCTACAATGGAAAGAACTACCGTGCGTTGCGCGACAGCCGCGGTGAAAACCCGGAAACGAGTATCGATGACGCCTGGGCGGTAACGTCCGAAGGACGCGCGATAGATTATCTGCCCCGGCAGATGTATCAGCTGCGTCTGATGGAAGACGTGATCTTCGACAAGCGTCGTTCAAGACTGTACTACGACGTTCAGGCGATACAACTCATCGTTCCTGGTGCTGAAACGGCAACAAATGTTGACGAGTACCTGGGTTGGTTCAAGTACAAGGATCTTGAAAGGGTGTTCCGCAATCACCCGCAGAAGGCAGTGTGGTTCAACCGCCAGAACACGGCGCAGAACAAGAACTTCGCCGATGCGATCCTGCTCCGTTTGTTCCGTGGTTCGATATGGAAGATTGAAAACCCTGACGATTTCACCATCTACGATGTGTATGTCGGCAGCGGCAGGCCCTACAAGGAAGCTGTCTGGGCTACCGAGTGGGCCGAAATGCAGCTGATGGAAAAGGAACACAATCTCTGGGAATTCTGATCTAAGTTTTTGCCCCTAAAAAATATGAGGCCTCCGCATGGAGGCCTTTTTTTTGCGACGTCTCTCATACTGCCTTTCTGCAAACATGGCATCCCAACGGGATGCGGAACATGAAGACGTCCATTTGTCACTCGGGGTAACGGACTACCGGTCGCTGTTAATCTGATCATGACCTTCCCCTTGCGCGCTGCTCAGAATAACCTCAGCCTTCTTCTTCCCCACAACCTCTGCCAACTCTTCCAGCGAAGCTTCCCTAATCTTCCTTACCGACTTAAACCGCTTCAACAACTTACTCGCGGTCTCGCGTCCAATTCCTGGCAACGACTCGAGCTCCGTCTTAATGCTCGACTTGCTGCGCTTCGCGCGGTGAAAGGTGATGGCAAAACGATGGGCTTCGTCGCGGATGCGCTGCAGGAGGAGAAGACCGGGTGATTTCTTGTTGATGTGGAGGGGAAACGGATCTTCCGGGTAGTAAATCTCCTCAAGCTTCTTCGCAATCCCTGCAATGGGAATGCTGCCATACAATCCTAACTCACGCAGCGCTTCACACGCAGCGTTTAACTGACCTTTACCACCATCGATAAGGATGAGATCCGGCAACGGAGCGTTCTCGTCTAACAATCGCTTATAACGCCGGCCAACGATTTCTTTCATAGAGGCAAAATCGTCGGGACCCTCCACCGTCTTTATATTGAAATGCCTGTAGCCTTTCTTGTCCGGTTTTCCGTTTACAAACCGTACCATGGAAGCCACAGGTGTCGTGCCTTGAATGTTTGAGTTGTCAAAGCATTCAATAACCGTCGGCACCGTGGGCAGGCGCATATCGCGTTGCAGAATAGTGAGCACCTGCTCGTGTTTGGGTCGCTTTTCCTCAGCGGCGGCTTCGGTTTCACGACGCAACTCCATGGCGTTCTTTAATGAAAGATCGACAAGCTTTTTCTTGTCGCCTTTCTGCGGCACTGCCGTACGCACACCCTCAACGGGTACGGAAACGGCGACATTGGTGAGGATAAGCTTGTTATCACTTCGCGCGTCCTCGCGCATGCGCGGGATCACGATGGCGAGTACTTCACTGTCAGACTCGTCGAGCTTTTTCTTAACGCGTATCGTCTTCGAATAAATGACTGCCCCTTCTTTCAGTCGGAAATAATTCACGTAGGCATTGTCTTCGTTGCTGGTGATCGCGAAGACGTCAATGTCGGTAAGCGACATGTTCACCACCAGCGATCGCGCCTGAAACTTTTCGAGGAGATTTAGTTTGTTCAGATACCGCTGTGCCGCCTCGAACTCCAGGCGTTCCGATGCTTCCTGCATCTGCTTGCGGAAGTATTGCGAGACAATGCTGAGGTTGCCTTTCAGAATGTTGCGCGCCTGCTCGATCTCCTCACGATACGATTCTTCGGATTGCCGGCCCTCACACGGTCCGAGACAATTGCCAATGTGAAATTCCAGACACACCCTGAATTTTTGTTGCGCGATGTTCGTCTCGCTGAGCAGGTAATTGCACGTGCGGATGGTGTATAGCTTGCGGATCAGATCCAGCACGTTTTTCATCGCGACCACGCTGGAATAAGGCCCGAAATATTCACCCTGTGCAGGATCGTAGCGCCGCGTAGAAATGATGCGCGGGAAACGCTCCTTGAGGATGCAGATGTACGGAAAGGTCTTGTCGTCTTTCAGCAGAATGTTGTATCGCGGCTGGTTCTCCTTGATGAGGTTGTTTTCCAGGAGGAGCGCGTCGAACTCGGATTCGGAAATCACGTATTCGATATTTCGGATTTCCGATACGAGGCGTTGTGTCTTTACGTTTCCCGTCTTCGTGAAATAGCTGGATACACGCTTGCGGATGTTTTTCGCCTTCCCGACGTAGATGAGAGTTCCATCTCCGTTGAGGAATTTATAAACACCCGGGGAGGTGGGCAGCCGTTTTACTATTTCGGGAAGCGCTGGTTCCATGATGAAATCCCGCTGCAAAGTTAAGACGTAAATCCCCTACGTGCTCTATGTGTATACTATTGTGCTCTATGTGGTTCAAATTATCATTGGTTTTTGAACCACATAGATCAAATAGGGCACATAGTCCTTCGACAAGCTCAGGAACCGCATATGGAGCTGGATGAGACGTATGCGTTGGTGACGCGCGGCCGTGCGTCTCTACCTGGTGACCTATCGATTACCGATTACTGACCACTGATTACCGATCACCGATTACCTCAGAACGCATTGGGATCCCACTGATCCTCATCCTCCACTGGAGCCGCATCAGGATCATCAGTAGCATACCTGCCGCAGTCGAGGTTCATGTCGAGGCCGGCAAGCGGGCGCTTGAACGGACCTTTCTTGTAGGGGAGGGTTTCGTCGGCATATACCTTCAGCATGAAGGCTTCAAAGATGGGACGAGCCGTGCGTCCACCCTGACCCATTGTCCACGATTCGTAGTGAATGCTCCTTTCATCGCCACCAACCCACACGCCGGTCACAAGGTCCTTTGTCACGCCGACGTACCATCCGTCGGATGCCGCGTTGGTGGTTCCGGTCTTTCCGCCGATTTCGTTGTCGGCCTTGAGTTCGTATGCGAGGCCGAGAGAAGTACCGTGTTCCTCTTCAACGCCACCCCTGAGCATGTGCACCATTTTGTATGCGGTCCCTTCACTGATGGCTTCAACGGTCTTGGGTACAAAGTTGGCCAACACGTTTCCGTTCTTGTCTTCAATGCGCGTGATGAAGAAGGGCTCTGTGTGTATACCGCTGTTCACAAACGTTCCGTAAGCACCGACAAGTTCGAACAGAGACACGTCATTTACTCCCAGACACAATGACGGCACCGCATCGAGGTGGCTCTTAATGCCCACGCGATGCGCGAACTTGACGACATTTTCAGGTCCAAGCCTTTGCAGCAATTGTGCTGTGATACTGTTCACAGACCGCGCCATCGCCTGGCGTAGGTTCATCTTCTCCCCTGAACCTCGCGTGCCGTCCGAGTTGGGCGGATAGTATATACCGCCTTCAGGGAGCGTGAAGCTGGGTGAAATATCATACAACTCCATGCAGGGACTGTATCCCGCTTCCATTGCGAGTCCATACACGAATGGCTTAAACGTAGAACCCGGCTGCCGCTTGCCCTGACGGACGTGGTCGTACTTGAAATACTTATGATTGATACCTCCTACCCATGCCTTGATCTCGCCGGTATGTGCGTCCATGACCAGAAGGCCGGCATGCAGGAAACGCTTGTAGTAATTCAGTGAGTCCATGAAGCTGAACAGCGTGTCGCGTTCGCCGTCCCAGCTGAACACGCGCATCGGACGCTTCTTGTTGAGATAGTAGTGCAGCGAGTCAGAATCCTTGCCATATTTGGCAGCGAGCGTGCGATAAGCGTCAGTCAGCCGTATACGCGATTCCAGGAAGCCCTTTATCTCCTGTCGGTTTTCGTCGATCCAGGGGTTGCGACCTTTCCAGTGTCTGTCGAAGATTTGCTGTTGAATCTTCATCTGCTCGGCCACCGCCTCTTCCGCGTAGCGTTGCATCCGGCTGTCGATGGTGGTATAAATCCTGAGTCCCGAGTTTTCAAGGTCAAGGTTATTCTCAGCGCACCACTTCATCAGGTCGGCCTTGATCATGCTGCGGAAGTAAGGGGCGAGACCTTCGTTGTGGTTCTCAACCTTATAATCAAGTTCTATCGGAAGGCGGATGATGGAATCGTATTCTTCAAACGTCTTGATGTAACCGTGACGATACAGCTTCGTGATCACTTCATTTCTTTTCCTGAGTGAGTTTTCCGGATTGAGCACAGGGTTAAAGCGCGTAATGGCCTGAAGCAATCCTACGAGCACGGCCGACTCCTGGATGTTCAGGCTGTCAGGTGTCTTGTTAAAGTATGTTTGTGCTGCCACCTTGATCCCATATGCATTGCTGCTGAAGGGAGAGGTGTTGAGATACATGGCGATGATTTCTTCCTTCGTGAAGTTCTTTTCGAGATAGACAGAGATGATCCATTCCTTTGTCTTCTCGATAACGCGCTTCACGGTTCCTCCCATTTTCGAAAGCCTTCCGTCGAGTCCCAGCTCGTTGTTCTGCGTATACAAGTTCTTGGCGAGCTGCTGTGTGATGGTACTGCCTCCTCCCTGGTTCTTGAATGTGAGAATGCCGTACAGCACCCGGAGATAAGCAGGGAAGTCGAGACCCGAATGTTCGTAGAACCTGTGGTCTTCGGAGTAGAGCAGGGTCGCCACCAGGTCCTTCGAGAGCTGATCGTAGGTTACCTGTGAACGATTGTAGGTAAAGTATTTTCCCAGGGAAACGCCATCGGCAGTGATGAGTTCGGACGACAGGTCGTTTTCCGGATTTTCAATTTGCGTGAGTTTGGGCATTCCGCCGAAGAGTCCGAAAAGGTCGATGCTAACGGAGAATACGAACAGGGGGAGCCCCACGATAACACAGAAAAATCCGATCCACACCGCTTTCACGACGTAACGCAGCCACGGACGTTTCGTCCCCAGCACCTTACGGATTTTGCGGCCTATAGTTCCTTTCGAAGAATTTGAGGTACTCATCCCATCCTTTTGTTCGGTATAAGATATTGAAATTCACAGTGCTGATTAGCACTCTCTCGTGCCTGCGGCCCGGACCGTCGCCCAATGCCGCTGCCTGCTCGACAAACGTTCTGAAGTACTGCCGCGCTGCCGCTTCGTCCGGGAAGTGGCTCACGACGGCCATGGACCTGCTCTCGTCGAGTGACATCTCCGTTGTAGTAAGCTGCGACCCGTCAAAATGGTTCCGGTTGAAGGCTTCCAGGGCCTCAATCACGCCCGTTTCGCCGCGCGGGTACAACAGCAGGAAATAGTGCTGTGCCGATGCAGAATACGCATAGCGAGGTTCGCGGGCTGTTGCATCCGGCGCACTATGCTTCCGCGACGCCTCCAGTAGTTTTTCGGCGTAAGGGAGCAGCTCACTGTCGGGATTCGTCCGGACAAACTCCGCCAACGCTTGCTGGTATGCCTCCACGCCATCGAGCCCGCCTGTGATGAGGGCATTGAGTAGCTGCAGCTGAGGCGTAAATGCTGTTTCGCCAAGCGCGATACCCTTTTCAGCAATGCGACGTGCGTCGATATAATTGTTCGCCTGGTAATGGGTGTAAGCTTCAGCGTAAAGTGCCTTTTGTTGTTCGGCCGTCTGGCTCGATTCAAGCAGGTAATCCGGATTCGCGAGGATGCGTGCAAATGTGGAATACGGATGCTCGGCTATGAGTTGATCTGAAAGTTGTTTAGCGCGATCGGGATCAGACTCTTTCGCGATGAGGTACAACTTGTACAACACTTCTGCTTCATATTCCGATTCCGGAAAGCGTTCGAGCAGTTTGAGATACGTTTTCTCTGCGTTGTCTTTTTCAAGCAAGTCGAAGTAGTAAATGTCGCCGACACGGAAATAAGCATCCTCAATCTTCTTCAACGCTGCGGCGCGTTGTTCTTCAGTGCGAGGGATCTGCTGATCAATTCGCAGGAATTCCGCTTCGGCAGGATCCACCGGTGCTGCTGCTTGTGCTTGTTGCGTGGCGGCAGAGTCGGCAGTAACCGCAGCAACATCAGCCACAATGGTAGGCGCATCCGTGAGCCGCATTGACCTTCTCCAGTTGTCTTCAAGCCGTATGTTTCCCCATACACGCCTGAACTCCGATTCGCCCAGCGCCATCGCAGAGGGATTGCCAAAGTACCATTCGGCGGTTCCGGAAGTTTCTTCGCCGCCGCCAAAGATGTTTCCTGTGTTGGCTTCCAGTTCAATGCGATTGGCCCTGCGTCTTTTCTTCTTTCCTGTTGCGGCCTGTTCCGCTTGTTTGCGCGCAGCGAATACGGAATCTACTCGTGCTCGCAACGTGGCAGAATCAAGACTTGCCATCGCGAGAAGGCTGTCCTGCCATTCAATGGTATTCAGGTTGGTCACGAATTCGTTAAGAACTTCCTGACGTTGTTTGATCGCTGCGTAGTTTTCGAAGTCGGGCGGTAATGCGCCAATAGCGCTATCGTAATATGCTTGCGACATCGCGTAGTCGCGAAGGGTGTCGTAGTAAATCTCACCCAGTCCGAGATATGCAACACCATCGACGCGTTTATCGGTGCCCTCACGAATCGCGAGATTGTAGTTGTGGATTGCCTGCGGAATGTTCTTTTGTTTGAGTTCGAATGTACCGAGTTCGTAATAGATGCGGTCGCGGAAGTCGCGATTCTTGTTATCCTTCAACAGCCGGCGGAAGGATTTTCTTGCGGCAGTGATATCGCGGCTTCGGGAAATCTCTGCTACCTGCGCCATGTAAAGTCGCGCGTAAAAATCTGTTTCATACTCAGGATTGGTGGAGAGGCATCGGCGATAGAAATTGAAGGCTTCCGATTCAAACCCCAGCTCCTGGTAAACCTGGCCCAGGATGAAGTAGATCCGCCCGGTGCGGTCACTTTTCCTCAGCAGTGGTGTGGCCTCCGTAAGGCTGCGAACCATGTTGTCGTAATCCTCACGCATCTGGTAGAAGTAAGCCATTTCCAAGAGGAGGTCTTTGCGATTTCTTTTGCTGAGATTCTGCTTCAACAGGTAGTCGATGGCGGCCTGAGCGTTGTTGTATTCGCGGTGTTCGGTGAAGGTGCGAATGAGGTTGATGATAGCGCGGTGCCGTGCATCCGGGTCTTCGCTTTTGGTGTTAACGTATTTGAACGTTTCGATGGCATTTCCCCAGTCGAGTGCGTAAAGACGCGCTTTACCGACGAGAATGTAGGCGTCGTCGACCCATTTGCTGTTTGGATGGCGTTGTATGGATATCGAGGCCATTTTTATGGCTTCTTCCACGTTTGCTTCATAGGTCTTGGCCAGCGTGGAGTCGAAGGTGGGGAACAGCCTCAGAATGCGGCTGTAGTCGTCTACGTGGGCGGCCCGGATGGCATCCTCGATCTTCCTGATCTCCTCATCGGCGTAGAAATAGCCGTTGTAGTGCGCTGTCAGGTTGTGATATGTCTTACTGGTCCAGGTGTTGCGTTCGGAGGAGCAGCCCGGCAGGAGGACAAAAATGAGCACAGGAATAAAAAATATGACCTTTTTCAAGCCGCTTCCGGTTTTAAGGTATGCTCAGCCCGGCGTCCGGGATTGGGCAAAGTTAGACATCGTTTAACAAACGCAAAAAACCTACATAACATATCGATACTGGGCTGGAATACCTAATTTTACACTTTTAAACTTCCCCCTCGCAGGATCCAAAGAAAAGTCCCTTGAGAGTCCGTAAGACACTTTCGAACTGGCTGACAACCCGATATCAGCTCATCATCCGGAACGAGGAGAATTTCGCGGAAAAGACGAGCCTTGGTTTTACGTACTCCAAGATCATCCTCTTCTCCGTTATTCTGTTCGTCGCCATCCTGCTGATCAGCTTGTTCCTTGTCAAGTCGATTCTGGCGAGGTGGTTTGATCCCCGCCATGCGCAGCTTGAGGCCAACCGACAACTTCGCGAACTGGCGATCAAGGTGGACTCGCTGGCCCTCGAAGTAGAACGCAAGGACCGCTTTATCGTGAACTTCCAGCGCGTACTGAGTGGGGATACCACAGACATGATCGATCCCGCGCAAATTCTGACGGCTGATGACAAACCGCTTGTGCGTGAAACCGACCTTCGTCCGGATCCGCGCGACTCCGCGTTCCGCAGGGAATTCGAGCAGTCAGGTCTTTCGCTCGTCAACTACTCGGAAAGCCCCGCGAAGGAGCTCATGGGAACATTTTTCTTCCCTCCTATCACAGGATTCATTTCTGATCGTTATAACGTTAAGAACGGGCACTATGGTGTGGACATAGTTGCACGGGCCAACGAGCCGATCAAATCCATTGCAGATGGCACCGTGATCATGTCATCATGGACGCAGGACTCTGGCTATGTGATCGCCATTCAGCATCGGGGGAACCTCATTTCGGTGTACAAGCACAATGCGGAACTCTTGAAAAAAGTTGGTACATTTGTTAACGCAGGTGAAATCGTCGCGATAGTTGGCAATAGTGGTGAGATGACCGATGGCCCCCACCTCCATTTCGAGTTGTGGTACAACGGAAATTCATTGAACCCGGAAGAATTTGTCACTTTTTAACTATTAAATTATCATGTTCACGACAAAAGAACAGAAACGCGTGGCCGATGAAATCAGCAACTCGAGCAACAATATCGGCAAAGGCACTTTTTTGGAAGGCACGATTGAAACCTTTGGCAACATCAGAATTGAAGGACGTGTCAAGGGCGATGTGAAATCCAAATCCAAGATCGCCCTCGGCGAATCGGCACAAATCGAAGGGAATATCATCGCACAGAATGCCGACATCGAAGGCGAGGTGAAAGGTCGCGTTGAAGTCGCGGAACTGCTCGTGCTCAAGGCTACGGCTGTGGTACATGGCGACATCCAGACGGGAAAGATGGTTGTTGAAACCGGCGCGGTCTTTAACGGTTCCTGCAAGATGGGCGCGCCCGTAAAGGAAATCAAGATCGGTGAGTCGGGGCTGACCGCCCAGGCCAACACTGTACGCCAATCGGAAGCCAAGGTAAACTGACACCCGCAGCCTGCGGATCATGACCGACAACGATAAGAGCCGCAGGCGTCGTCAAAATCCTGTACTTCGCTACGGGGGATTGGGCATGCAAATGCTTCTTACTATTGGTGTGGCCGGATGGCTGGGCTACAAACTGGACCAATACCTGTCGCTCGAATTCCCCGCATTCCTACTTTTGTTTGTCATGCTCGCGCTGGGAGGTACGCTGTACAAGCTCTACAGAGCCGTTAATCAGGGAAAGTAATGCTTCGGTTTCTTGCCGCCCTTATTGTTCTCACGCTCTTACTTGCCGGGGCAGTACTGGGAGCCCGGCAGCTGGGCTGGCTGAGCGAGCTTCCTTCATACTTCTTCGAAATCCTGGTGTTCGTGTCGCTCACGACCCTTGTCCTCTACAGCTACCTGTACAAAATGCCGCCCGGAAAGCAGTTCGTACAGTTCTATCTGCTGACTATGATTCTCAGGCTGCTGGGCTACGGAGCGTTTGCTTTTGTGATCATTATCCTTGACCGTCCCGGCGCTGACACGAACGCTCTTTTTTTCATCATCACCTATGCGGCTTTCATGGCGCTCGAAACCATTTTCTTGTACCGGAAGAGCCGCAGCGCGTAGGTCCAAAAATTTTTCAAAAGATTTTTTTCTGGGTGTTTAATTGATACCTTTGCGGTCGGATTTTAAAAACCTGCAAAATAGCCCAAATGAGCGCCTTTTCGCACTATTTGAAGCCACTCTTAACGGTGGCTTTGGCGTTCCTTTTGGTGTCTGTTCCAGCCTTTGCACAGGAGCATGAGGACTCCTCTCACGGGGAGGAACTCAACATCGGCGACGTGATCATGAATCACGTCAAGGACGATCACGTCTGGCACTTCTGGGATGGTCACTACGGTACCCTGTATCTCCCCGTAATCGTCTATTCTTCGGAACGCGGTCTTGAAATATTCTCGTCGCGAAACCTCTTCGACGACCATCACAACTACGTTCCGTATAATGGCTACCGTAAAGAAGGCAGCCGAATCGTTCACGAGTCGGGAGCGTCCGTCATAGACCTTTCCATTACGAAGAACGTGGCGATGCTTTTTATCAACGCCGCGTTGCTGCTGTTTGTCTTCCTGTCTGTAGCGGGACGGTACAAGAAAAATCCGGCCAAAGCTCCGTCGGGATTGCAGTCTTTCATGGAACCCATAATCCTGTTTGTAAGGGATGAAGTTGTGAAGCCGACTATCGGTCCGAAGTACGAGAAGTACCTGCCGTACATGTTGACGCTGTTCTTCTTTATCCTGTTCGGTAACCTCCTCGGCCTGTTGCCGGGCGCGGCCAACCTTACAGGAAATATCGGGGTGACGCTCACGCTCGCATTGTTCACATTCCTGATCACCAATTTTAGCGGTAACCGGAACTACTGGAGTCACATTTTCTGGACGCCAGGTGTACCGTTCTTGCTTCGGTTCATCATCCTGCCGGTTGAGTTGATCGGTGTGTTTACAAAGCCTTTTGCTCTGTTGATACGTTTGTTTGCCGCAATCACGGCGGGTCACATTGTGATCCTCAGCCTGCTTTGCCTGGCGTTCGTGTTCAGGGCCTACTGGGTGGGTGGTGTTGCTTCAGCATTCGTGGTGCTGATCAGCCTGATCGAGATACTGGTGGCCGGTATCCAGGCATATGTGTTCACGCTGTTCTCGTCGCTGTACATCGGTATGGCGATAGAAGAGCATGACCATCATTGATTTTGAAAACGCAAGACCGGGCCGCGGTCCGGTGTTAAACGATAAGTCGCGGGAATTGCCCGGACGTTGTTTCACTCTAAATACACATATATGTTGTTCGCTCTCTTAGTAGACATCAGCTACGCGATCATGGGCGCCGGCATCGGTGCCGGTCTGGCTGCAATTGGCGCCGGAATCGGTATCGGAAGGATCGGTGGTTCTGCCATGGAAGCAATGGCACGCCAACCCGAATCGGCCAACAAGCTTCAAGGGTCCATGCTGATCATCGCAGCGCTGGTAGAAGTTATTGCGCTCTTCGCGATTGTGATCTGTTTCCTTATCTCGATCCGCGAAGCCTAGCACGAATACCTGCCGCTGGCGCTTGGCCACGGCAGGTATTCTTTTGACAACGATATTAATTAACGGAAATAAAATATGGATCTGCTCACTCCTGGAATTGGCTTGATCTTCTGGCAGGCGCTGGTTTTCCTGCTCCTGGTCGTATTGCTGGGAAAGATGGCATGGAAACCCATCCTGAACTCATTGAAGGAGCGGGACGAATCGATCCAGCAAGCCCTTGAAACGGCTGAAAAGGCACGCCAGGAAATGGCAACGCTAAAGGCCGACAACGAAATCCTGCTGAAGCAGGCACGCGAAGAGCGCGACAAGATTCTCCGCGAATCGAGGGAAGTTGCAAACCGCATTAAAGAAGAAGCTCAACTTGAAGCACGCGCCCAGGCAGACAAGATCATTTCTGAAGCGCGTGCGGCAATTGATATCGAGAAGCAAGCTGCATTGCGCGAAGTGAAGATCCAGGTAGCAACGTTTGCCCTGGAGATTGCAGAGCGCTTGCTGAAGAAAAATCTTTCAACAGACGAGGCACAAAAGAAACTGGTGAAAGATTATCTGGAAGACCTGAAACTGAACTAACCGATGGCATCATCGAGAGTAGCGTCGCGTTATGTCAAGTCCCTTCTTGACCTCGCCATAGAACGGGGTCAGCTGGAAGAGGTACATCGCGACATGGTGCTGTTTGATTCGGTATGCCGGGAGAACCGGAATTTTGTACTCATGCTGATGAACCCGATCATCAAGCATGACAAAAAGCGTGAAATCCTGAACCGACTGTTTTCAGGCAAGGTGGGCGAACTCACGATGGCAATCTTCGACATCATCACACGAAAGAATCGCGAGCCGCTCCTTCCTGAAATTGCCCGCGGATTCCACCGCGCATACAATAAGTACAAGGGCATCGGTAATGCATCAGTTGTTACGGCAGTTCCGCTCGACAACGAGCTGCGCGATACGTTCAACAAGATTGCACGCAGCATCTCGGGTGAACAGGAAGTTGAACTTGCCGAGCGTGTCGACGACGACCTGATCGGAGGGTTTGTCCTGACGGTGGGCGACCAGCAAGTAGATGCGTCGCTGCGGAGAAAACTAAAAGCACTGAGAACGGAACTCAGTAAGAATCCTTACATCAAGGAATTTTAATTGTCAATAGCGAGAATACGAACGCGAATACATCATGGCAGAAATCAGACCGGAAGAAGTATCAGCCATCCTGCGTGAGCAACTATCGAAAGCCCGGACGGATGCGGAACTGGAAGAAGTAGGTACTGTCCTCACCGTGGGTGACGGCGTTGCCCGCATATACGGACTCACGCGCGCACAGGCGGGTGAACTCCTGGAGTTCGAGAACGGCCTGAAGGCGCTCGTCCTCAATCTGGAGGAAGACAACGTCGGGGCCGTGTTGCTCGGCGATTCAAAAGATATTCACGAAGGCGACACCGTGCGCCGTACGGGCAAGATCGCGTCTGTTGCAGTTGGCGACGGCATGCTCGGCCGTGTAGTTGACACCCTCGGTCAGCCTGTAGACGGCAAGGGACCGCTTACAGGTGAACTCTATGAAATGCCTCTGGAGCGCAAAGCGCCAGGTGTTATCTATCGTCAGCCGGTGAACGAACCGCTGCAGACGGGTATCAAGGCGATCGACTCCATGATTCCCATCGGCCGCGGACAACGCGAGCTGATCATTGGCGACCGTCAAACCGGAAAAACGGCAGTTGCCATCGATACGATTATCAACCAGCGGGAATACTACGCTAAGGGACAACCTGTTTACTGTATCTACGTCGCCGTAGGTCAGAAGGCATCGACGGTGGCTGGCGTTGCCGCAGCTTTGGAAAAAGCTGGAGCCATGCCGTATACGATCATCGTATCCGCATCGGCATCTGACCCGGCGCCTATGCAGTTCTTCGCGCCCTTCACAGGTGCTGCTATCGGAGAGTTCTTCCGTGATACAGGACGACCTGCGTTGGTGGTTTACGATGACCTGTCGAAGCAGGCCGTAGCGTATCGCGAAGTATCACTTCTGCTCCGTCGTCCTCCTGGACGCGAAGCGTATCCGGGTGACGTATTCTACCTGCACTCACGCCTTCTCGAACGCGCGGCGAAGATCATCAACAATGATGAGATCGCTCAGAAGATGAATGACCTCCCTCCGTCTATTCGTCACATGGTTAAGGGCGGTGGCTCGCTCACGGCACTTCCGATCATCGAAACACAAGCCGGTGACGTATCCGCATACATCCCGACGAACGTGATCTCGATTACGGACGGTCAGATATTCCTTGAAACCAACCTGTTCAACTCAGGTATTCGTCCCGCGATCAACGTTGGTATCTCGGTGTCGCGCGTGGGAGGATCTGCACAGATCAAGTCCATGAAGAAAGTGGCCGGTACGCTCAAACTCGATCAGGCACAGTTCCGCGAACTGGAAGCATTCGCGAAATTCGGTTCCGACCTGGATGCCGCTACGAAGCTGACCATCGAACGCGGACGTCGGAACGTAGAAATTCTCAAGCAAGATCAATACTCGCCCGTGCCGGTTGAAGAACAGGTGGCGATCATCGCGGCATCTACCCGCGGATTTATGGACTCTGTTCCGGTTAACAAGGTGCGTGATTTCGAGCGCAATTTCCTCGAAATTATGCGCGCGCAGCACAAGGATGTCATGGACAACCTCCGCGCCGGTAAACTGGAAGACTCCGATTTGGAAACGATAAAGAAGGTAGCGCTCGACCTGGCAGGAAGATATGCCTAGTTTAAAGGAAGTAAAGAACCGGATTGGGTCGGTAATATCGACGCAGCAGATCACAAAGGCCATGAAGATGGTGGCCGCTGCGAAGCTGCGCCGCTCGCAGGAGAAGGTGCTGCAAATGCGACCTTTTGCTCAAAAGTTGACAGCCATCCTGCAAAACCTTTCCACAACGGATGGTGCGGAGCCGGGTTGGTACAACAAGCCACGCCCCGAACGCAACATCCTCATGATCGTGATCAGCTCTGACCGCGGTTTGTGCGGCTCCTTTAACAGCAACGTGTACAAGGAGGTGATGCGCGTTATCGAAGAGCGGTACAGCGAGCAGCGCAAACAAAGGACTGTCACCATCCTGCCCCTGGGTAAAAGGGGCTTGGAGTTCTTCCGCAAGCGCGACTTCCCCGTAGACGCGGCCTATGTTAACGTGTTCCAGGATTTGACCTTCGCGCATGTATCGGAAATTGCTGACCATGTCATGGATGCCTATCGCGCCGGCAAGTACGATAAGGTGATCCTGTTCTATAACGAATTCAAAAACGTAGCCACGCAGATCCTGCGCATCGAACAGTACCTCCCGGTACTGCCGCCTGCAACTCAGGAAAAGAAGGTAGTTCCCATCGACTATATTTATCAACCGGATCAGGAGGAAATTATTTCCGGCCTCATTCCCAAATCGCTCAGGGTGCAGCTATTCAAGGCTCTTCTCGATTCCAACGCCGCAGAGAATGGCGCGCGCATGACAGCCATGGACAAGGCCACGGAAAACGCCGGCGAACTGCTCAGGGAACTGCGTCTTACATACAACCGTACGCGTCAGGCTGCCATTACGAAAGAAATCCTCGAGATTGTCGGCGGCGCAGAAGCGCTAAAGTCGTCCTAGTAGCAGAACCTTCGCTCTTCTGTGCTAGTTGATGTTTTATGTCCTATGCACTGAAGACATACCGCCTGCTCAATAGTCTGAGTATTGATGTAGCCGCTGGTGCGGTAATATGCGCGTTGTTCCTCGCGGAAATTCTTCGTTCCCGTCCCGGGACCCCCGCCCTGATCATGTTGGGCCTGACGGTTTGGATCATTTACAGTGCTGATCATTTGCTTGATGCCCGACGCATTGAAAGGGAAGCCGTAACCCATCGCCACAGCTTTTACCAGCGTCACTTTCAGGTGATGGTCGCCATGACGGTGGTAGCGATAATCGCCGATGGCCTTCTCGCAATGCGAATTCGGCCGGCAGTTTTTCAGGCAGGACTGATCCTCGCAACGCCGGTAGGGATTTATCTCGTTGCGCAGCGATTCTTTGTATCGATAAAGGAATTGCTGGGAGCCATTCTGTACACCGCGGGTGTAGGTCTTCCGGCCTACATTTTTATGGGTGAACGATCCCTTGCGCTCAATCAGGGAATTTTCATTTCCGCTTTCTTCCTCGTTGCGTGGGCAAACCTCTTGTTGTTTTCCTATTTCGATTACGAGTCGGACATGAAAAACACGCAGGCGTCGTTTGCAACGCGCTGGGGTCTCCAGGTTACACGTAATGTGATCGTTGTAGTTCTAGTGTTAGGAATAGGTTTGTGTGCTTACCTGATGATCGCTGATAGATTTTTACCTGCCCTCATTTTGCTGGCGATGAACGTCGTGTTGCTTGTATTGATGTGTTATCCCGTTTATTTCTTGCAAGGCGATCGATTCAGATTTGTTGGTGACTCGATCTTTCTGATCCCGTTGATTGCGGTACTGGCATGACACGTAAATCGAACTTCGACAATGTTGCGTGGTTTTACGATCCGCTTGTACGAATCGTGTTTGGTAAGCAGATGCGGATGTCGCAGATCCGCTTTCTTGATACGATATCACCGGGGTCAACTGTTTTGATCTTAGGTGGAGGAACCGGTTGGATATTGGATGAACTGTTTGCGCGTACCGGTGATTGCACTGTCTACTATGTAGAGTCTTCGCGGTCGATGCTGGATCGGGCGACGAAACACGGAAGAGGCTTTAATGTGAGGTTTATCCCGGGAGGTTGGGAAGGGCTACCTGACGTTGAATTTGATGCAGTGATCACACATTACTTCCTGGATTTGTTTACAAATCATACACTGCAACGCGTTTGCGATGCGATAAGCGCCAGAGTAAAGCGTGGTGGAACATGGCTTGTCAGTGATTTTGTGCAATCACGCACCTGGCATCGTATCATGCTTTGGATCATGTACCGGTTTTTCGGGATTACATGCGGAATCGAAGCAGCTCAATTGCCCGCTTGGGAAGGGCATGTTGCACGGACGGGATTTGTTTTGCGGTCATACGATTTTTTTTACGGTGGTTTTATGAAAAGTGCGCGGTTTGTGCGCGGGAATGCCCGGTAGATGGGGTGTAGCGCTTCATTGTTTTGTGATCCTTATGCGCTAAATTGCAAGGCTGAATACAACATCATGGGAGGGCGGGATCAATCGTCGCAAGCGAATCGTACGTACCTGCCTTGAATTTCCGGTAACTGGCGGCCAGATGGGGGATTTTTGGAGTGCCGACATCCGGTATGTCGCTGTATTCACCCTCTTAAAACGAGCTACAAATCATCGCTATCCATGCAGGATCTGATCGCGAACCTACCGGCGGTTATTTATGAATATACCATCTTTCCGGATGGGAAGAGGGCATTTACTTTCGTGAGCCCTTCCAGCGCGCGGATTCTGGGCGTAGAAGCGCAGGAGATCATGAATGATCCGGGTGTCATGGAACGTCTCGTTCATCCCGATGATCTGGAGTATCTTCAGCAGACTTCCTACGAAAGCGAACAGACCGGAAAAGGATGGTCGTGGCAAGGGCGCATGTTCGTGCGAGGACATCAGCGGTGGATCGAGATCAATTCCAATCACGAAGAACTTCCTGACGGCACTATCATTCGGCGGGGTATTCTCCAGGATATTACCGAACGACGCCTGTCGGCTAAGGAAAGCGAAATCCGTTATCAACTGATGGTGCGGCGGATTCCCATCGGCATCATCATTCTCGATAACGATGAGATCGTCTTTGCTAACGATATGGCTATGCAGATTTTCGGTGCGCAACGCGCACGCGAACTCAGCGATGCCGGTCGTTACTTCTTCATTCCTGAAGCCGAGCGTGAGGCGATGTCGCGACGCATGGAATCTGTGCGCGATGGCATTCCTTCAAACGCTATTGAGCGAAAGTTCATTCGCCTTGACGGGACTGAAGTTGACGTAGAGGAGATGGCGTTTCCTTTCATCTTCAGGGCGCGAAACACAGTTCAGGTCGTCTTCAGAGACATCACTGAAAAGAAGCGCACGGAGGCGATGGTGCGAAAGAACGAGACGCTGTTTACACAACTGTTCAACAGCATCCCGATGGCGACCGTCATGCTGGACGAAAGAGGTAAGGTCCAGCAGATCAACGAAGGCTTCCGTAAAATGTTTGGCTATGAACTTGAAGAGCTGAAGGATCACAACCTGAATGAGTTCATTGTCCCGGAAGAGTTGCGCAATGAGGGGATCGACCTGAACAATCTGATCACGGAGAACCGGATCATAAGTGTAGAAACGGTACGACGTCATAAGAACGGTCAGCTGGTGAACGTCATTCTCTACGGCGTTCCTGTAATGCAGGATTCCCAGACAATTGGCATCTTCGGCGTGTATGTTGATATTACAGATCGGATACGCGTTGAAGAGGAACTCAAGATCAGAAATGCGGAGTTGGACAACTTCGTGTACAAGGTGTCACACGATCTGAGGGCCCCCCTTTCGTCGATACTCGGACTCGTCAATCTCTCGCGTGTGCCTGACAACCCCGATAACCTGATGGATTACATCACCATTATCGGTGAAAAGGTTGAACACCTGGATCACTTCATCAGTGACGTGCTCAGTCACTCCAAAAACCTTAAGATGGAAGTCACCATTGGCAAGGTGGAGCTGGCGCAGATTATTGAAAATGCTTTCCGCGACCTGAACTATCTGCAGGGTGCGAAGGATCTTATTTGGAACGTGACGGTAGAAGGGGGAGTCGACTTCTACAGTGATCCCTGGCGTGTGGCGGAAATTTTCCGCAATCTCGTATCGAACGCCATCAAATACCGCCATATGAAGGGCAACCGCATTCCTGAAGTGGCCGTCAAAGTGCATGTGGATAACCTGCGCGCCGATATTACCTTTGCGGATAATGGTATCGGCATTTCGGAAGAAAACCTGACCCGCGTCTTCGAGATGTTTTTCCGGGCAACGGAGCAATCCGATGGGTCAGGCATTGGCTTGTACATCGTAAAGAACGCGGTGGAAAAACTCGGTGGAGAGATCAGCGTGGCGAGCAAGCAAGGCGAAGGAACAAGATTCCATATAGTATTACCGAACCGGATTGCCAGTGGGATCGTTAAACCGTTTCCGGTAGTGTATGACGAGCAGTCGAAATGAAGATCGTTGAGGTGACGACGGCACGGGAGGTCAAGGACTTTCTGAACCTTCCCGTAAACCTGTACAAAAATGAACCCCACTGGATCAGGCCCCTGGACCAGGATATTGAAGCGGTATTCAATCCACAGAAGAATCATGCCTTCCGCCATGGCGAATGCACGCGATGGGTTTTGTATGATGATGCAGGCAAACCCATCGGACGAGTGGCAGCATTCGTTAATCGTAAGATAGTGCACAAGGGCAACGATCAGCCTACCGGCGGGATGGGCTTTTTTGAATGTATAGACGACCAGGCAGCCGCTTTTGCTTTGTTCGATCAATGTAAGGCATGGCTTCAGGAACGAGGGATGGAGGCTATGGACGGCCCGATAAACTTTGGGAGTCGGGACCGGTGGTGGGGACTGCTCGTGGAGGGTTTTGACCGCGAACCCGCCTATCAATGCAATTACAATTTCCCGTATTATCAAAGACTTTTTGAAGCTTATGGCTTCAAGGTTTATTTCTACCAGCTGACGTTCGGCCGGAAAGTCCTGGACCCTCTGTCTGAGCGACTTGCCTACAAGGCAGAGCTAGTAGCCCGCGATCCGAACTACGAATTCCGGTATCTCAGGAAGGATGAACTGAAAAAATTGCCTGAGTACATTGTCAGCGTATATTCCAGGGCGTGGTCCAATCGCTCGGAGAATCCTGAAATTTCTCTGGCTCAGGCCCGGAAGATGGTCCAGCAGATGAAGCCGCTACTGGATAGAAAATTGTTGTACTTTGGCTTTTACAAAGGGGAGCCCGTGGCCATGTATTTGTCCCTCCCGGAGGTCAATCAGATACTGAAGCATGTGAACGGGAAGCTGGACTGGATCGGCAAGCTGAAGTTCCTTTGGCACAGATATGTAAAAGGAAATACGAAGGCGCTGGGTGTATTGTTTGGCGTTGCGCCCGAACATCAGGGCAAAGGGTTAGATGGAGCGTTGGTAATGACTGCGGCGCAAGTGCTGCAGCATCAGCAAACGGCGTACAAGGAATACGAAATGAACTGGATCGGAGACTTCAACCCAAAAATGATCCGCGTTGTGGAACAGGTTGGCGCCAGCGTGGTGAAACGGCACGCCACTTACCGGAAGCTTTTCGACGAGTCAAAGCCGTTTAGGCGCGCGCCGGTACTGGGATAATAAGATATGGAGGAGCAAGAGTCAAGGTCGCGGTTCCTGTTCAGAAATCTGCTGAAAGGGTTACTTTGGTTCGCTGTAATCATTACGGCATTTATCCTCCTTGAAGACTATCTTCAGGAAAACTTCCGCGACACAATTGAGTCTATCTACGACAAGCCGCTGCCCCTCTTTGGAATTTTCTTTACTTCTGAGGTGGTCTTCGGCCTTATTCCGCCAGAGTTCTTCATGATGGTGTGGATACTCCACGATATCTCCCTCACAGCCTTTATCATCAACCTGACCGTGCTCACCATTCTGTCCTATATCGCTGGTGTAATTGGATACTGGATAGGAAAGCGATTTTCCACGACAGCTTTTTATACCCGATTGCACAACCGCTACCTCGCACAGTATGATCGGAACCTGCAACGTTATGGCGGCTACCTTGTGTTTGTGGGGGCCGTGACGCCAGTTCCTTTCTCTGCCACCTGTATGCTCGCGGGTTCTATTCACTACAACTTTCGTGAATTCCTGCTTATTTGTATCACGCGGGTGCTTAGGTTTGTTATCTACGGATGGATGGTGTGGTCATTTCCCAATTGGTTTTCATGAGCGAGATCAAGAAGAAAACGGCTGTTTTGCTGATCAACCTGGGAACTCCGGATAGCCCATCCGTTCCACATGTTCGCTCCTACTTGTCGCAGTTTCTCAACGATCCACGTGTCATCGATATTCCCTGGCTTCCGCGCAAGCTGCTCGTCAACCTGATCATCGTTCCGTTCCGCGCGCCAAAATCGGCAAAGGTTTATCAGCAGTTGTGGACACCGGAGGGATCACCCTTGCTTCTGTACAGTCAGAAAGCTGCTGATTTGTTGCAACAACAGCTACCGGACAACTATCGGGTGTACCTCGCCATGCGGTACAAGAATCCATCTATCCCCGATGTGCTGGCCAAAATTGCAGCGGAAAAGTATGACCGCATCATTGTGTTGCCGATGTTTCCGCAGTATGCTTCTGCGACTACGGGCTCCGCGCACGATGAGGTGATGCGGGTGATCAGGAAATGGTGGGTCGTTCCTGAGGTGCACTTCGTCGGACAGTATTACGATCATCCCTCGTTCATTGAAGCATTTATAGCGCGCGGTCGTGAGCACAAGATCGACGACTACGAGCATGTGCTTTTTTCGTATCACGGACTGCCGGAACGGCAAGTCGACAAGGTTCATGTTAAAGGTACCTGTGCGGACTACAACTGCACACGTGAGATTAATGATGCGAATCGACTGTGTTATCAGGCGACGTGCTACGATACATCGAGAAGGATAGCCACGGGTCTCGGTATTCCGGAAGATCGCTATACGGTTTGCTTTCAATCGCGTCTCGACAAGAAGTGGCTGACACCATTTTCGGATGACGTTGTCATCGACTGCGCGAAACGGGGAATGAAGAAAATACTTGTGTTCTCACCCGCCTTCACTGCCGATTGCCTGGAAACCATCGTGGAAATCGGCATTGAATATCAGCACATCTTCAAAGAGCACGGTGGAGAGAAGGTACAGCTTGTTGAAAGTCTCAATGATCATCCCGTCTGGATACGTTGTTTGAGGGAGTTGGTTGAGGGGATAAAAGACTAGATAACGGCGACGGCAGAACAGCGAAATTGCCAACTGTTCCAATTCGTACTACTGCCTACTGCCCATTGCCAATTGCCTACTGCGAATAGCGTTCACAGCCTCAATTGCCCGCTTCCTCCTCTCTTCCCTCTGTCCTTTAATCTCAACAAAAGGAACGCTCATGGCAGTGAGTTGTTCGCGGTACAACGCGTAAAGCATTTCGCGTTTGTCGGGATGTTCGCGCTGGGGGTCATCTTCCCAGGGGATGTCGACATATGTAAGCAAGTGCAGGTCGTAGTGTGATTCGTCCAGTGCGCGGAGGATTTCCGGGTCGCAATGTCCATATTTGACCTCGCTCCATATCTTAATGACGAGCAGTGTTGTGTCGCAGAAAAGCAGTCCATTCGCAGTGAGACTCCACTCTCTTTCGAGTCTAAGTTGACCGTGGGCGATGGTGAGGAGGTCATGTTCCTCGTATGGACGAACGAGGTTGCCCAGGTAGCCACGCGCGTATTCTGGTACCCAAACGGTGTTGTAGTGGGAAGCGAGGAACGCCGCGAGGTCCGACTTGCCCGTGCATTCGGGTCCTACAATGGCGATCTTCAGCAGGTTGTTTTCGTTTTCCTTCATCCGGTAATGGATTAGTTCAGATCAGCCCAGGTTTCCGCCGATGCGCCCGAAAATCATTTCAGGTCGCCAGGGTAATGGTTCCCCGTAGATCATTCGCGTTCCACGACGGTATTCCGTATATCCGTTTTTTGTGAGGTAGTGCATTGCTTTACGATTTTCTTCCGGAACTACAGCCACCCCGCCATTCCCGTGTTTGAGTCGCATAAGAGCGAGTCCTACTTCAGGGCGTGTCGCGAGAATGTATCCCTCGCCCAGTGTGGGAAGATAATAGCCTTCGAGCGCGCCGTTGTTCTTCACAAAACGCCCATGGGACCAATGCGGTTCAAGGAGTTGACTGCGATCTTCAGATGAAGCAGCAAAATCCATTGCGAGAGCGGCATCGCGCAAGTCTTCGCTGAATGGCACGGTTTCCGGGGGCGCTTCGCCTTTGAGCTTTCCATCGCGCATGAAGACGTAATCGGAAAGTGGTCGAAAGCCCAATTGACGGTACACCGGCAGACCTATCGGTGTTGCCGCAAGGTGCAGCGTCCTGAATTGATATTCGCTGATGAGAAAATTCATTAGCCATTTCGTGATGCGCGTGCCGATGCCCTGCCGACGATATTCCGGCGCGACGATGATGTGTGCGAGCCATCCTGAAGAACGATGCCTTATAGCACAGCCAATGCCCGCCATGCGACCACTGACATTGTACTTGACGGGATGACAAAAAGGAGCCTTCACATAAAACTCATAATAAGGACCGAGCGGCAACCAACCCTCGGGTTGTAAGGCCGGAAGGTGGGGTATGTCGGATAAGGTGAATGGTTCGATCTTCACAACGCCGCAAAATAAGCATTCTCTGTGCCTCTGTGGTGTGGAGGATAACTTAGTGTCACTTTAACGTTCCAAATGCGGCGTAACCACCTGCCTCAGCACGTGGGCAGGCACCACACCAGCTTCGCGCCAGAGGACTTGACCGTTGCGGAAGAGAATCATGGTAGGTACGCCCTGAATGTTGTACGCGCGGGCAGCAGCGGGATTGCGATCGACGTCAACCTTGAGGACCCGCACCTTGTCGCCCATCTCTCGGGAGAATTCCTGAATAACGGGAGCCATCATTTTGCATGGTCCACACCAATC